>NZ_JBIINP010000130.1:0-11864 GCF_044337415.1 Luteitalea sp.
TACCCGATACCCGATACCCGATACCCGATACCCACAAACGCAAACGAGGCGCCTCCGTGCGAAGGCGCCTCGTGGTCGTGCCCGGCGGGTCCCGCCGTGTCAGGCGGGGGCCGTGACCGTGCCGTGGTACTCCTGCAGCGACCGGACATCGAGGCCCTGCTCGCGCAGCGCCCGGATCGCGCTCACGGTGGCCGCACCGCCGGTGAGCGTGGTGATGCACGGCACGCCCTGCATCATCGCGACGCGTCGCACGCTGCGATCGTCGAAGAACGACTCGCGGCCGAGCGGCGTGTTCAGCACGAGGTGGATCTGCTTGTTGACGATGCGATCGCCAACGTGCGGACGCCCCTCGTTGATCTTGTAGACCACCTCGACCTCGAGCCCGTGCGCCCGCAGGTACGCCGCGGTGCCGCGCGTGGCCACCAGCTTGAAGCCGAGACCCGCCAGGTCGCGGGCGATCGGCACCACGTTGGCCTTGTCGTCGTTGTTGACGCTGATGAACGCCGCGCCGTCGAGCGGCAGCTTCTGGCCGGCCGCGATCTGCGCCTTGGCGAAGGCGGTGCCGAAGGTCGCGGCGCCCCCCATCACCTCGCCGGTGCTCTTCATCTCGGGGCCGAGAATCGTGTCGACACCAGGGAAGCGGACGAACGGGAACACCGGCGTCTTCACGAACACGCCCGTGACGCCGAGGTCCTGCACCAGGCCGAGGTCGGCCAGCGACTTGCCCGTCATCACCTTGGCCGCGATCTTGGCCAGCGGCACGCCGGTGGCCTTGGAGAGGTACGGCACGGTGCGCGACGCACGCGGGTTCACCTCGAGGACGTAGACCGTGTCGTCCTTGATGGCGAACTGCGCGTTCATGAGGCCGATGACGTTCAGCGCGCGGGCAATCCGGCGCGTGTAGTCCTTGATCGTCTCGAGGTGCTTCTCGGCGACCAGGTACGTGGGCACCACGCAGGAGCTGTCGCCCGAGTGGATGCCGGCCTCCTCGATGTGCTCCATCACCCCGCCGATGATGACGCCGCCCTGGCCGTCGGCGACCGCGTCGACGTCGAGTTCGAAGGCATCCTCGAGGAAGCGGTCGATGAGGATCGGCTTCTCCGGCGACACGTCCACGGCGTTGGCCATGTAGTTGTCGAGCGTGCCGGCGTCGTACACGATGGCCATCGCGCGGCCGCCGAGCACGTAGGACGGGCGCACGACCACCGGATAGCCGATGCGCGCGGCCACCTCGCGCGCCTCGTCGCGGCTCGCGGCCATGCCGTTGGCCGGCTGCGGGATGCCGAGATCCCAGAGGAGTTGCGAGAAGCGCTCGCGGTCCTCGGCCAGGTCGATGGAGTCGGGCGACGTGCCGATGATCTTCACGCCGGCCTCCTGCAGGGCGAGCGCCAGCTTCAGCGGCGTCTGGCCGCCGAACTGCACGACGCACGACACCTCGCCGCCGGCCGACTTCTCGCGCTCGATGACGGCAAGCACGTCCTCGAGCGTCAGCGGCTCGAAGTACAGGCGGTCCACCGTGTCGTAGTCGGTCGACACCGTCTCCGGGTTGCAGTTGACCATCACCGTCTCGTAGCCCTCGTCGCGGGCCGCGAAGGCGGCATGGCAGCAGCAGTAGTCGAACTCGATGCCCTGGCCGATGCGGTTGGGGCCGCTGCCGAGGATCACCACCTTGTCCCGCGGCGTCGGGTCGGCCTCGCACTCGCGCTCGAAGGTGCCGTAGAGGTACGGCGTGAACGACTCGAACTCGGCCGCGCACGTGTCGATGCGCTTGTAGGCGTTGCGCAGCCCGAGTTCCTCGCGCTTCTCGCGCACGGCGCCCTCGTTGACGTCGCACAGGCGGGCGATGTCGCGGTCGCCGAAGCCGTTGCGCTTGAGCGTCCGCAGCAGGTCCTCGGACATGTTGCGCAGGCCGATGTCGCGGGCCATCTTGCCGAGGTCGACCAGCTCCTGGAACTGCTCGAGGAACCACGGGTCGATGTGCGTCAGCTCGTGGACCTGGGCCACCGTCCAGCCGCGCTCCAGGGCGCGGAAGATGGCCCACATCCGGCGGTCGTTCGGGATCACCAGCGCCCGGCGCAGCGCCTCCACCTTCTCCTCGTCATCGTCGACCGGCTGCCCGAAGAGCGACGCGCCGCTGCTGGCGAGCTCGAGGGAGCGGATGCCCTTGAGGAAGGCCTCCTTGAAGGTGCGGCCGATGGCCATCGCCTCGCCCACCGACTTCATCTGCGTGGTGAGGGTCGCGTCGGCCGTCGGGAACTTCTCGAACGCCCAGCGCGGGATCTTGCACACGATGTAGTCGATCGTCGGCTCGAAGGAGGCCGGCGTGACGCGCGTGATGTCGTTGGGGATCTCGTCGAGCGTGTAGCCGAGCGCCAGCTTGGCGGCGATCTTGGCGATGGGGAACCCGGTGGCCTTCGACGCGAGCGCCGAGCTGCGCGACACGCGCGGGTTCATCTCGATGACGATGTAGTCGCCGTTGGCGGGGTTGACGGCGAACTGGATGTTGCTGCCGCCGGTCTCGACGCCGACGCGACGGATGATTCGCCGCGCCGCATCGCGCAGGCGGTGGTACTCGCGGTCCGACAGGGTGATCGACGGGGCGACCGTGATGGAGTCGCCCGTGTGGACGCCCATCGCGTCGACGTTCTCGATGGAGCAGATGACCACGAAGTTGTCCGCGTGGTCGCGCATCACCTCGAGCTCGTACTCCTTCCAGCCGATCACCGACTGCTCGACGAGGATCTCGTGGACCGGGCTGAGGCTGATGCCGCGCTCGCAGATCTCGCGGTACTCCTCGAGGTTGTAGGCGATGCCGCCGCCGACGCCGCCCATCGTGAACGACGGGCGGATGATCGCCGGGAAGCCGACCTGCTCGATGCAGTCCAGCGCCTGCTCGAGCGTGTGCACGACGGCCGAGATCGGCACCGGGATGCCGATCTCCTTCATGGCGTCCTTGAACTTCAGCCGGTCCTCGGCCAGCTCGATGGCGTCGATCTGCGCGCCGATCAGCTTGACGCCGTACTTCTCGAGGATGCCGGCCTTGGCCAGCGCCACCGCGAGGTTGAGCGCCGTCTGCCCGCCCACGGTAGGCAGCAGCGCGTCGGGCTTCTCGCGGATGATCACCTGCTCGACCATCTCGACGGTGAGCGGCTCGACGTAGGTGCGGTCGGCCAGCTCCGGGTCGGTCATGATCGTCGCCGGGTTGCTGTTGATCAGGACGACCTCGAGCCCCTCGCTGCGCAGGGCCTTGCACGCCTGGGTGCCGGAATAGTCGAACTCGCAGGCCTGGCCGATGACGATCGGGCCGGATCCGATGACGAGCACGCGGGAGATGTCGGTACGGCGGGGCATCTAGGCGCGCGCCTCCATGGCGTCGAGGAACTCGCGGAACAGGTAATCGGCGTCGTGAGGCCCCGGCGCCGCTTCGGGGTGGTACTGCACGCAGAAGATCGGCCGCGTGCGGTGCTTCAGGCCCTCGACCGTGTGGTCGTAGAGGTTCACGTGGGTCACTTCGACGTCGGCCGGGATAGACTCCGGGTCGACGGCGAACCCGTGGTTCTGCGAGGTGATCTCGACCGCGCCGCTGGCCAGGTGCTTCACCGGGTGGTTGGTGCCGCGGTGCCCGAACTTCAGCTTGAACGTCCGGGCGCCGAGCGCCTGCGCGAGGATCTGGTGCCCGAGGCAGATGCCGAAGATCGGCACGTCCGCGCTGGCCAGTGCCGTGGCGTTCGCCACCACATAGGGCAGCGCCGCCGGGTCGCCCGGCCCGTTGCTGAAGAAGACGCCATCCGGGTGGTCCTTCATCAGGTCGGCCGCCGGCGTCGTGGCCGGATAGACCCGGACGTCGATGCCGTGCTCGGCGAACCGGCGCAGGATGTTGTACTTCATGCCCAGGTCGTAGGCGGCCACCTTCAGTCGCCGACCTGCGCGACGCCCCGGTTCGAGGATCAGGTCGCGGCCGACGGTCGCGCCCGGTTCCTCGGTCGGCGCCCAGTCGAACGGCGCCTTGCACGTCACGTCCTTCACGAGGTCGGCCCCGGCCATCTGGCGCGCCGCGCGCGCCTTCTCCACGAGGTCCTCACCGCGGACGGTGGCGCCGGTCGCGATCACGCCCCGCATCACGCCCGAGGACCGCAGCAGCCGCGTCAGCGCCCGCGTGTCGATGTCCGAGATCGCGACGATGCCGTTGCGGGTGAGGTACTCCTTCAGCGTGGACTCGGAGCGCCAGTTGCTCGCCACGCGCGATTCCTCGCGCATGACGAACCCGGCGACCTGCGGCCCGCGCGACTCGACGTCCTCGGGCGACACGCCGTAGTTGCCGATGAGCGGTGCCGTCATCGTCACGATCTGGCCCGCGTACGAGGGGTCGGTCAGGACCTCCTGGTACCCCGTCAGGCTCGTGTTGAAGACGACTTCGCCACTGGTCTCTCCCGTGGCGCCGGCGGCCACGCCTTCGAAGACCTGGCCGTTCTCGAGTGCGAGTAGCGCTTTCATTCCTGTTCCTGCTGCAACGTGGCCTGTACCCGGACGCGCGTGCCTGCAATCACGGCGACGCGTCCCTCCCAGGGCTTGAATCCCGGCGCTTCCACGCGAACCGTGTGCGCGCCCTGTGACAGCCCGGGGACCGACGCGGGCGTGCTGCCGTAGTACTGGCCGTCGATTGTCAGGCGCGCCTGCGCCGGCGTCGAGACCACGAAGATGCCGCCCGTGCGGGGCGCGTCGGCCTCGCCCTGTTCTGGCGGCGCCGCCTGCGCCGTCGGCGCGGCAGGCGCGGGCGGGCGCGCCGGCGCCGGCACGGGGCGCGCGGGCTGGACCGTCGGTGCCGCGGCGTCCTGTCGGACGAGGTCGATGCTCATGGAGGCCACCGGTTGTGCGGCGGCCAGCACCACCTGCCGTTCCACCGGCACGAACCCGGGTCGGCTGATCGTCACGGTGTACGGGCCGAGCGGCAGGTCGCGCAGCACCACCGGCGTCTCGCCGCGAACGGCCCCGTTGACCCGGACCTCCGCCGACGGAGACGAGCGGATGAGCACCCGGCCGGTCGCGACGGTGGGCGGCTGCGGCGGGGCAGGCGCGGGCTCGGCGGTTGCCGCCGGCGGCGCCTGACGAGGCGGCACCACCCTGGGCGTCACCGGGGCCTGCGGCACGACCGCCGCCGGCGGCACGGGGGCCGGGGCCGCCTGCGGCTGACGCTCGGCTGGCAAGCCCTGCGGCGGGCCCGACGGGTCGGCCGACGGCGAGACGGGCTCGGGCTCGACGGGAGACGACGTTGACGCCTGGGTACCCGGCCCGGGTGCCTGCAGGCTGCGCCACGTGCCATACCCCGCTGCTGCGACGGCAAGCAGGACCGCGAGCAGCAGCCAGGCCCGGCGCGAGGGCGACTCCTGTGCGTCGGGCGTCCACGCGTCGGTCGCACCCGGTGCGTCGTGGTCGTCGAGGCGCCACACGGGCGACGACGCCCCGGAGGCCGACGCGCCCACATGCTCGTCAGGGGTGCGCAACACCAGTGGGTCGTGGTCGTGGGCGTCGCTCGGGACGTCGGCGACCAGCCACTCCTGCTCGACTTCCTCGTCGTCGACCGCCGCGGCCGTCCCCCCTGGGGTCGCCGAGGGAGTCGGCGCGCCCTCTTCCTCAGGGAACAGCGACAGGGCCACGCCTTCGGGGTCCTCGATCGGCTGGACGGCGATCTCGCGGGGCGCCTCGCCGGCAGGGGCGGCGAGGATCACGCCTTCGCGCGCGAATCGCGACAGGGCGCCGGCCGCTTCGGCGGTCGGCTCGTCTCCAGCCAGCGCCGTCAGCCACGCCTCGACCGAGGGGAACCGCTGGTCGGGATCAGGATGCAGGGCGCGCACGAACACCTCGTGCAGTCGGGCGTCCTCGGTGGGCGTCTCGGCGAGCGTCCAGCGGTCGAAGGCCGGGATCGTGCCGGCGATGAGGCGCCGCCCCGACAGGGCGTCGAGCGCGAGCATCGCCAGGGAGTACTGGTCGGCGCGCGCGTCCCAGGGCCGCCCCGAGGCGCGCTCCGGGGCGGTGAACGGCACGCGCACCGGGGCCTGCATGTCCAGCGATTCGAGCACGGGCGCCAGGCCCACGCCGGTCAACATGCCGCCATCGTCGGTGACCAGGACGTCGCGTGGATGAATCGCGCCGTGCCAGACACCCGCGTCGTGCGCGGCCTGCATGCCGGCGGTGATGGGCCGCAGCCACGGCAGCGTCGCCTCGAGGCTCTGTCGCCCGCCGCGCAAGCGCCCCTCGACCGTCGGCGCGGTGACCACCGGCGAGGCGAGGTACACGCCCTCGTCGCTGAGACCGACCTCGGTCAGGGGCAACAGCGCCGGATGCTGGGGCAGCGCCAGCCGGACCCGCTCCAGATGCTCGGCCAGCACGGGGCCGTCGCCGGCCACCTCGGTGATCAGCTTGAGGACCTGCAGGCGTCCACGCTCGTCCTCGACGAGCAGGCGCGGCCCCAGCGTCCCAGACGCCAGAACGCGTCGGACGCGAAAGGGTCCGACTTCCTCGGGCGGCTGGAAGAGGGACGAGGGATCGTGGGTCAGGGCAGGGACTCTCCTGCGCGAGGCTCGCGCGGGCAGACGAGCGGGCATTATAGCAAGGGCGCGTCGCCAGGCGGCTCGACGCGCCTTGACACCCGTGAGGCCCTTTGCGACAGTGGACCCCCTGTGCTCCCAGACTCGACCACGCAGGCCGTTCAGCCTCAGGGCATCGACCTGCGCCAGTGGTCGGGATCCCGCCTGAGCCTGGACTACACCTACCGTCACGACGCGCTCGCCGCGTTCTACGCCGGCGACCCGGCCACGCCCGAGGCGTGGCGGGCAGCCATCGCGCGGGCGCAGGCCCATCCGCGGCAGCGTGACCGCATGGTGGCCGTGCTCGAGCGGCAACTGGCCGAGCGCGAGGCCCCGGAGCAGGCACGCGCGGCGGCACGCAAGCTCGCCGACCCGCAGACGGTCGCCATCGTCACGGGCCAGCAGGCCGGCCTGTTCGGCGGGCCGCTGTACACCCTGATGAAGGGGATCACGGCCGCCCGGCTCGCCGCCGACATCGAGGCGCAGTTCGGCGTGCCGTGCGTGACGGTGTTCTGGAACCACGCCGAGGACCACGACTGGGAGGAGGTCGCCTCGGCCTGGGTGCTCGACGCCGACCTGCAGCCGCACAAGCTCACGGTGAGCGGCATCGAGGGCGACGGGCACGTGCCGGTGGGCCGCGTGCGCCTCACCGACGACATCACGCGCGTGCTGGCCGAACTCGAGGTGCTGCTGCCGCGCACCGAGTTCACCGACGAAACGATTGCGCACCTGCGGCGCTGTTACGTGCCCGGGATGGGCATGGCGGACGCGTTCGGGCACCTGCTCGATCAGCTCCTCGGCCCCCTGGGCGTCATCGTCTTCGACGGCAGTGACCCGGCGGCCAAGCCGCTGGCCAGCGCCATCTTCCAGCGCGTGCTGGCCACGCCGGGACACACCCGCCAGCTCGCCACCGAGGCGGGCCAGGCGCTCGTCGCCGCGGGCTACCACGCCCAGGTCCTCGCGCAGCCCGACGCCACGGCCCTCTTCTCGATGGCCGAGGGACGCATCCCCATCAAGTACCGCGACGGGCAGTTCTTCGTCGGCGATGCGGCCGTCGATGCCGACACCCTGCGCCAGGACGCCGCCGCGCATCCCGAACGATTCAGTCCGAACGTCCTGCTGCGGGCGGTCGTGCAGGACACGCTGCTGCCGACCATCGCGTACGTGGCGGGCCCCTCCGAGCTGGCCTACCTCGGGCAACTCAAGGACGTCTACGCGTTCCACGAGACGCCCATGCCGCTGATCGTCCCCCGTGCGACCGGCACGGTGCTCGACTCGGCGGCGCTGCGCTTCCTCGCCCGCACATCGCTGGAACTCAAGTCGCTGCAGGCCCAGGACGAGCACGTGCTGAACCAGTGGCTCGAAGCCCAGTTGCCGCCGTCGCTCGAGCAGGCCCTCCAGGATCTCGCCCGTGCCGTCGACGAACGCATCGCGGTGCTCGCGGCCGAAGTGCCCGCGCTCGACCCCACCCTGGACGGCGCCGTGAAGTCGTCGCACGGTCGCCTCGGGCACGAGGTGCGCGCGCTGCACACGAAGGTCATCACGGCTGCCAAGCGTCGGCACGACACCCTGCGCCGGCAGTTCGCGCACGCCCAGCACCTGGCGTTCCCCGGAGGACATCCGCAGGAGCGCGTGGTCTGCCTGGCCTGGTTCATGAACCGCTTCGGCCCCGCGCTCGTGCCCCGGCTGTACGAGTGCCTGCCCACCGAGGGCGGCAAGCATTGGCTGCTGCAACTCTGACCCGACGCCGACGGCGGCGGCGCTGGCCCCGCGTCCTCGTGGCGGTGCTGCTCGGCCCGTTGCTGGTGCTGACGGGCATCTTCGTCTTCCTCTACCGCAGCGTCGCGATCGAGGTCGACGCGCGCCTCTCCGGCCTCCACGACCGCGTCGCGCCACGGGTCTATGCCCGTCCGTTCGTGCTCCGGCGCGGCCAGGCGCTGAGCGCGCAGGAACTCGACGAGCGACTCGACGACCTGGGCTACACACGCCGCGAACGCGCCATCGAACCCGGCGAGTTCGACGTGGCCGGCAGCGAGGTCCGCCTCGTGCCGCGGGGGGGCACGGCCGAAGGCCAGATCGTGCGCGTCACGCTGACGCCGGACGCGTCGGGCAAGGCCAACCAGGTCGGCGCGCTCGTGCTCGCACGCAGCGGTGAGGTCGCGTCGGTGGAACTCGAGGCCCCGCTGCTCACCGCCGTGGCTCCGGGCGGGCGCGGGCGCCAGCGACAGGTGCCGCTGCTCCAACTTCCCAAGACCGTGGTGCAGGCCGTGCTGGCCATCGAGGACCGGCGCTTCTACTCGCATCCCGGCGTCGACCTGATCCGCACCATCGGCGCCGTGGTGACCAACGTGCGCGGCGACAAGCCGTACCTGGTGGGCGGCAGCACGCTCACCCAGCAGTTGGTCAAGAACTCGTTCCTGACGCCCGAGAAGACGTACACGCGCAAGATCCGCGAGCAGGTGATGTCGCTCGTGCTCGAGCGGCGCCTCACCAAGGACCAGATCCTCGAGCTGTACCTGAACGACGTCTACCTCGGGCAGCGCGGCTCCTTCTCGGTGCACGGCATGGCCGAGGGCGCCCACCTGTTCTTCGGCAAGGACGTCACCAACGTGACGCTGGCCGAGGCCGCGATGCTGGCAGGGATCATCCAGTCGCCTGCCGCCTACTCGCCGACGCGGCACACGGCGCGGGCGCGGGATCGCCGCGACGTGGTCCTGCGCGCGATGGCCGACGCCGGGTACGTGAGCCGCGCCGAGGCCGACGCGGCGATCGCGACACCGCTGGTGACGGCCGCCGGCACGGTCGATGCCGAGGCGCCCTACTTCGTCGACCACGTCGCGCAACTGATCGGCGAACGGGTCGAGTTGCGGGCCTCGGCCACGCGCATCGAGGTGCACACGACGCTCGACCTGCACCTGCAGCGGGTCGCCCAGGACGTGGTGAGCACGGGCGTGGCCAACATCGAGTCGCGGTTTGCCAGGAAGGGCCAGTCGCGCGGGCCGCTCCAGGCAGCGCTGGTCGCCGTCGATCCCCGCACCGGGGAAATCCTGGCGATGGTCGGCGGGCGGTCCTACCAGCGGTCACAGTACAACCGCGCGACGACGGCCAAGCGACAGCCGGGATCCACCTTCAAGCCGTTCGTCTTCCTCGCGGCCTACGACATGGCCCTGCGCGAGGGGCGCACCGACCTCACGCCGGCCACGGTGCTGTCCGATGAACCCGCGACGTTCCTGGTCAACGGCCAGGAGTGGGCGCCGCACAACTACGACGGCGCCAACGACGGCCTGGTGACGGCCCGCCGGGCCCTCGCCCGCTCCCGCAATCTCGCCACCATCCAGATGGCCGAGCTGGCCGGGTACCAGACCATCGCCTCGCTGTGGCGCAGCATCAAGCCCGGGTTCACCGCCCGCGCCTACCCCTCCATTGCCCTCGGCGTCTTCGAGGCCACGCCCCTCGACATGGCCGAGGCCTACACCCTGTTCCCGAACCTGGGTGAGGTGCGCCCGCTGCGGGCCATCGCCCGTCTCGAGGTCGACGGCTCGCCCTCGGCCACGCCCGAGCCCGGTCGTCCCCGGCACGTCGCACAGCCAGCGCCGACCTTCCTCGTCACCAACATGATGCGCAGCGTCCTCAACGAGGGGACGGGCGCCGGTGCCCGCGCCGCCGGCTTCGCCCTCGATGCGGCGGGCAAGAGCGGCACCACCAACGACCTGCGCGACGCCTGGTTCGTCGGGTTCACGCCGGAACTCCTGACGGTGGTCTGGGTGGGCCTCGACGACAACACGCCGGTCGGCCTGAGTGGCTCGCAGGCGGCCCTGCCGATCTGGACGGCTTTCATGAAGCGCGCGCTCGCCGGCCACCCCAACCGAGCCTTCGCCGTGCCCGACGGCATCACGTTCGTCGAAATCGACAAGGAGACGGGCGGCCGCGCCGGCCCGTTCTGCGACAAGCCGTTCAACGAGGCCTTCCTGGTCGGGACCGAGCCGCAGACCCTCTGCTACACCCATCTCGGCGTGCCGGGCGGCAGCCTCACGGGGCCGCAGCTCCTCCAGATGCCGACCGCCGTGCCCGTGCCGTCGTCTCAGCCACAAGCATCGCCGGTGCCCTGACTCGACGACCGCCATGCCGGTACGCCGCTGACGCCCGCCTCACTGCCGACGGCCGACTCCGCGCTTCTGACTGCCGACTCCGCGCCAGTGACTGCCGACTGCCGACTCCCGACTGCCGACTCCCGTATACTGGTTCGTCCGTCTTTCCTCGAGGTTGCCCTTTGAAGTACGTCGTTCCCGTCCTCCTCGCCCTCTCCCTGGGCATCGCCTGCAATCGCACCGAATCCAAGGCCGCCGCCAACCAGGCGCCGACCGAGGCCGCCGGCCAGCCGGCCGCCGCTCCCGGTGCCCCTGCCGGTCAGCCGGGTCAACCGGGCCAGCCGCCGCCGGCGCCGGTCAAGCCGGTCCCGGCACAGTTGCCGACGGTGATCGCCCGCGTCAATGGCGCCGACATCCCGGCCGCCGATCTCGAGAAGGCCATCCGGAACCTCGAGGCCAACGCCGGGCAGCAGGTGCCCGCCGAGCGGCGCAGCGAGATCTACCGGGGCATCCTCGATCAGCTCGTCGAGATGCGCCTGCTCGAGCAGGAGGCCGCCGCGCGCAACATCAAGGCGACCGACGCCGAGGTCAACGCCGGCATCGACGAGATGAAGAAGCAGGCGCCCAACGCCGAGGCCTTTGCCAAGGCGCTCGCGTCGCGCAAGATGACCGAGGCCGACCTGCGCGCCGAGGCGCGACAGCGGCTGGCCGTGGACAAGCTCCTGACCTCCGAGGTCGAGCCCAAGGCGGCGGTGACCGAGGCCGACATCGCCGACTTCTACAAGAAGAACCCGCAGTTCTTCATGCAGCCCGAATCCATGCGCGCCAGCCACATCCTGCTCAAGGCCGACACGCCGGAGGCCAAGGCCGCGGCCAAGACGAAGGCCGAGGGGCTGCTCACGCAGATCAAGGGCGGCGCCGACTTCGCCGCGCTTGCCAAGCAGTACTCCAACGACGGCAGCGCCCAGGCCGGCGGCGACCTCGGGTTCTTCCCGCGCGGCCAGATGGTCAAGCCGTTCGAGGACGCCGCGTTCGCCCTCAAGGCCGGTGAAGTGAGCGGCCTGGTGGAGTCGGAGTTCGGCTACCACATCATCAAGGCCGCCGAGCACCGTCCGGCCCGTACCGTGCCGCTGGCCGAGGTGAGCGACCGCATCGCCCAGGCGCTGCGCCAGCAGAAGCAGCAGCAGCTCGC
>NZ_JBIINP010000013.1:0-55040 GCF_044337415.1 Luteitalea sp.
GCGGGATGGGCCGCGCGCAGCGCCGCCACCACCGGCATGGCGTGCACGATGTCGCCGAGCGCGCCGAGTCGCACGAGGAGGAACGAGGTCACTGCAGGCGGGCGACGATGTCGCGGGTGGAGTGATCCTTGGGGTCGCCCACGATGGCCGTGCGGCCGCCGTAGGCCGCGACGATCGCGCGTTCGGGCACGGTGTCCACCGTGTAGTCGGTGCCCTTGCAGTGGACGTCGGGCCGGAGCGCCTCGAGCAGCGGCCCCACCGTGGGATCGCCGAAGAGCACCACGTAGTCGACGGCGCGCAGCGCGTCGATCAGCTCGGCGCGCGCGTCCTGCGGCACGATGGGCCGATCAGGCCCCTTGAGTACCCGCACGATCGCGTCGTCGTTGACCGCCACGACGAGGATGTCGGCTTCCTCGGCCGCGCCCAGCAGGTACCGGAGGTGCCCCACGTGCAACAGGTCGAACACGCCGTTGGCCAGCGCCACGGTCTGCCCCTGCGCGCGGTGCTCCTCGATGCGCGAGAGCAGCGCGTCGCGCGACACGATCATCGGCCGGCCTCGAGCGCGGCCCGGATCTCGGCCACGGTGACGGTCGCGGTGCCGCGCTTCATCACCACCAGCCCGCCGGCCACGTTGGCCAGCCGTGCGGCCTCTTCCATCGACGCCCCGCCCGCCAGCGCCTGCGTGACGGTGGCGATGACGGTGTCGCCGGCGCCCGTCACGTCGGCGATCTCGTCGGTGCCGTGGATCGGCACGTGGACGGTCGGCCGGTCCGGCTCGAACAGCGCCATGCCGCGGCTGCCGCGCGTGATCAGCACGGCCTCCATCCGCGTCTGCTCCAGCAGCGCGCGTCCCGCCCGCTCGAGCACCTTGCGGTCGTCGTCGATGCGGAGGCCGAGCAGGGCCTCGACCTCGGATTCGTTGGGCGTCGACGCGGTCAGCCCGCGATAGCGCCCGAGGTCGTAGCGGGAGTCCACCAGCACCGGGACCCGGCGCCCCTTGCGCGCACGGAGCGCCTGGCGCACGTGCCGGACCAGCGCGGGGGTCACCACGCCGCCCCCGTAGTCGGAGATGAGGACGGCATCGCAGGTACGGAGCGCGGCATCGAGGCGGCGTCCCCAGGCCTCGTGTACGGCGCGCGGCGCCGCGACGTCGCCCTTGCGGTCGATCCGGACCACCTGCTGCTTGGCCGAGTGGATGCCGCCGGCGAGCACGCGCGTCTTCGTCGTGGTCACCAGGCCCGGAATACGAACGACGGCACGGGCATCCACGCCACGGGCCGTGAGCGCCTCCACCAGCCGCGCCCCCTGCTCGTCGCGACCGACGGCGCCGAACAGGCTCGCCCTGGCGCCGAGCGCCGCGACGTTGGCGGCGGCATTGCCCGCCCCGCCGGGCACGATCTCGGTGGTGTCGTACTCGAGGATCAGGACAGGCGCCTCGCGCGACACGCGGGCCACGCGCCCGTACAGGAACTCGTCGGCGGCGATGTCGCCGATGACGACGGTGCGGCGGCCGGCAAGGGCGTCGAGCGCCGCGAGGAGGCGTTCGATCATTGCGGTTGCCTCAGGATCCACCCGGCGGCATCCATGAGGTCGTCGGCGATGCACGCGGCCGTGACTCCGGAGGTTGGACGGGCCTCCGCGCTGCGGCCGTAGCCGGTGCGCACGAGAAGGCCGCCAGCCATCGCGGCTGACGATGCGAGCTGCACGTCGCCCCAGCGGTCGCCGATCATCCAGGAGCGCGACAGGTCGAGGCCCAGGTCTGCCGCAGCCTGCCGTGGCAACGCCGGGCCAGGCTTGCGGCACGCACACGTCATCGTGAGTTCGGGCACCTGGCCCGCGGGATGGTGCGGGCAGAAGTACCAGCCGTCGATGCGGGCCCCGCCCGCCTGCAGGCGGGCGTCGAGCGCGTCGTGGGTGCGGCGCACGAACGCCTCGTCGAACAGGCCGAGGGCGATGCCGCTCTGGTTGGTCACGACCACCAGCCTGAAGCCGGCGCGCGCGAGCACCCGCAGGGCGTCCACCGCCGACGGAATCAGCGCGATGCGGTCGAGGCTGTCCAGGTAACCGGCCTCCTCGATGAGGGTGCCGTCGCGGTCGAGGAAGACCGCAGGCGCGAGGGACGACATTGGACGGCATGTTACGGGAAATGCCGCGATGCCGGAATGCCGCGATGCCGCCCGAACCCATTCCACGGCATTTCCGGCCGTCCTCGGCATTCCCGGCATTCGAGTGTTACGCTGGCCGGCCGATGGTCCTCAACTGGCTCGATTACGCAGTGATCGCGGGCTACGTCCTGGCCCTGACGGCGTTCGGGACGTACTTCGCCCGATTCCAGCGGTCGAGCAAGGACTACTTCCTCACGGGCCACTCGGTGCCCTGGTGGGCCATCTGCTTCACCATCGTCGCCACCGAGACGAGCACCATCACGTTCATCGGGGTGCCGGCGGCCGCCTACACCGGGAACATGGCGTTCCTGCAGCTGCCGATCGGCTACGTGATCGGCCGGGTCATCGTCAGTGCGCTGTTCCTGCCGGCGTACTTCCGTGGCGACCTGATGACGTCCTACCAGTTGCTCGAGTGGCGCTTCGGCCCACTGGTGCGATCGGCCGGGGCGGCCATCTTCCTGGTCACGCGATCGCTGGCCGACGGCATCCGGTTGTTCACGACGGCGCTGGTGATCGCCGTGGTCACCGGCATCCCGGTGCCGTGGACCGTCGTGCTGCTCGGCACGGCGATGATCGTCTACACGATGTACGGCGGGTCGGCGGCGGTGATCTGGACCGACGTCGTGCAGATGTTCGTGTACCTGGCCGGGGCGCTGATCATCTTCTTCGCGTTGCTGAACGGCATCGAGGGCGGCTGGGGCGCCGTGGTCGCGGCCGGCAGCGCCGCCGGCAAGTTCCACGTCTTCGAGTTCGGCCTCGACTTCACGAAGGTCTACACGTTCTGGGCGGGCCTGGTGGGTGGCGTGGCCCTCACGCTGGCCACGCACGGCACCGACCAGTTCCTGGTGCAGCGGTTGCTCTCGGCGCCCTCGGCGCGAGACGCGGGCCGGGGCCTGATGCTGAGCGGCGTGCTGGTGCTGCTGCAGTTCGGGCTGTTCCTCATCATCGGCGTGATGCTCTTCACGTACTACCAGCAGGTGCCGGCTCCGGTGCTGGGGCGCCCCGACGAAATCCTGCCGCGGTTCGTGATCAACACGCTGCCGAGCGGCGTCGCCGGCTTCATCATCGCGGCCATCGTGGCGGCGGCGCTCTCCCCGTCCATCAACGCGATGGCGGCGACCACGGTCAACGACTTCTACCTGCGCTACGTCAACGAGACGGCCGACGAGCAGACGATCATGCGCGTGTCGTACCGCGCCACGCTCCTCTGGGGCCTCGTGCAGTTGGTCGTCGCCCTCGCCTGCCAGTGGATGGACCGGTCGGTCCTCGACGCCGGGCTGTCGATCCTGTCGCTGACGGCGGGCCCCGTGCTGGGCGCCTTCCTCGTCGGCTTCGCGACCACCCGCGTGAGTGCCGCCGCCATGCTCGCGGGCATGTGCGTGGGACTGGCCGTGCTGGTCTACATCTTCATGGCCACGCCGGTCGCGTGGACGTGGTACGCGTTCATCGGCTCGAGCGTCACCGCGCTGGCCGCGCTCGCCTTCAGCGCCGTGATGCCCGCGCCCTCCCCCCGCGCCCACGCAGGCTGACGCGCGTGGGGAGCACGCCCGTCGCGCGCCCGCCGACGTGAACGTCGGCGGCCACGAACAACAGGAGCCAAGGTCCCTCCCTTGGTCGGCGTCGATCTTCCGGTTCGTGGGCGTCGACCTTCAGGTCGACGCACTCCGCCCAGCGGCTTCGCGGAGCGTCCATCGCAAGGGATTCTCGGCGATATAGGCAAGGAGCGCTGCACGCTCCGCATCCGACCGGATGATTCGATCGTGGTACCCACGCTGCCAGAGTGGCTCTTGCGGTCCTGCCGCTTCCGCCACACGAGCCGCCATCGTGACCCGGGCCTTCACCTCGCGCACGAGGTGCGAGAGGGAGCCAGTCGGCGCCTCATCCAGCCCGATCTCAATCACGGCATGTATGTGGTCGGGCATGACCACGAAAGCCCCGACCAACACACCGTGGTGGCGTTGGGCTGTTGTCTCCAAAGCCTCGACGGCCGCACGGCCGAGTTCCGAGAGCACCACGGTCTCGCCCACCACTTCACCGAAGATTGGCCGTCTTCGATGCGTACATGCGGTCACCAGGTACGCGCCGGGCGAACGATAGTCCCATCCACGCAGGCGCCCCACCATGGGGCTCTCCGCTGCAGGTGACATGCCAAGGCCGCCCGCCGACGTGAACGTCGACGGCCACGAATAGAGGGCTCCCAGAGCGTCAACTCAGGTTGCGCTCGCACCCGCCAGTTACCGCCGATGAACTGTGGGGGCAGAACCGCCCGCCGACGTAAACGTCGGCGGCCACGAACACAGGAACCGCGCCCCCTCGCTTGACCGGCGTCGACCTTGCGGTTCGTGGGCGTCGACCTTCAGGTCGACGCGCCTCTTCCCCGTGTCAGCCGCGCAACGCGGCGATGACGCGATCGGCGGAGACGCCGGTCATGCACCGGTGGTCGAGCGGGCACTCGCGCAGCATGCACGGGCGACACCAGACCTCGTGGGTGAGGATCCGGTGCGGACCGATCGGCGCTGTGGCCCACTCGCGCGTCGGGCCGAACACGGAGACCGTCGGCGTCCCGAGCGCCGCGGCCACGTGCATGGCGCCCGAGTCGTTGGCGAGGACGCGCGTCGCGATGCCGAGCACGCCGGCCAACGCGAGCAGGCTGGTGCGAGCCGTGAGGTCGATCACACCAGGGCCGGGCGCCGCCAGCGCCGCGCGGACCGCTGCGGATGCCGGTCGATCCGCGCCGGCCCCGACGATGACCACCACCCCGCCCTGCGCGATCCAGGCGTCGGCCACTTCGGCCACGAGCCGCGGCGGCCACTGCTTGGCCGCGCCGTAGGCCGCGCCGGGCGCGCAGGCGAGGATCGCCGCCTGCCCATCCCACCCCGCCTCGCGCAGGAGTCCGACGGCCTCGTCACGGGCCGCCCTCGGGAGCAGCGCATGCAACTCGGGCGTGGGACGCGGCAGCCCCAGCGCCTCGACCAGTGCCGCGTAGTAATCGGCGTGATGCGTCGACATCCTCCGGGCGGCACGCGGGCGGATGGCGCGGGTGAGCAGCAGGCCCCGCGCGTCGCGCCGATAGCCCCAGCGCTCGGGCACACCAGCCTGTTGCACCGCGAGTGCCGACGCGAAGGAGTTGGTGAACAGGATGGCGTGATCGTAGGCGCCCGCGGCGATCTGCGCGGCATGCCGCCGGACCGCGCCGGGACCGGTCCGCCCTTCCAGAGGCACGACACCGGCGCGCGGATCGAGCACGGCGACGATGGGCGCCAGGCCCGCGGGCACGGCCACGTCGACGACGGCATCGGGCCAGGCGTCGGCAATCGCGCGGATCGACGGCGCGGCCATCACCAGGTCGCCGAGCCAGTTGGGGCCGCGGACGACCACCCGCCGCGCGCTCACGCCTCCGCGTCCCCCGCGTCGTCCACCGCAAGCGACGGCGACTCGGTGGTGCGGACATCGTCGCGCCACCGGCGATGCATCCACAGCCAGCGCTCCGGATGGGCGCGCACGTACTTCTCGAGCACCTTCGTGCAGCGTTGCGTCAGGTCGCGCACGGCGTCGGGCGACTCGCTCGAGGGCAGTTCGAGCGGCTTCTCGTAGATCAGCCGGTAGCGCCCGTCATTCAGCGGCAGCGAGAAGGCCGGAATCACGGCCGCCCCCGTGCGCAGCGCGAGGACCGCGACGGCGGAGGTCGTGGCCGCGGGCCGTCCGAGGAAGTCCACTTTCACGGCGTCTGCCGTCAGGATGTGCTGGTCGATGAGCACCGCCACCGCCTGGTTGGCGTTCAACGCGCGCATGATGCGCCGCAGCCCGCCCTTGCGGTCGATGACGATGTTGCCCGTGCTGCTGCGGAGGTCGATGAGCGTGCGGTCGAGCAGCGGGTTGTCGAGCGCGCGCGCGACGACGGCCATCGGGCCGAGCTTGAGGCCGTGAGCCAGCGCGTGCAGTTCCCAGAAGCCGAAATGGCCGGTCACGATCAGCGCGCCCTTGCCGGCACGGCGCGCCGCCTCGATGTGCTCGGCGCCGACGAACTCGACGAGCGCGAGCTGGCGCTCCGCGGGCAGGCCGGTGAACCACAGCAGTTCGATCAGCTTGCGCCCGAAGTGCGCGAACACCTGCTTGGCGATCCGCGTGCGCTCGGCCACGGACCGTTCGGGAAAGGTCGCCGCGAGGTTGTCGAGCGTGATGCGCCGGTGACGCGCGTCGAGCCGATAGCCGATGGCGCCGATGCCGTGTCCGAGCCTGGTGGCGAACGACTGCGGCAGGCGGCGCACGACGGCCGCGACGCCCGACACGGCTGCCTGCTCGAGCCGGTGCCGGCGCCCCGACGTGGCGTCGCTCACGCGCCCTCCGGATCCAGCGCGAGACGCGCGCGCAGCCAGGACGCGAACTCGTCGACGGGCTCGATCACCACCTCGAGCGGCACGACCGCCACCGGCGTCTCGAGCGGGAGGTACCGCTCCAGCTTCACGGCATCCTTCGCGGTGGTGATGACGGCGTGGGCACCGGCCGCCCTTGCGCGGGCGTCGATCAGCGCGGCATCCTCCGCGCGGTAGCGGTGGTGATCGGGAAAGCTCAGGACGTCGGCCAGCGTCCATCCCGCCCGGCGGAGGTCATCGGCCACCCGCGACGGCTCGGCCACCGCCGTGACCAGCAACACCGGTCCTTCCTGGAGGCGCGAGAAATCCGTGGTCCCCGAGATGGGCCGCGGCGGGCCGAGATGGCGACGCGCCTCGAAGATCGGGACGTCGGGCGTCCGGCCGAGCGCCATGCGCAGCCGCGACGCACTGCCGTCCACCGCGAGCAGCGCGTCGGCGTACTCGAGCGCATGCAGCGGCTCACGCAGGCGGCCGGCCGGCAGCACCTCGCCATGGAGCACGTCGTCGATCGTCAGCAGCACGAGGTTCACGTCGCGTGCGAGTTCCACGTGCTGGAAGCCATCGTCCAGCACATGGACCGAGCAGCCCAGCGTCTCCTCGGCGAACGCGCCGGCGCGAGCGCGCTTGGGATGCACGAGGACACAGCAGCCGGGCAACTCGCGCGCCAGCATGAACGGCTCGTCGCCGCTCTCGGCCAGGGTGGCGCGCATGTGCTCGGCGTCGCGCACGACGACCACGTCGCGCGTCGGCGTCTCGCGACGGTAGCCTCGGCTCAGCACCGACGGCCGCTCGCCCCACCCGTGCAGCATCCGGGCGATCGAGGCCACCACCGGCGTCTTGTTGCGACCGCCGACGGCGAGGTTCCCCACGCTGACCACGGGCCGCGCGAGCCGCATCGGGATCTTCCGGCGCAGTTCCCGGCGCAGGCCCGCGCCATGCCCGTAGAGGCGCGCCGCGGCCCGCAGCATGCGGAAGCTCCAGGGCGAGTCGGTCATCGGGCCCCCTCGACCACGGCGCCCACGCCCAGGCCGCGCGCGGCCATCACGGCGCTGATCTCGCGCATCGTCCGGCCGACCGCACCGCGATGTCGATCGAGCACCCCTTGCGCGGCGGCGCCCAGCGACTGGCGACGGGAGGGGTCGGCAAACAGGGCCAGCAGTTCCTGCTGCGCGGTCGCGGCGTCTGGCGCCTGCACCAGTGCCCCGGCGTCGAGGAATACACGGGCGATCTCGGCAAAGTTGGACATCGATGGCCCGACCACGATCGGGCGCGCGAACCTGGCCGGCTCGAGGATGTTGTGCCCGCCGGCGGGCACCAGGCTCCCGCCGACGAACACCACCGTCGCATGCGCGCAGAGCGCCGCGAGTTCGCCGATGGTGTCCAGCACGAGCACATCGAACGGGGCGTCGGGCGTTGCCCCAAGTGCCGTTCGCCGGACGACGCGCAGCCCGGTCCGCGAGGCCAGTGCGGCCACGGACTCGAATCGTTCAGGATGGCGTGGCGCCAGTACGAGCACGGCGTCGGGAGCGGTCTCACGCAGGCGCGCGTGGGTCTCGAGCAGGATCTCGTCCTCGCCCTTGAGCGTGCTCGCCGCGAGGAGGACGGGACGTCCCTCGAGCCGCGCGCCGACGGCGGAGACGCCCGCCGGGGCGTCGGCGGGGACGTCGAATTTGAGGCTGCCGGTCACCACGAGCCTGTCGGTCGGGGCCCCGAGGTCCCGGAGCCGGGCCGCGGTGGCGGCCGATTGGGCGCACAGGCGGTCGAACTGCGCGAGCACCTTGGCCAGCGCCCGGCGGATCAGCCGGTAGCGCGGGAAGCTGCGGTCGGAGATGCGCGCGTTGACCAGCAACACCCCGACGCCGGCCTCGCGGCACAGCCGGACGACGTTGGGCCAGATCTCGGTCTCGACGATCACGAGCAGACTGGGGCGGATATGCCGAAGGACCCGCCGCACCACCCAGGCGAAGTCGAGGGGGAAGTAGAAGACGCCGACGATCCCGGGCAGCCGGGCCACGGCGGTCTCGCGTCCGGTCCGGGTGGTGGTGGACACCACCACACGCCAATCGGGATGGTCGCGTCGCACGGCCGCAACCAGGGGCGCCGCGCTCAGCACCTCCCCCACCGACACGGCGTGCAACCACAGCGTCGGGGCGGCGCTGCCGGCCAAGGAATCTGGCAATCGCCCGAAACGCTCGTGCCACTGATGCCGGTACTTGCCGTGGCGGAACGCCTGCAGGACCAGCCAGGGAGCCAACACCACCAGGCCGCACGCGACGAGCAGGCTGTAGAGGAAATACATGGCACGCAGTCCTGCCCGCCCCCGGTTCCTGCATGGGTCGAGGCGGCTGCGTGGAGTATAGCGAACCATTCGCGATACCATCTGCGGTTGTGCCGTCCCGGCGGCGTCCGGCATGCAGGCCGGACCACCGTCGGCACACCATTCATACCGACCGTCATCATCCGCAGGTCAGCGACCGCGTAGGAGGAACCTCCATGGGCATCAAGGTTGGCATCAACGGCTTCGGACGCATCGGGCGCAACATCATGCGAGCCGCCCTCGGCTCTGGCCAGCTCGACTTCGTCGCCGTCAACGACCTGACGGACACCAAGACGCTGGCGCACCTGCTCAAGTACGACTCGATCCTCGGCAACCTCGACGCGACGGTGGAGTCGGGCGACGGCTGGATCAGCGTCAACGGCGACAAGTTCCAGGTGCTCGCGCAGCGTGATCCGGCGCAGCTGCCCTGGGGTGACCTCGGCGTCGAGGTGGTGTTCGAGGGCACGGGCATCTTCACCAAGCGTGACGATGCGGCCAAGCACATCGCGGCGGGCGCCAAGCGCGTGATCATCACGGCCCCGGCCACCGGCCCCGACGGCACCTTCGTCATGGGCGTCAACCACGAGCAGTACGACCCGGCCAAGCACGTGGTGGTGTCCAACGCCTCCTGCACGACGAACTGCCTCGCGCCGTTCGTGAAGGTGCTCGACGAGCAGTTCGGCATCGTCAAGGGCTGGATGACGACGATTCACAGCTACACGAACGACCAGCAGTTGCTCGACCTGCCGCACAAGGACCTGCGCCGGGCGCGTGCCGCGGCCATGTCGATGATTCCGACGACGACGGGCGCGGCCAAGGCCGTGGGCGAGGTGCTGCCGCACGTGAAGGGCAAGCTCGACGGCTTCGCGATGCGCGTGCCGACGCCGAACGTGTCGGTGGTCGACCTCGCGGTGATCGTGGGCAAGAAGACGACGGCCGAGGAGGTCAATGCGGCGTTCAAGGCCGCGGCCGCCGGCGCGCTGAAGGGCATCCTTGCGGTCGAGGACGCGCCGCTCGTGTCGATCGACTTCCGCAAGAACCCGAACAGCTCGATCGTCGACTCGGCGTACACGAAGGTCATGGACGGCGACTTCGTGAAGGTGCTGAGCTGGTACGACAACGAGTGGGGCTACAGCAGCCGCTGCGTCGATCTGGTCAACTACATGGCCACGAAGGGCCTGTAGGCACTCAACCCGGGTACCGGGTGCCGGGTACGGGGTACCGGGCACCGCATCGTTCGACACTCAGGGGCGGCTGGCGCAAGCCGCCGCCCCTCTGCATTTCTTCCTGCGAGCTTCCATGGCCAAGCGTTCCATCACCGACCTCGACCTGAAGGGTCGTCGCGTGTTCATCCGCGTCGACTTCAACGTGCCGATCAAGAACGGCGTCATCACCGACGACACGCGCATCCAGTCGTCGCTGCCGACGATCCGCTACGCGCTCGAGCAGGGCGCGACCGTGATCCTCGCGTCCCACCTCGGCCGGCCCAAGGGCAAGCCGAACCCGGAGTTCACGCTGCAGCCAGTGGCCGACCGCCTGTCGGCCCTGCTCGGCCAGCCCGTCGTGTTCGCGAGCGACTGCGTCGGCGCCCCCGCGGCCGAGGCCGTGGCCAAGGCAGGCGCCCCGGGCGTGGTGCTGCTCGAGAACCTCCGCTACCACGCGGAGGAGGAAGCCAACGATCCCGGCTTCGCGGCGCAGCTCGCGGCCCTGTGCGACGTGTACGTCAACGACGCGTTCGGCTCGGCGCACCGTGCGCACGCCTCCACCGAGGGCATCGTCGCCCACGTGAAGGACGCGGCGGCAGGCCTGTTGATGGCCAACGAGGTCAACTACATGGGCAAGGCGCTGACCAACCCCGAGCGGCCGTTCGTGGCCGTCCTCGGCGGCGCGAAGGTCAGCGACAAGCTCGAGGTGATCCAGAACCTGCTGCCCAAGGTCGATGCGCTCGTCATCGGCGGCGCCATGGCGTACACCTTCCTCAAGGCCGCGGGCCTCGAGGTCGGCAAGTCGCTGGTCGAGGCCGATCTGGTCGAGACCGCGCGCGACCTGAAGGCGCAGGCCGACGCGCGTGGCCTCACGCTGGCCCTGCCCGAGGATCACGTCGTGGCCGAGGCCCTGTCGGCCGACGTGCCGTTCGAAACGCTGGCCGTGGGTGATGCCGCCATCGGCACCCGCATGGGCCTGGACATCGGCCCGAAGACGGCGGCGCGCTACGCCGAGCTGATCAAGGGGGCGAAGACGGTGGTGTGGAACGGCCCGATGGGCGTGTTCGAGATTCCGGCCTTCGCCAACGGCACCAACACCGTCGCGCAGGCCGTGGCCAACGTCGACGGCATCACGATCATCGGCGGCGGCGACTCGATCTCGGCGGTCCACAAGGCCGGCGTGACCGAGAAGATCAGCCACATCTCGACCGGTGGCGGCGCCAGCCTCGAATTCCTCGGCGGCCGGACACTCCCGGGCGTCGCGGTGCTCCCGGAAAAAGAGTAGAAGCGCAGAAGAGTAGAAGGAAAGAAGGCAGAGCGGGAAGGTAGAAGCACGAAAGCCTTGACGGAACCAGGGCCGTGAAGGCCGACGGTTCCGTCCCTTCCTTCACCTTCTTCTTTCCTTCCACCCTTCCGTCTTCCCGCTCTGCCTTCTACTCTTCTGCTCTTCTTTCCTTCGACAAGGATCAAGGATGCGTTCTCCGCTGGTTGCCGGTAACTGGAAGATGTTCAAGGGCGTGGCCGACGCTGTCGCCTACGCCAAGGAGTTCCGCGCCCTCGCCAAGGACCTGACGACGGTGGAACTGGTGATTGCGCCGCCGTTCACGGCCATCCACGCCGTGGCCGACGCGCTGCGCAACTCCGGCATCGCCACGGCCGGGCAGGACTGCTTCTGGGAGAAGGACGGCGCCTTCACGGGCGCCGTCAGCGCCCCGATGGTCAAGGAGGCCGGCGCCGCGCTGGTCATCCTCGGCCACTCGGAGCGCCGCCGCGTCTTCGGCGACACCGATGCCGACGTCACGCGGAAGATCCACGCCGCCTATGCCGCCGGCCTGGCCCCGATTGCCTGCATCGGCGAGACCCTCGAGGAGCGCGAGGCGGGCCGCACGTTCGAGGTGCTCGACACGCAGCTGAAGGCGTGTCTCGAGGGACTCTCGTCCGACCAGTTCGCCATGATGGTGATCGCGTACGAGCCGGTGTGGGCCATCGGGACGGGGCGGAACGCCACCCCGGAGCAGGCCCAGGAGGCGCACGCGCACATCCGCGGTCGCCTGCGCGCCTGGGTGGGCGCCGAAGCGGCCGACAAGTGCCAGATCCTCTACGGCGGCAGCGTGAAGCCGGACAACGCCCGGGCCATCCTGCAGCAGCCGGACGTGGACGGGGCGCTCGTCGGCGGCGCGAGCCTCGATCCCCAGGGCTTCTACGCCATCGCGTCCGCCGCGGTGTGATCCAGGCCGTTTCCGGATCGGAGAGCCAGCCCTGGCTGCGCTCTCCGATTCCCGCGTTCCGCGACCCGCGACCCGATTCCCGCTTCCCGATTCCCGCTTCCCGATTTACACTGAGTCGTTATGCTGTACTGGCTCCTCGTCACCCTCTACGTCGTCGTGTGCCTGCTGTTGCTGCTGGCCGTCCTGCTGCAGCAGGGCAAGGGCGGTGACATCGCCTCCGCCTTCGGTGGCGGCGGCGGACAGGCCGCGTTCGGCGCCCGTCAGGGCGCGACCGTGCTGACCAAGGCCTCGGCCATCCTCGGTGGGCTCTTCATGCTCGGCGCCCTCGGTCTGGCCATCGTCGGCACGCGGGGGCCGAGCTCGGTGATGAGCGGCGTGCCCGGAGCGGCGCCCGCGCCCGTGGTTCCGGCGACCAAGGCGCCGAGCGCGCCGGCGGCGCCGACGGCCACCACCAGTCCTGCGCCCGCCACCGGGACCGCGACGTCGCAGCCCGCAGGGGCCGCACCCGCGCCCGCGACGCTCGCGCCGGCACCAGCGGCACCGGCCACGGCGCCCGAGCCCAAGAAGCAGTAACGGCGCCGGGTTTCGACCCAGGCGCTTCCCTCAACGCCACGGACCTGCTATAGTTCGTGGTTCTGTCGCGACCTTGCAGCGCATCGCAAGGACCGGCAACACCACTTGCGGAAGTGGCGGAATTGGCAGACGCACCAGCTTGAGGGGCTGGCGGGAGCAATCTCGTAGGGGTTCGAGTCCCCTCTTCCGCACCATCACTCACTTCGTTCGTTCGGCACGGAATGGCGGCCTCAGGCCCTCAGCCGTCGCCGCTGTGCGGCTCGGCCCTCGGGCTCGAGTCCCCTCTTCCGCACCATTCGACTCGCCTGGAACGCTCGCAGGCTCGCGCTCCAGGCTCGCTCATGGCCAGCCGGCGAACAGGTTCTCGCTCAGGCTCGGTCAGCCCTGCGAGTCGAAGGCCCCCACTCACTACATTGATTCGGCGCGGAAAGAGCGGCGTCAGGCCCTCAGCCAGCGGCGCTGCGTGGCTCGGCGTTCGGGCTCGCGTCCCGTCTTCCGCATCACACGGTCAGCACCAGGCGGTCGGTCACTTGCGTGGGGACGCTCATGCGAGCGTGAGTCGCGCTTCGAGCGGGGGCCCCGTCGGTGTGGAGGCCCTTGCCGGCTACTGGGGCAGCGCCGCGCCAGGGGGGTCGTTGGCGCCACGCGCGCGGCCGTAGCGATCGAGCGCGACCCGGTTCGACGTGGCGCCGGCTGGCGCCTGGGGCCGCGACGGCAGGTCCCCATACGCGAAGTCAGGTGCCGGCACACTGCGGACGTCTGCCAGCGAGCCGGTCGGCCGCACGTCGTTGGTCCCGAGGTCGACAAAGCTGGGTCGCTGCGTATTGATCGCGTTGTGACCGCTGATGTACGGCTCACTGCACGTCGCATGACTGGCCGGGCACCCCGCATCGCCGCCCACACCAAGGGGATGCCCCGACGGCCCGTTCCAGATCACGTTGCCGGCAATCCGCACATCGTTGTCGCCGCGACTCGAGACTGGCACTCCGGGCCCGGTCGCGCCGCCCGGAGCCGCGCCCGCGATCTGGAAGTGCTGCCACTGGCTGCCGGCGCCTTCGGGGTTGAAGACGACGTTGTTCAGCAGGAAGACGTGGTTGTTGGGAATGCGCACGAAGTTATCGCCATCGTCGACCACCGTCGTCCCCCAGGCGCCCGCGGCGAGCCGGCTCTCGCAGGCCGTAAGCTCCGATGCCACGTCGGCGGCATCACAGCTGCGCGCCCCGAAGCCGGCTTCGAGGACGTGGCTGCGCGTGCCGACGCGGTAGAGCGTGTTCCAGGCCACCAGGACGTTGTAGCCACCGCTGACGCCAAGGCCGGCCCCCTCGGTGTCGTGCACGATGTTGTTGACGACGCGAATGTCGTAGGCCTCGTAGTGCAGCCATGGCGTGCTCATGAACTGCAGGCCCGTGCCCTGTCCTGCCGTGAAGCCGCCGGTGCCGCAGTCATGGAATTCGTTGCTGTCCACGAGGATCGACGCCGAGCCCCCCTTGACATAGCCGCACCAGTCGCCCGCCCCGAAGACGCGATTGCCGACGATGTGTCCGTCCTGCACGGCCACGAAATCGATCGCGTTGTCATCGGCACCGCCGATGCGCGAGTCCTCGATGTAGATGTGCGTGGACTGGTTGACCTTGACGGTCTCGTGGGCCACGGCCGCGTCCGCGCCGTCCACCGGCCGCGTGCCGCCCGTGAACGTGACGTTGCGCAGCAGGATGGTGTCGCAATCCTCGCAGTGGAACACGTCGGCCGCCGGCGTCGGCACGATGTCGAGGTCGACGAAGTAGAGGTAGGCGACGTGGGCGATGTTCAGGCCCGCGCGCAAGGTGGCGGTGCCGGCGCCGCCAACGGCGCGGACCACGATCGGCGCGGTCGCGGTGCCGTAGCGCGCTTCCATGTAGTGCGGGATGGTGTCGGCCGGATACTCACCGGGCTGCAGCCGGATCTCGTACCCGATGGCGACAAACGGACTCGCCGCCGTATTGGCCGGAATGCGGGTCCAGGCTTCACGGAGGGTGCGCACCGCGTCGCCGGCGCTGCGGCCGCTCGATCGGTCGTCACCGCTGGCAGGGTCGACCCAGATCTGCTGCAGGGTGGGATCGCCCGCATCGTAGCGGGGAGCCGACTGCCCGAATCCGGCAACGGGGCACGCCGCGAGGAAGCTCACGCCGATGAGGAAACGCCGGACGCAGGTCTTCATGTCAGGGCCAATCGGCTGGGTTACCCCTCTCCTCCACTGCCCGCGGTGACGCGTCAGCCAGGGTGGGCGCGAATCCGTCGCGCGTCTGATCGAGACGGGCCGAATCCGGCGGCAGGCCGACCTGCTGCCAGACGATGGTCAGTTGGACCGGGCGATCGGCCGCGGCTGTATCCGTGAGGCGGCGATGGGGCCGCAGCGCGCTATGCTGGCGTGTCTGGCCCCATGCTGATTCGCGCGTCCCGTGTCCTCGTCGAGTACGGCCTGCTCGTCGGCCTGCCCATCGCGGGCGTGCTGCTCGCCCTGCGCCTCGGGGCGTCGCTGGTCGCCCCGGCGGCGCCGATGCACGACGTCGCACGCGCGGCCGGACCGGTCGGCGAGTTCAGCCTGCCCTGGCTGCTCCTGTCGGTGGCCGTCCTGGTCGCCTGCGCACGCGCGGCGGGCCTCGCGGCGCGCGCGATCGGCCAGCCCTAGGTGGTGGGCGAGATGGCCATGGGCATCGCGCTCGGGCCATCGCTGCTCGGCTGGATGGCCCCCGGCGTCTCGGCCACACTCTTCCCGGCAGCCAACCACGCCCACCTGAACACGCTGAGTCAGCTCGGACTGCTGCTCTTCATGTTCCTCGTGGGCCTGGAGTTCGACCTGCGCCGCCTGAGCCGTCTCGGGCACACCGCCGTCCTGGCCAGCCACGCCAGCATCACGCTCCCGATGCTCCTCGGCGTCTCCCTGGCGCTCTATCTCTACCCGCGCCTGTCATCGGCCGACGTCCGCTTCCACGAGTTCGCGCTGTTCATGGGCACGGCGATGAGCGTGACGGCGTTTCCCGTGCTGGCGCGCATCCTCCGCGAGCGCCGCCTGCTCGACTCCCGCATCGGCACCGTCGCCATCGCCTGCGCCGCCGTCGACGATGTCACCGCCTGGTGCCTGCTCGCCGGCATCGTCGCGCTCGTCCGGGCCTCGCAGCACACCCTGCCGATACCGGTCATGATCGGCGGGCTGGCGGCCTTCATCGCCGTCATCACGGTGCTGCGCCGGGCGGGCCTCGGCCTCTTCCTCGCGAGTTTCGAGAAGCGGCACCGGCTCAGTGAAGACGCCGTGGCCCTGCTGCTCACGGTGGTGATGCTCGCCTCGGTGACCACCGAGTGGATCGGCCTCCACCTGCTCTTCGGGGCGTTCTTCGTCGGCGTGATGCTGCCCAAGACCGACGCGTTCGTCGAGGCCATCACGGCGCGGTTCGAGCTCGTCGCGACCACGCTGCTGTTGCCGGTGTTCTTCGCGTTCACGGGACTGCGGACGCAGATCGGGCTGGTCAGCGGCGCGCAGATGTGGTTCTACTGCGGACTGATCCTGGTGCTCGCGATCCTGGGCAAGCTGGTGGGTTCCGCGGTGGCCGCGCGCGTGAGCGGACTCAACACGCGCGACTCGGTGGCGCTCGGCGTGCTCATGAACACGCGGGGGCTGATGGAACTGGTCGTGCTGAACCTCGGCCTCGACCTCGGCATCATCTCGCCCGTCCTGTTCTCGATGCTGGTGGTGATGGCGCTGGTCACCACGGTGATGACGACCCCGCTGCTGGCCCGGCTGTACCCATCGACCGCCGCGGACGTGGTGCCGGTGGCCCGGCCGGCCTCCGCGGGGCACGCCTGAGACTGCCCATGCCGCGTCCCGCCTTTGCTTCTGTCGACGACTACCTGGCTGCGCTGCCCGATGCCTCGCGCGGCACGCTCACGCGGGTGTTCGCCGCACTGCGGAAGGGCCTGCCCGGGGCAGAACCGGTCGTGTCGTACGGCATTCCGGCACTGAAGAGCGGGGGGCGGGTGGTGGTGTACTGCGCGGCGTTCACGTCGCACTACTCGGTGTACCCGGCGACGCGCGATCTCGTGGACGCGCTGGGCGACGCGCTCGCGCCCTACGAGTACAACGGCAAGGGCACGATTCGCTTTCCGCTGACGGGCCGGGTGCCCGTCACGCTGCTCACTCGCATCGCCCGACTCCGGGCGGCCGAGGATGCCGCGCGCGGCGTGCGCCGCCTGGCCGCGAAGAAGCGCTAGTCCCGCGCCGCGGTCAGTCGCCGCCGGACCCGCCGCCGTCGCAACCCGCGTCGGCGCCCGTGTCGCCGCCGGCGCTTCCCGTATCTGCGCCTGCCGCCAGCATCGCCAGCAGGCCGCCGTCATCCCCTCCGTGCTCGGCGCTCCTTGCGCCGGCCGATGGCGCCACACGCCCTCCCCACCCGACGAGCGCCACCAGGACCACCACCAGGCCGAGCCCTCCGAGCACCAGCAGTACCGGAACGACCATCACACCTCCTGCACGGAGATACGTGATCGCGCCGCCGGGGGTTGTGACGACGCGGTAACGATCCGCCGCCGACATTCGCCGCTTTTCTCCGTACCCGGTACCCCGTACCCGGTACCCGGCCCTGTGCCGACTCCCGACTCCCGACTCCCGACCGCCGACTGCCGTCCTAGATCGAGATCTCCCACTGCAGCCGCACGCGCCCGTGCGTGGCGCCCTGGATCGTGAGGCGCGACACGTCGAGGTTCAGCTTGTTGCGGTGCTGGTTGAAGTACCAGTTGATGCCGCCGGTGATCTCGCGGTCGATCGGCACGGCCGCGTCGCGGTCCGGATCCGCGTAGGCCACGCGACCCGCGAACTCGAGCGCTGCCGGAATGGCTCGCCACCGGTCGTGCGGGAAGTATCCGGCCAGCACGTATCCGCCGAAGAGGCGACGCTCGACGGCCGTCTCGCGGTCGCGCACGTGCTTCCAGTGCTGCTCGGTCTGCAGCGAGAAACCTCGGTTGAACAGCGCCATGTCGACCATCCACTGCCGCAGGTCGTACCGCCCGGCCGCGCCGGTCTCGAAGCCGGAGAGCTGCGCGCCGCCATCGGAGCTGAATCGCGTGAACCGGCCGCGATTGCTCACGGCCGCCACGCCAATCGCCATCGCAGGCTTCGGGTGGTACTCGACGTCGG
This sequence comes from Luteitalea sp., assembly GCF_044337415.1. Lineage (GTDB taxonomy): Bacteria > Acidobacteriota > Vicinamibacteria > Vicinamibacterales > Vicinamibacteraceae > Luteitalea. Next base: position 18,029 of record NZ_JBIINP010000013.1, read on the forward strand.
ACTGCGAGAACCCGACGCTGCGCCCGAACACGTTCCACTGGTAGCGGCCGAGCACCATCGGCACGCCGTCGCCGTCGCCGAGCGCGAGGCGGCCTTCGCCGGCGAGCACGCCGAGGAAGTACTCGCCGTCGAAGCGGCGCCCCTTGAGCACGCGGCCACGAGCCATCACGCCGAGCTGGCCGTCGAGGGTGAAGTCGCGATTGACGAGCGACCTGTCGACGAGCTGCTGGTCGCCCGACGAGTCGACGCGCTCGCGATTGAACTCCACCTTCCACTGGCCGGCGCGCACCTGCAGCCAGTCGCGCGCCTTCACCTGCACGAAGAAGTGGTACGCACGCGGCGTCTTCAGGTCGATCTCGACGAAGTTGGAGACGCGCGGCGACCACAGGTGCCCGCCGAACTTCAGGCGCGACCGGTTGACAGCCCACTCCTCGTCGTCCTGCTCCGAGGTGAACCGGAACTGGTTGCGCAGCGAGAAGTACTGGTAGAGGCCGCCACCCTCGGAGCGGAACTGCAGTCCCTTGCTCGCGTACGCCCACCCGGTCAGGTCGTCGCGCTGCGATCGCTTCTTCGGGCGATCGTTGCGCTCACCCTCATCGTCCACCTCGACGTGAGGAGGCACGAGGGTCGGTTGCGTGGACGGGGCGGCCGCCACAGGCGCCGGCCCCTGCGGCGACGTGGGCGGCGTCGTCGATTGGGCGCCGGCGAGCGTGGCGGTCGCGATGGCGAAGGCGAACGCGGCAAGGACCCGTCGGAGCACAGACACTGGGGCCGCCTCAGCGCGTGGTGACACCGGGAATCGGCACGGGGAAGATCTCGTTGGGTAGCGACTCGCGGCGCAGCACGTCCTGCGCCTGCCGAACCAGGTCGGCGCGGCTCGCGGCGAGATCACGGGTTTCGTTCGGATCGGCCGCCAGGTCGTACACCTCCCAGGGCCCGGGCTCCGCGGCCTGCAGCCGCTGGCGCACCACCTTCATGTCGCCGAGGCGCACTGCGACCTGCCCACCGTACTCGGGGAACACCCAGACCATCGGCCGGCGCGTCGGCACCGACGAGGCGCCTGCGGTCATGACGGGCCACAGGCTCTCGCCGTCGAGTCCGGAGGGCGCCTGCAGCCCCGCCGCGGCCGCGAGCGTCGGGAACCAGTCGGGGAAGTAGCTGGCCACCTCGCTCACGCTGCCGGCGGGAATGCGGCCCGGCAGGCGCGCAATCATCGGCACGCGGATGCCGCCTTCGTACACGCTGCCCTTGTAACCGCGCAGGCCTCGCGTGCTGTTGAAGAAGGCCGCGTCCACGCCGCCGATGTGGAACGCCGGATCCTTCGCACCCGGGTGCGTCGTCCCGTTGTCGCTGGTGAAGACCACGAGCGTGCGGTCGGCGACGCCGGCCTTCTCGATCGCGGCAAGCACGCGCCCGACGTGGTCGTCGAGTTCGGCGATCATCGCCGCATACCCGGCACGTGGGCGCGGATGCGGGAGGTAGTTGTTGGCGCCGCGGTACGGCACGGTGTCCCACTCTGCCGGAAAGCGCTCGACGAGGGCCTTCGGCGGGTGCATCGCCACGTGCGGCTGGATGAAGGGCAGGTACAGGAAGAACGGCCGACCGGACTGCGCCGCGATGAAGCGCTCCGCCTCCGTGATCATCAGCGACGGCGCGTAGGTCTCGCCGATCCACGGGTCCATCGACACGGGACCGTCTGGCTGCGTGGCGTGCCCGGGGACCGGCCGGGCGTTGATCGCGATCTTCTCGGCGTTGCGCCAGACGTGCGGCGGGTAGTAGCTGTGCGCGACGGACTGGTCGTTGTAGCCGAAGAACAGGTCGAACCCCTTGCGGTTCGGATCGCCGGTGCTGCCCACCGGACCGAGTCCCCACTTGCCCATCGCGCCGCTGGCGTACCCGGCGTTCCTGAACACTTGCGCGATGGTCACGGCGCCGTCGCTGAGCGGGTACTGCCCTTCCGTGAACTGCGGCAGCCGCGTCTTCGCCTGGATGTTGCCGCGGATCTCGGCGTGGCCCATGTGCTTGCCGGTCATCAGCACGGCCCGCGCAGGGGCGCACACCGGCGCGCCCGAGTAGTGGCGCGTGAAGCGCATGCCCTGCGCCGCGAGCCGGTCGATGTTCGGCGTCGGAATCTTCTGCTGCCCATAGGCGCCGACCTCGCCCCATCCGAGGTCGTCGGCCATGATGAAGACGACGTTCAGCCTGGGCGGCGCCTGGGCCTGCACGGACGGCAGCTCGAGGTAGGGCCGCGTGTCCCACGCGGCCGCTGCCACGCACGCAAGGGCGAGGAGGACGAGGATCCGGGTACGCATCACCGGCATACCCTACCGTACCCGCGGACGTAGTGCTCGCTTACCATCGTCCAGTTCCCATGCTGCTGACCGTCGCCTTCTGGATCGTGATCCTGGCCGACCTGGCCGGACTCGGGCTGGTGTTCCTGCTCGGGCTCGCGGCAGGCCCGCCGTCGCACACGGGTCCCCTCACGATTGCCCTGACGATCCTCGTGGTGCCGGGCCTGCTGATCCTGGGAGCGATTGCCCTCTTCCACCTCGCGCCGTCCCTCCCGGTGCGACTGCTGGCCTTCGCGTTCGCCGCGGCCCCCTTGCTGATCGTGGCGCTCGCGCCGGTGTATGCCGGCTACCGCATCAACCAGTTTCGCGATGCCTCGGGCGCAGCCACGCAGTTCCGGTCGGCGCCGATGCAGGCCATCGAGGGCGCGATCGCGCGCGGTGATGCCACCGCGATCCCCGCGCTGGCGCGAGAGGCTGATGTCGGTGAACGTTCCATCCAGGACATGACGGTGCTGGTGGTAGCGCTCCGTCACCTGCAGGCGCACCACGGGCCTCCCGACGTCGTCCAGGCGCTGCTGAAGGCGGGTGCCAACGCCAACGACGGAGGTGCCGCGTCGCCACTCGTCGAAGCCATTCGCGTCGGCCCCGAGGCGACCCGCGTGCTGCTCGACGCCGGCGCCGACCCGAACGCGACGGGCCCCTTCGGCTCACCCGCCTGGTTCAGTGCGACCGGGCACCAAACCGCTCCCGGCGTGCTGTCGCTGCTGCTCGATGGCGGCGCCAACGTCAACGCGAGATCGACTGACGGCCGGACCGCGCTGTTCGATGCGGTCAACGCGCAGCACTGGCCCGTCGTCGACCTGCTGCTCGATCGCGGCATCGACTGGCGGGCGTATCGCGACCTCCAGGGGCGCGACCTGCAGACACGGCTGGAGTCGGACGCCCGCCTGGACTTCACGGACAAGGCCGCCGTGGCCGCCGTCCTCGCGCGCCTGCGCTAGCAGAGGACGAGGCGGATACACTGGGGCCTGTGAACGCCGCCGCGTGGTCCCGGACGTCGGTGCAGGCCGCGATCCTGCTCCTCACGATCGTGCTGACCGGCACCGTCGGCTACATGCTGATCGAGGGGTGGTCAGCGTGGGATGCCCTGTACATGACGGTCATCTCGCTCACGACGGTCGGCTACAAGGAAGTCCACCCGATGTCCCGTGCGGGCGAAGCCTTCACGATGCTGGTGCTGGTCGGCGGCGTCGGCACCGTCCTCTACTCGTTCACGCTGATCGGGGCCAGCGTGATCGAAAGCACCCTGCACAGCCCCTGGCAACGCCGACGGATCTCCGCCATGCTCGAGCGACTGGAGCACCACTTCATCGTGTGCGGGTACGGACGCATCGGCGGCATCCTCGTCGATGAGTTCCGCCGCCAACGCGTCCCGTACGTCGTCGTCGAGCGCGACCCCGAGCGCCTGCGCGCGCTGACCGACGCCGGGCACCTCGTCGTCGAGGGCGACGCGAGCTCCGAGGACGTACTCGCCAAGGCCGGCGTGTCGCGGGCGCGGGGCCTCATCGCGGCCCTCTCCAGCGACGCCGAGAACGTCTACACGATCCTCACCGCGCGGCTGATGCAGCCGACGCTCTACATCATCGGCCGCACCGAGAGCGACGAGTCGGGTCGCAAGATCAAGCGCGCCGGCGCCGACCGCGTGATCTCCCCCTACCAGATCGGCGGCCAGCACATGGCCCAACTGGCGCTGCGTCCGGCCGTCGTGGACTTCGTGCAGCTCGCGACCAGCTCGGAGTTCCTCGAACTCTCCATGGAGCAGATCGAGATTCGCGCCAACGGCCCGCTCACCGGCCAGACCATCGTCGGCGCCAACCTGCGCCAGAAGTTCGGCGTGATCGTCGTCGGGATCAAGCGCGCCAGCGGGAAGATGGAGTTCAACCCGGCGCCAGAGGCCCGGATGGAGGCCGGCGACCATCTGGTCCTTCTGGGTCCGGCCGATCGGCTCGCGGAGTTGGCGTCCCACGCCGGGGTGGTTGCGGCGACGACTCGCGAGCAATGAACCCACAGGGTCAGGGCGTCGTCTTCCTTCGCGCCGCCATGTGACGCAGGTACGCCAGGAGATCGTCGACCTCGGAGTCCGGCAGGATCTCCTTGGAGAACCCGCTCATCTTCGAGTTCGGAAAATGCCGCACCGACTGCGGGTTGCGGATGAGCGTCCGGAACACCGCTTCCGGGAAGTACTCGGTGGGACTCATGGGCTCGTTGAGATCCGGCCCCACGTTGGCACCTCCCTGGCGGTTCAAGGTGTGGCAGGGCGAGCAGTCCTTCTGGAAGACCTCGAAGCCTCGGTGCTCCCGTGCGTCCTTGGCCAGCGCCGCGTCGGGCAACAGGCCGGGAAAACGCGCGGCGAACGGCAGCGTCACCTCGATCCGGCGAATCTTGAACGGCCACTCTTCCCGGCCGATGTCCGACTTCTGCGGGTCCTTCCACACCCAGTAGAAGGTTCCCGCGCTCGGGCGGGTGGGCCGCATCCTGGGCCACGGCTTGTCGCTGCGTTCGATCGCGAGAAAACCACGCGCCGCGTTCTCCGAGTTGGCAAGGACACGGGCTGCGGAGATTGTCGCGGAGAAGCCGTCGGTGGCAGTGAAGGTCAGCGCTGCCTCGCCGGGAATGTCGAGCCCCTGGAACAACGCCTGGGCGCTGATCCCTTCGCATTCCAGCGTGCGCCCCTCATAGGCGGACTCATCCTGAATGGTGAGTGGCTGGAGATCCGCGCGCTCGAGCAGTTGTCCGCGGGTGAGGTGCCGCTCCGTGGCGCCGACGACTATCGTCAGTAAGGGCTCCGGCTCGGCGACCGTCGCGACCGGGGGAGCCGAGGGCGCAAGGCCCTTGTCGCAACCCACAAGAAGGGCTGTGGCGCAGAGCGTTAGTAAGCAGAGACGGCCTTGCATGGCCCAATCATCTACCGAAACTCGAGCCGCGTCGAGTCAACCCGAACGCGCGGCACGACCGCCAGGATCCTGCCGCCGCTAGGGTAGGATGCCCGCGGCACCTGTTCGTGCCGGGAGGAATCTTGGACACGCGCCACCCATCCACCACCGATCGCCGCGACTTCCTGCTGAAGGCTGGCCTCGGCGTCGCCGCCGCAGGGACGCTCCTGCCGCACTCACTGTCCGCGCAGGCGTCTGTGGCGCGCCAGCTGACCGAATCGGAGAAGCGGTCGCGCATCGCCATGACCTGCTGGCCGCTGCGGCACCTGTTCAAGACGTACGGCCGCGGCGCGCCCAACGAAGAGACGGTGGCCTTGCGCAAGAAGTACGGCGAGATCACGCTGCTCGATCTGCCGAGGTGGACGAAGGACTTCTTCCCCGGCGTCCATCACCTCGACCTCTGGTCTGACGTGTTCGGCGATCCCGCCGACTCCACGCAGTACACCGAGACGACCGTGCAGCGGGACAACAAGCCGTTCCCGATGCGTCGCTGGGAGCCGGGCGCTCCGGCGGCCAGGAAGTGGCTGGAGAAACTGGCGTCCGTGATCGCGAACGAGGGGTTCGTGACCCAGCACCTCTCCAACGATGTGCCCCGGTTCCTCGCCGATCCCGACGACGCGAAGCGCACGGAAGGCATCCGCGCCGCCAAGATGTGGATGGACGTGGCCGCGATCCTCGGCGCCAAGACCATGCGCGCCAACACGGGGACGGCGATCGGGCGGATCATGCCCGGGGCCGAGGACCACAGCACCGGCCTTCCGAAGAACGACAAGATCGTGGTCTACCTGAAGAAGTGCATCGAGTCGTTCCGGGAACTGGCCGAGTATGGCGAAAAGGTGGGCGTGAAGATCACGATCGAGAACCACTGGGGCCTGTGCGCCAACCCCATGCACATCCGCATCATCATGGACGAGGTGAACCACCCCTACTGCGAGTGCACGCCGGACTTCAGCAACTGGGAGTACGAGTACCACCTCTTCCACGGCCTCGAGGCAGTGATGCCCTACACGCACACGCACGTGCACGCGAAGTACTGGGACCGGTGGAAGACGCCCGAGAGGGACTGGAACGACGTCGGACGCAGCGTGCGCATCCTGAACGCGCACCGCTACACGGGCACGATCGGTCTCGAGTGGGAGAGCGGGCCCATGGACGGCATCGAAGGCAACCAGTGGCTGATGAAGGAAGTGCTCGCGGCGCTCTAGTCACGAGAGGGATCGGCTCGCGGAACTCGCGGGGCACGCAGGCGTGGTCTCGATCACCACTCGCCAGGGGCGCCGGCGATGCGGCATTGGCACGGCGACGACTTCGCACTATCGTTGGCGGGTGCGCTGCCGCCTCGGTTCCGTCGCGATCCTGCTCGTCTCACTCGTTGGTTGCACGTCACGTGCGCCGGAACCCGCGGTGTCGGCTGATGCCACGCACCTCTACCTCTGGACGGCCTCGGACGACAAGACGCAGCCCGACTTCCTGGCGGTGCTCGACGTCACCGAGCGCGGCGACCGCTACGGGCGCCTGGTGACGACGCTGCCGGTGCCGGGACGCGAGAACGTGCCGCACCACACCGAGCACGAGATGCCCGCCGACCGGCAGTTGTTCGCCAACGGCTTCGGCACCGGCCAGACCTTCATCTTCGACCTCGCCGACGCGACCCGCCCGCGCATCACGCACCAGTTCGGCGACCTCGAGGGCTACTCGCACCCGCACTCGTTCCTGCGCCTGCCGAATGGCAACGTGCTGGCCACCTTCCAGATGCGCCACGACGCTACCGGGATGACACCGGGTGGCCTGGTGGAACTCACGCCTGCCGGGGTGCCCGTGCGATCGAGCGCCGCGGGCGGGCCGGGGATCGACCCGGAACTGCGCGTCTACAGCGGGGCCATCGTCACGTCCCTCGACCGCGTCGTCACGACGACGACGGACATGGACAAGGACTACAAGGCGTCGCGGAACCTCCAGGTGTGGCGGCTGTCGGATCTGAAGCTGCTCTCCACGTTCGCGCTCCCTGACGGGCCCGCGGGTGACGAGGGCCTGCTCACCGCGGAGCCGCGACTGCTCGGCGACGGCAAGACCGTGCTCGTCTCGACCTTCAACTGCGGGCTCTACCTGATGGAGAACCTGGGCGGCGATGCGCCGTCGGCGCGCATGGTGGCCTCGTTCCCGAAGAAGAAAGGCACCAACTGCGCAATCCCGGTGATCGCGGGCAAGTACTACCTGGTGACGGTGCCCGCCTGGAGCGCGGTGGTGAGCCTCGACATCAGCGACCCGTCGAAGCCACGAGAAGTGAGTCGCGTCTCGCTCGGCGCGAACGACGTGCCGCACTGGATCTCGATCTCGCCCGACCAGCGGCGTGTCGTCGTGACCGGCTACGAGGGCATGCAGCATCGCGTCGTCATCGCCCGCTTCGATCCAGCGACCGGCGCGCTGGCCTGGGACGAGCGCTTCCGCGAGGAGGGGGCCGCGGCCCCGGGCTTCCGGATGGACGACAAGACGTGGCCGCACGGCGGCACCGCCAAGGGCATTCCCCACGGCGCCGTGTTCAGCCGTCCGCTGGCCAGCAACTGACGTTCCGCGTGCCCGTGCGCGCAGGCGATCGCCGGCGCGCACGAGGGATGTCAGTACGCCGACGTCACTGCGGCTCGGTGCCCCACCAGAACGGCTTCGGCAGCGGACGCGCCTCGGGCCATACGAGGTCGAGCGTGGTGGCGTCGAACAGCTCGCCGTTCTTCATCACGTAGCGCAGCGATTTCGTCTGGCGCAGGTCCACCAACGGGTTGCCGTCGAGCACGAGGAGATCGGCGAGCTTGCCGGACTCGAGTGAGCCGAGGTCCTGCTGCAGGCCGATGGCTTCGGCTCCGTTCAGCGTGACCACGCGCAACGTCTCGTGCGGCGTCAGCCCGCCAGACCCGAGGCTCCACGTCTCCCAGTGCGCGCCGAGGCCCTGCAACTGCCCGTGGCTGCCGAGCGCAGCCTTGCCGCCGGCATGGACGATGTCGGCCACCTGCTTGCCGAAGCGCGTGTGCCCGTACTCCTCGGGGAGGAACCACTGCGGCCGACGCCGGATCATGCCGTCGAGGAGTTCCCATGGCACCCAGCGCCGCAGCTTCGTGTCGTTGATCAGGTCTTCCTTCTCGAACCAGTAGTTCTCGGTCCACGGGGCGCCGTAGGCCACCAGGATCGTCGGCGTGTAGTACGTCTTCGTCCGCGCCACGAACTCGATCACGTCCTTGTGGAGCGGCTGGATCGGGAACGAGTGCTCCTGCCCGGAGTAGCCATCGGCCATCTGCGTGAGGTTCAGCTTCATGTCGAGCGACCCCTCGATGGTGGCCGTGATGCCGTACTTCGCGCAGGCCTCGATGATCCACTGCCGGACGAGCCGGTCTCCCGCAACGTACTGCTTGATGGTGTTGGTGCCGTAGGCCTCCTTGTAGCGCTTGATGAAGGCGAAGGCGGCCTCGCGGCTGTCGATGCCGGAGGTGGAGAACACGCCGGGGCCCGTGGCATAGACACGTGGGCCCGGCATGACGCCGGCGTCGATGAGATCGGCATACGCGAAGACGTCCGGCGTGCTGGTCTGCGGGTCGCGCGTGGTGGTCACGCCATACGCGAGGTTGGCGAGGTGCTGCCACACCTGCGTCTGGTGCAATCCGCGTGGCGCCCACATGTGCGAGTGCGCGTCGACAAGGCCCGGCATCACGGTCTTGCCAGTCACGTCGATGACGCGCGTCCCCGCCGGCGGGCGCAGGCTGCCGCGCCGACCGACGCCGGCAATTCGGTTGTCGGTCACCAGTACGTCGCCGCGCTCGAACACCTCATCGCCCTTCATCGTGACGATGCGCGCACCAGTAAGGAGGACCGAGCCACGCGGCCGGCGGCGCGGCACCTCGACGCGCACATCCGTCGCCGTGGGCGACGTGGCATCGAGGGCCTGCTGGTGGAACCGTGCACCGAGCGCCCAGGTGACGGCCTTGCCGTCGGCGGTCCACGCCAGGTAGTCGCCACCCTCGGCCGAGAGGCTCTTGACGGGCACGGGCGTGCCGTCGCCCCGGCCGCCGATCCTGATCGTCAGGGTCTCGCGTCCCGCGCGCGGCACGGTGACAAGGTGCAGGCGGTTCTGGACGCTGACGACGGCGCGGCCTCCGTCGGGCGACAGGCGGATCTCGGTGGCGCCGGGCGGGTTGTTGCCGGGGCCCACGCCCTGCACGCGCAGGTGCGTGCGGCGGTCGAAGCCGTCCATCGTGATCGACTGCAGGCCGCGCGGCGTCGTGAGGTAGACCCGCGATCCGTCGTTGCGGACGAACTGCGGCGACCGCCCGTTCTGCGCCGAAGCCACCAGCGTCGACGCGCCGCCCGCGGCGGGCATGCGGCGCAGCTCGAGGGTATTCGGCGCATCGACGCCGCCGATCTCGCCGGGTGCCCCGTCATCGTCGTCGGGCGGCGGCGTGTCGAGCAGGATCGAGTAGACGTGATCGTTCGCGGTGCCGGCGATGAAGACCAGTTGCGTGCCGTCGGGCGTGTACGCCGGGTCGAGGTAGTACCCCTCGTGCGGCGTGAGCGTGACGGGCGCGCCCCCGGTCGCGGCCACCCGCTTGAGGTGCCCGCCGGTCGTCGTCCATGTCACGTAGGTGATCGTTGACCCGTCTGGCGACCACACGGGCATGAACTCGCCCTCTGGCGCCGTACCGGCAGGCGCGGACGTGATCAGGCGTGGCGTCCCGGACGGCATGTCCATCACGTACAGCCGGTTGAGGGCGCTGAAGGCCAGGCGTCGGCCGTCTGGTGAGAGGGAAGGCCAGCGCACCAGCCGTGCCTTCACGGTCTCGCCATCGTCCACGCGCACCGGCGTGTAGACGCGCGGGGCGATCTCGGCCTGCACCCGTGCCGTGAACGGCACCGGCGTGCGCGCGCCGGTCTCGACGTCGATGCGCGCCAGCTTGCCGTCGATCGGGACGAGCAGCGACGTGCCGTCGGGCATGAACGCGTAGCGCGGCATCGTGTCGCGTGAGGCGCGCGACTCCTGGTCGTCGCGCGTGACCGGATGCGCGAGCCACTTCTCCGCGCCGGTGCGCAGGTCGCGAATGCGCAGCGCGGTGGCCGCCTTGTGACGCGTGGCGTAGACCAGGCGCGTGCCATCGGGTGACAGCACCGGGCGCATCGCACTGCCCTGCGCATTGGTCACCTGCACGGTGTCGCCGGTCTCGCGATCGAGTCGGTGGATCTGCCACAGCGGGAAGCGCGCGTTGTAGGTGAAGCTGCCCGTGCGCTGGGCGTAGTAGACGAAGCGGCCGTCGGGCGACACCACGGCGCCCATGCGGTTCGGGGCCGGCGCGGGCGGTGGCCCGGGAGCGGCCTCGGGTGAGGGCTGGGGCGGAGGCGGCGCCCCCACGCGCACGCCGGAGCCACCGTCGCGGTGGTACATGAACAACCAGAACGTGCCCGGGTCGGGCGCACGCGCCTTCGACACGACCACGTACTCGCCGTCGGGCGTCCACGCCGGCGACGCCATGATCTGCGGCCGATCGTTGGTCCGCCCGTCCTTGCTCACCGCGCGCGGGTTGGTGCCGTCGGCGTTGGCCAGCCACAGGTTCTCGACGCCTGTGCGGTCGCTGAGGAAGGCGATCGTCTTGCCGTCTGGCGAGAACGTCGGCTGCGACTCGAACGACAGGCCGCCGACGATGCGCGTGGCCTGGCCGCCTGAGGACGGCATCGTGTAGAGATCCCCGAGCAGGTCGAACACGATCGTGCGCCCGTCGGGCGACACGTCGACCGACATCCACGTGACCTGGTCGGTCTCGAACTCGATCGTCTCGGCGGTCTTGAGGACGAGGCCCTCGGGCTTCTTCCCGTCCCGGCCATCGTCGGAAGCGGCCGGCGGCGAGGCTGGATCCTGCGACTCGAGGTACCCGCCGACTGGTGCGGCGGCGACCACCGCCAGCACGACCCCGACGATTGACCAGTGCGTGAAGGAACGACGAAGCAATGGGTCCTCCATGAACGACGTGGAGACGGGCTAGCTGATGAGTCCGGAGAGTCTAGCTCATGAACTACCCATCGTGAGGAGCGATCGCGCCGAGACCGTTGCGGACGACGCCCGTGCCGGCACACGATGCGCCGTGCCCATCCGCTGCACCACCGACGCCAGGCTGGCCCTCCTCCTCCTCTTCGCGCTGCTGGCGAGTGCCGTCGCCCGCGCGCAGGCGCCGCCGCCGACAGCCGTGCCGCCGCCCGACCTCGCGTTCATCGACACCGGCATCGAGAACGCGTCGCCGCTCTGGTACGAGCGTGGCGACGATGGCGCGTACCGCGTGCACCTGCTGTACGACCACGAGCGCGACTCGCCGAACCGTGCCGCCGGGCACATCCACTTCCGGATGGTCGGGCGGCCAGGCGCGCCCATCACGCTGGAGTTCGTCAACCTCGACAACGTGTGGAATGGCCAGCCCGGATCGGTCGCGGGCGAGCTGAAGACGGTGGCGCTGTCGGCAGACGGCACGACGTGGACGACGGTCCCCACCGACACACTGCCCGGCAACCGCATCCGCGTCACGGTGACGATGCCGGCCGGGGGCGTGCTGCACCTCGCGCGCATGCAGCCGTACCGCCTGTCGGACCTCGACCGGCTCGTCGCGAAGGCCCGTGCGAGCGCGCACGCCGAGGTGACGACGATCGGCGCGACGGTGCAGGGGCGGCCGCTCGAGATCATCCGCATCGGCCGCGGCGACGAACCCCGGCGCGTCTTCCTGCGCGCGCGAGCGCATCCCTGGGAGTCGGGGAGCAGCTGGGTGATGCAGGGACTGGTCGAGCGCCTGCTGGGCGACGACGCCGAAGCGGCGCGCTGGCGCGGGCAGTTCACCGTGTACGTGCTGCCGATGGCCAACAAGGACGGCGTCGCACGCGGCGGCACGCGCTTCAACGTCAACGGCAAGGACCTGAACCGCAACTGGGATCGGCCCGTCGATCAGGCACTGGTGCCGGAGAACGCGGCACTGGAGCGTTGGCTCGAGGGGATGATCGCGGGCGGGCGGAAGCCGGATCTCGCCATCGAGTTGCACAACGACGGGCGCGGCCTGCTGCACCTCTCACGCCCGCCGGTGCCGGGCCTGGACGAACACCTCGCGCGCATGGCGCGCCTCGAGGCAATCCTCCGCGAACGCACATGGTTCACGGAGGGGCATACGGAAGGCGCGTTCCGCAACAGCGGCACGCTTGGCGACGGTTGGCTCGAGCGCTACGGCATCGACGCGCTCGTGCACGAGCTCAACGCGAACCGGGTCGAGGGCCGCAAAGCGTTCACGTCGGCAGCGCTGTGGCAGGAGTACGGCGCCGCGCTGCCGGCCGTGTTCGAGGTGTACTTCAGGGACAGGTAGGGCCGGCTGTCCCAGCCCGGCCCGCTGCCTTACGCCTTCGACAGTTGCTCGCGCGCCGCTTCGAGCGCCTGGCGCACCTCGCGGATGCTGTCGAGCTCACGGCCCGACGCGCCGTGTTCGATCCCGCAGTAGCCGTGGTAGCCAGCGTCGAGCACGATCTTCATCATGCGCGGGTAGTCGAGCGGGCTCTGGTTGCCCTTGAAGTCCCACACGGTCGGCTTCACGCTGACGCCCTTGGCCAGCGGCATCATCTCCTGCACGCCGACGTAGGAGTCGTAGCTCTCCGTCTTCGCGTCGGGATTGGCCTGCGTCGGGCGCGAGATCGAGAAGTTGCCGAAGTCGGGCAGCGTGCCGGCGCGCTTGTGATCGGCGAGCTTGATCGTCTGCATGAGCCACTTGGCGTTGCTGCTCATGCCGCCGTGGTTCTCGATGATCACGTTGAGGCCGTGCGTGTCGGCAAACACGCACAGCTTGTGCAGGCCCTCGGCCACCAGCTTCTGTTGCTCCTCGGGCGTACCGCTGCTGTAGGCGTTGACGCGGATCGAGTGGCACCCGAGGGTCTTCGCGGCGGTCACCCACTTGAAGTGGTTCTCGACGGCCGTCTGGCGCTTGGCCGCGTCCGGATCGCCAAGCCGCCCCTCGTTGTCGCACATGATCAGGACCTGCGTGACGCCCTCGCCCTTGGCGCGGGTGTTCATCTCCGCGAGGTAGGCTGCATCGGTCGCCTTGTCCATGAAGAACTGGTTGACGTACTCGATGGCGTCGACGCCGCACGACTTGGCGATCTTGGCGAAGTCGAGGTGCTCCATCGTGCCCTTGCGGAGCGGCTGGTTGATGGACCACTCCGCGAGGGAGATCTTGTAGAGCGGGGCCTTGCCCTTCGCCTGCGCGGCGACGCGGACCGGCGCTGCCAGGGCGCCGAGCGCGGCGGCCGCGGGAACGGTCAGGGCGGTCGAGAGGAAGTGGCGACGGGTGGTCGAGTTCACGAGAGATCTCCGGCGATCGTCTTCCACTCCACGACCTTGCCCGTGGTGATGGCCTGGTGGCCCATGATGGCCGTGAGCGCACCCGTCGCGCCGACGCTGATGTCGGCCGGGTTCTTCGCGGTACCGCGGATGCAGTCGTAGAACGCCTGCATGTGGGCGCTCGGGTGCTCGTCCACCTTCTCGGCGAGCATCGACGGCGAGGCCTTGCCGTCGAGCGGGTACACGCTGGTGTCGCCCATCAGGTCGCAGGCGCCCTTCTGGCCGTACACGTGCACGAACTGGCCGCCGCCGGGCAGGCCCTTCGGGTGGAACACCATCTGCGTGAAGTACAGCTTCACGCCGCCCGGGTAGTCGTAGCTGAGCGTGTAGCCGTCCATGATCGAGCGCCCCGGCGGGTCGTCCTTGTACAGCAGGATGCCGCCGAAGCCGGCCGCCTTGATCGGCGTGGCGCCGACGGCCCAGTTGCACAGGTCGAGGTTGTGCACCGACATCTCGATCAGGTAGCCGCCCGACTTCTCGACGTCGAAGAACCAGTCGGCCGACGAGCCCGTGTGACTCAGGTCGGACTCGGAGTGGCGCTGCGCCTTCACCATCAGCACGTCGCCGATGGCACCGCTGCGGATCTTCCCGACGGCGGCCTGCAGGCGCTTGTACGAGCGCAGCTGCTGGCCGGTCACGAACACCTTCCCTGAGGCCTTCACGGCCTTGGCCACGGCCTGCACCGACGCCGGCGTGATCGCCACCGGCTTCTCGCAATAGACGTGCTTGCCCGACTGCAGCGCCGCGACAGCCATCTCGGCGTGCAGGTGCGGCGGCGTGGCGATGACCACCGCCTCGATGTCCTTCCGGTCGATCACCCGCCGCCAGTCGGAGACGGTCGTGGGGTTGTCGCGCGCGGCAAGCGTGGCGGCGGCCGAGAGCCGGTCGGCCTTGGTGTCGCACAGCGCCACCACCTTGCCGAGTTCCAGCACCGAGCGGAGATCCTGCGTGCCGCGTCCACCGGTGCCGATCACGCCGGTGGGAATCGCACCGGCCACGGGCGCCGCCGGGACGACGATCTGGGGTTGCGCGCCGGCGCGTGTGGCGAGCGCGGCCGTGGTGGCGATCGAGGCGCCGGCCTCGAGGAAGTGTCGTCTGGAGATGTCGTGGGTCACGGGTTCAGGCCTTTCACGCGGGACGGGCCGCCTGCGCCTGCAGGCCGCCGATGACACTCTGCATGTACTCCCTGGCGCGCCGCGCGAGCGCATCGACGCCCTCGGGCGTCGATGGGCGCGGGACCAGGGGCTCGAAGATGTTCTCGAACACGAGCGGCATGGTCAGCCCCGTGCGCATCACGGGCTGGAACAGGCGGTAGTGATCGATCTCGCCGAAGCCGGGACCGCAGTCCTCGTCCTTCGGCCAGTCGCGATGATCCTTGATCGCGAAGGCACGCACGTCGCCGACGCACGTGGCGATGTCGGTGATCGGGTCGTGGCTCTCGTAGTCGAGCACGTTCCCGGCGTCGTAGCACATGCGGACACCTGCGTCGCCGACCTCGCGGATGATGCGCGCGCACATCTGGCCGGTGGCGGTGTTGCCGCCGTGCTGCTTGATCAGCACGGTGACGCCAGCCTTGCGCGCGTCGGGGCCGATGGCCTTCAGGCACGCCACCACGCGCTCGTACTCACCCGGCCGCGTGCGGCCGAACGTGAGCAGGTACGGGATGCCCGCCGCAGCCGCCTGCGCGATGCGACGACGGTGGTCGTCGGTGGCGTTGGGCTCCTCGAGGAAGACGGTGGAGAACATCATCACCGGCGCGAGGCCGAGGTCGCGGCAGCGGCGCGCGAGCGCGGCGGCCTCGGCGGGCGGTGCGGCCACATCCATCGCCGGACGCTGCTGCCCTCCCGCGTCCTTGTGCGTGACGCCCCAGGCGACGTGGTCGTAACCGGCCGCCTTGATCCCCGTGAGCGCGCGCTCGAGGGGAAAGGCCGAGTACGGGAGCGTCATGCAGGCGTACTGGAACCGCGTGGGCGCGCCCGCAGGCGCGGTGGCCGCCGCAGGCTGCTCACGCGCGAGCGCCGGCGGCGCGAGCCGCGACGCAAGACCAGACGCGGCCAGCGCGCCGAGGAACAGCCGTCTGTGCATGAACTGCACGATATCCGACACGCTGGCAATTTGAAATTTGAAATTCGAAATTCATGCGCGCCGGCTTCGCCTGGCGCGGCGAAGGCCGAAGGCCAAGCCGCCGAGAATTTCAAATTCCAGATTTTGAATTGCCAGCGTCAGTACCCTCGCGCGGGATCCACCACCGACAGCATCCGGCCACCCGACACGTACCGCTTGAGGTTCTCGCGGACCAGAAGCCAGCGAATCTCCTCGTCGAGTTCGGAGTCGGCCGACACATGCGGCGTGATGATCACGTTGGGCATGGCCCACAACGGATGGCCCGCCGGCAGCGGTTCCGGTTCGGTCACGTCGAGGCCGGCGCCGCCCAGCCGGCCCTCCCGCAGGGCCTTGACCAGCGCGTCGGTGTCCACGGTGCCGCCGCGCCCGACGTTGACGAAGAACGCGCCCTTCTTCACCGCGGCGAAGAACGGGGCGCCGAGAATCCCCTTCGTCTCGGGGGTGAGCGGCAGGGTGTCGACGATGATGTCCGCCTCGCGGGCCAAGGCCGGCAGGTCGGCCGAGCTCCCCATGCGGCTGACAATCGGGGGCAGCGGGCCGGTGCTGTTCCGGACGGCCAGCACCGTCATGCCGAACGCATGCGCCCGCCTGGCCACCTCGCTGCCCACGCCGCCGTAGCCGATCACGAGCATCGTGCGGCCGGTGAGGGCGAACGCCGGCAGGTCGCCCCCGGGCAGCGACGGCAGTCCGGGCGTCGCTGGCACGCCCCCGCGCGCCCACCGGCCTTCGCGCTGCGCGAGGACGTACCCTGGCAGCCCGCGCGCGTGCGCCAGCACCAGCGCCATCACGTGCTCGGCCATCACCGGACCGAGGATGCGCTGCATGTTCGTGAGGAGGATGCCGCGTTCACGGAAGATCGTGCTCGACAGGCACCGCTCGACGCCGGCGTTGTAGGTCTGCGCCCAGCGGATGCGCGGCCCAGCCGTGAGGACGCGCTCCTCGCAGAAGCCCAGGACGGCATCGGCATCCCGCGCGGCCTCGGCGGCCTCGGACACCGAGGCGGCGCCGACAAGTTCTACACCGGGTGCGGCGAGCTGCAGCCAGGCGCGCCGCTCCGGCGTGAGGTCGCGCACGACGATGCGGCGCGGCTTGGCCCAGCCGGTCAATTCGCTGACGGGCTGCGGCGCTTCCCGCAGGCCGAGGTCGGCAATGAGCCGGGCCGCGCGCCCCTCGTCCTGCTGGGCACCTGCGGGGGTGGCAACCAGCGCGCAGAGTGCCGCGAGACCGATGACGAAACGACGGAACATGGGCGACTGTGGCACTGACGGTCCTCTCGATGGAATCCGGGAAACCGCCAGTCTACTCCCCACGGCCCGTGTGTCAGTCGGCTTTCCAGCCGAAGGCCTGCATCATCACCGTGAAGATGTCGGTGTTGCGCATGTAGCCCTTGACGCGCTCGGCTCCGGGACCGGTCGCGGCCACCATGACCGGCTCGCCGGTGTGGCTGTCGTCCATGCGCAAGGTCGGGATGCTCACGCTGCTGCGCTTCTCTTCGGCAGCTTTCGCCTGATCCTCGTCGACGCCCTCGAGCAGCGTCGCCCCGAGGCGGCCGCTGCGCAGGGCCAGGTCGAAGGAGTGATCCGCGGTGAAGACGAGCAGCGTGTCGCGCCCCATCACCTTCGAGAGCGCCGCCACGGTCGCGTCGAGCGCCACCATGCTCTCGAGCCCGGCCCGCACCCGGTCGGTGTGGACGTCGCCCTCGACCATCAGGAAGTAGCCCTTCTTGTTGCGCGACAGGATCCGGTGCGCGGCGAGCGTCGCGTCCTTGATGTCGAACGTCGACGACTCGAGCAGCACCACGGCGCGCCGCGCGTCGGCCGGGACGTCGGCCAGCGACGCAAGGATCGGCCGCTTCGCACTCGCCGACACCGCCTCGAGGCTGCTACCGGTGGCGGCGAGCGCCTTGGCAATCGAGGCCCGGCCCGGCCCGATCATCACGTCCACGCCGTCGCCGAACCGCGGCGCGAAGGCCTGCATGAAGATGGCGGCCGTCTGCCCGCGGTCGTTGACGTGGGCGTAGAGCGACGCGGGCGTGGCGCCCGTCAGCGCGTCGTTGCTCACGAGCCCGGTCGCCAGCCCGTGCTCCTCGGCGTACTCGAGGATCGTCTTCAGGGCGGTGCCGTCGCTCTTGCCACGCACGGCGTCGGCCCCCTGCGAGATGACCCCGTTGTGGGTCTTCTGGCCGGTGACGATGGCGGTCATCCCGGCCGCGGAGTCGGAGACGATCTGCGAGGCCGTGGACGTGTCCGACAGCGCGACGTGCGGCAGCGACTGCACGAACAGGCCACGCGACGTGCCCGTCGCATGCAGGCTGGCTGCGGTGATCGTGCCGAGCCCTCCGGCATCGGCGAGGACGAGGACGACGTTGCGCGCGCGCCCTTGTGCGGAGACCAGCACGGGCACGACGAGCATGAGGAGGATGAGCGCCTTCTTCATGGCGCCGAGTATAGGTGTGCCAGGCGGGGACCGAGGTGTCGACGACGCAACACCGGCGTCACGTCGTCGTCGCACGCGCGTGCGAGGGCCGCGTGGGCGGCTATGATGCGGCGCATGCGTCGCCTTGCCCTGTTGCTCCTGTTCGCGGCCCTGCTGCCGAGAAGCGCCGCCGAGGCGGCCACGACCATCCGCATCATGCCGCCCGACGGCAGCACGCTGGCAGCGGGGCAGCTCGTCGACATCCGCGTCGAGGCCACCGGCACGGACGGCGTCGCCCCGGCGGGACTGCGCGTGTGGGTGGACGGCACCGAATGGACCGCCCGCAACGCCCCCGACGCCCAGCAGGGCGCCGCGGCGGGTACCGCCAACTTCCTGGTCCGTCGGTTCAGCCGTGCCACCGCAGGCACGCTCGTGATTCGCGCCACGACGGCCGATGGCGCCACCGCCGAGTCGCGGCTGCAGGTGGGCGCGTGGGCCGGCCCGGTGCGCGCGGGACGTCCGCGCGCCCGCAACGTCATCCTGTTCCTCGGCGACGGCATGGGCGCCGCGCACCGCACCGCCGCCCGCCTGGTGTCGCGCGGCTGGCGCAGCGGCAGGGCCGGCGGCCGCCTCGCGATGGACACGCTCGACGTGACGGGGATGGTGATGACCGGGTCGCTCAACGACGTGATCACCGACTCGTCCCCGGGCATGTCGAGCTACGTCACCGGCCAGAAGTCGGCCAACAACCAGCAGGGCGTGTTCCCGGACAACACGGCGGACCAGTTCGACAACCCGCGCATCGAGTACCTGGGCGAGATCCTGCGGCGCACGCGCGGGCCCGGCTTCAACGTCGGCATCGTGACGACCGCCGACGTCACCGACTCGACGCCGGCGGCCAACGCCGTGCACACCTCGAGCCGCTTCGCCGGCGCAGGCATCGCGGCGCGTTTCCTCGACGAGCGGACGACCAACGGCGTCTCCGTGCTGCTCGGCGGCGGCGCCACGCACTTCGCCCCGAAGGCGGCCGGCGGCTCGCGCCCCGACTCGCGCAACCTCGTCGACGAGTTCGCGGCGGCCGGCTACCGCACGTTGCGCACCGGCGCGGACGTGAAGGCCGTGCTCGATCCCGCGACGCCGGCGCCGAAGGCCCTGCTCGGCCTCTTCCACCAGTCGCATCTCGTGGTGGCGTTCGACAAGGTCGGCGCTGGCCGCTACAGCGACGAGCTCGCGCTCGAGAAGAACGCCGCCTACCGCGATACGCCCATGCTGGAAGACATGACGAAGGCCGCCCTGAAGTCCCTCACGGCCCACTCGCCCGCCGGCTTCTACCTGATGGTCGAGGGCGCCTCCATCGACAAGCGCGCGCACGCCGCCGATCAGGAGCGCTCGATCTGGGACACCATCGAGTTCGATCGCGCCGTGGCCGTGGCGCTCGAGTTCGCGGCGAAGACCAACAGCGACGCCAACCCCGACAACGACACGCTCGTGATCGTGACGGCCGATCACGAGTGCGGCGGCATGGCGATCATCGGCGTGGGCAACGAGCGCTACGCCCCCGCGACGCTCGGCAAGGCGGTGCGCGACTACGCGGCCGTCTTCCGCTTCCTGCCCGAGCAGGTCCTCGACTTCAGCCCGAACTACGTGCTGGACGCGCGCGGCTTCCCCGTCGATCCGAATCCGTCGCGCAAGCTGCTGCTCGGCTGGGCGGCGGCGCCGGACCATCACGAGAACTGGACCTCCGACCGCGTGCAGACCGAGGCCGCGGTGCTCGAGAAGAAGGACGACGGCCGGTTGGTGGCGGTGGCCAATCCCGCACGCGCGAAGCCAGGAGAGGTCGCGGGCTTCCTGGTCTCGGGCACCATCGAGAACGGCGAGACGGCCTGCCCGGACCCCAAGGGGTGTCCTGCCGACACGGCCTCCAATGGCCACACCTTCGCCGGGCACACCGCCACCGACGTGCCGCTCTCGGCGACGGGCCCGGGCGCCTGGCAGTTCACGGGCGTCTACGAGAACACCGACGTGCTGCTCAAGATCCTGCGGGCCGCGGCGGGGACATACCCCGGGACACCGGGTGCCGGGTACCGGGTGCCGGGTACGGGGACGGGCACCGGGAAGCGGGCGGCAGGAGCGCGATGACGCCGGTCGTCCGCGCCACGACCGCCGAAGACGCCGAGGCATTGCAGGCCCTGGTCGGCGCCGTGGCGCTGGAGCGCCGGTATCTCGGGGCCACGCAGCCGTTCACGCTCGAGCAGACACACGGCTACCTCGCGCACGTGCAGGCGAGCGGCGGCGTCGCGCTCGTGGCCGACGTCGATGCGCGCCTGGTGGGGTGGGTCGACGTCCTGTCGGGCCCGTTCGAAGGCCTGACGCACTACGGACGGCTCGGCATGGGCGTGGCAGCAGACGCGCGGGGCCAGGGCATCGGTCGCGCACTGCTACTGGAGGCGCTGCGGCAAGGGTTCGAGCGCTTCACGCGGATCGAACTGGAGGTGTTCGCCTCCAACACGCGGGCCCACGCGCTCTACCGGCGGGCCGGGTTCGTCGAGGAAGGCCGGCGCCGCGCCGCCCGCATCCTCGACGGCGTGACCGACGACATCCTGATGCTCGGCCTGTTGCGCGAAGAGTGGAAGCCCTCACGGTGATGGGGCCGCGTGTCCCACGCGGCCGCTGTCGAGAGCGGCGCGGTCGCCGGCCCTGAGCGGAGTCGAAGGGGAGACGGCGCCTTACCTCACCCGCACGCCGTCGGCAACGCCGTCGCCAGGGAACGCGATGACCCGCGTGCCAGCCGCGAGGCCAGACGTGACCTCCGCCGCGACACCGTTGCGGTGCCCGATCACGACGGGCGTGCGGAGCGCGCGGCCGTCGCGCACGGCGAACACGACCCAGGCCTCGCCATCACGCACGAGCGCGCCGACCGGCACCGTCACCACGCGCGGCGACTCCCACACGACGACGCGCACGTCGACGCGATAGCGATCGCCGAGCGCCACGCCAACGGGCAGGGGGTCGAGCGCGACGACCACGTTCACGCGCTGCTCCTCGATGCCCAGCGCAGACACCTTGGTGAAGCCACCAGGCTCGACGCGCCTGACCCGGCCCCGCAGCGGGTCGGCGCCTCCCCACCCCTCGACGAGCGCCGCCTGGCCGGCCGCGATTCGCACCGCCTCGGTCGACAGGAAGTCGGCCACGACCTCGAGCTGGGTCACGTTGCCGATCTCGAGCAGGGGCTCGCCTTGCGGTACCACGGACTCGCTCTCGCGCAGGCGTCGCAGCACCACGCCGTCGGCGGGCGCGTGGACGTCGACGGCGCGCGTGCCGGCGGCCGACGAGGGTGCGAGGCTCGCACGCACCTGGCGGAGCTCGGCGTCCGCCCCCGCCACGCGCTCCCGCGCGACCGCCAGCGCCTGGCGCGCCGTCGTCGCAGCGACGTCGAGCGATTCGGCGCGCTCGCCCGACACGGCGCCGGCTTCGAGCAGCCGACGCACACGGGCGAGGTCGCGCTCCGCCTGCTCGGCCTGGGCCCGCGCGCGGGTCTCCTCCGCTCGCGCGCCGCGCACCGTCGCCTCCACCGCGGCCCGGCGCTCCCGGAGCTCGCTGCGTGTCCGGTCATCGAGCAGTGCCGCCTGCGCCGGCTGCATCGTGGCGACCACGGCCCCCACACGTACCGCGTCACCAGGCTCGAGGCCGATGCGCAGCACGCGACCGGAGACCGGTGCCGACACCACGTAGCGATCGCGCACGCGGGTCTCGCCGTCCTCGTCGACCGTGACGGTGAGCGGCCCCGCCGAGGCCACCACGGTCTCGACGGGCAGGGGCTGCGGGCGCAGTGCCCAGGCGGCCAGGCCCACCAGCGCCAGGCCGGCCAGGACCAGCACGAGGCGGCGTGCAACGCGCGAACGGGGCGCAGCCATGTCAGCACTCTACTCCCGCGTCTTGAGGACGCTGACCAGGTCGAGGTGATCGAGGTGACGCCGCACGACGAGTCCGGACACGCCCGCGGCAGCAACGGCGACAGCGGCCGCGACGGCGAACGTGCGGGGCGCCACCGCCAGGGGGAACCGGTACATCTCGGTCTGGAAGGCCGTGACCACGACCCAGGCGAGGCCATGGCCGATGGCGAGGCCGAGCGGCACCGCCAGCAGCGTCACGACGACGAGTTCGCCGAGCAGGATCACGGAGATCTCGGCGCGCGTGAAGCCGAGCACACGCAGGCTCGCGAGCTCACGACTGCGCTCCGACAGCGACACCCGCGCAGCGTTGTATGCCACCCCGAAGGCGATGATGCTGGCAAAGAGCACGTTGAACCCGATCATCACGCCCATCGTCTCGCCGAGGGTCCTGTCGAAGCTCTCCACCATGGCCTCGGTGAGCGCCACACCCGCGACGAGCGGCAGTCGCTTGAGGCGCGCGTGGAGGATCGAGGCCTCGCGCGGATCCACCCGCAGGTGCACCCCCGAGATCACGGCGCCCTCGCCCGCGAGCACCGCCAGCGCGTCGCGCGCCATGTAGGCGGAGAGGCCCAGGTACTCGTCGACGAGACCGGCAACCGGCACGCGCACCCTCCGCCGTCGTCCCTCGAGCACCTCGACCTCGATCACGGCGCCTGCCTGCACGCCGAGCGCATCGCCCAGCGCCCGCGAGATCAGCAGCCCGGCAGGTGGCACGTCGCGCACCCGCCCGTTGACGTCGACCACGCGCTGGAGGGTCGGGTTCGGGGGGAGTCCCGTGATCGCGACCTGCCGGGAACGTTGGGCGGCGTGCAGGCGCACCGCCACGGCACGCACCGGCTCGATGGCGATCACGCCCGGCAGCCGCTCGAGTTCGTGCAACGCCTGCGCCCCTCGCGGCTCGACGAGCGACACGGTCACGTCCTGCCGCTGCACGAGGTCGAACTGGACGCGGATCATCTCCGCCATCGCGTCGAGGAAGAACAGGCCCACGACCAGCAACGCCGCCGACATCGCGACGCCGATGACCGACGTCGCTGCCCGCAACGGCTGGCGCTCGAGGTTGCGCACGACCATGCGCGCGGCCGGACCGAGCCAGCCGCCGAGGCCGAGGCGCTCGACGAGGCTCACCCGGTAGCGGGCCGGCGGCTCTGGCCGCATCGCCTCGGCAGGCGGCAACTGCACGGCGCGCCGCACCGCCCCGAGGGCCCCGAGCGCCGAGGCCGCCAGGCTGATCGCCACGGCGCCGATCGCGACGACCGGAGGCATCCGGTACAGCAGGATCGGGAAGCGGAAGTAGTCGTTGTACATCCCGACGATGCCACCGCCCATCCACACGCCGCCCAGTACGCCCACCACGCTCGCACACGCACCGACGACGAGGCTCCACGTCACGTAGTGCCAGCCGAGGGCGCCGCGCGAGTAGCCGAGCGCCTTCAGGGCCGCGATCTGCTCGCGCTGCACCGACACGATGCGCGTCAGCACGACGTTGAGGAGGAACGCGGCGACGGCCAGGAAGATGGCAGGCACGATCAGCCCGAAGCCGCGCAGTTGGTCGAGCTCGTTGCTCAACGACCAGTTCGAGACCTGGAGGCGGCGGGGGATGGCGCCGAGGCCGCCGTAGGGCCGCAGCACGTCGTCGACGGCCGCAAGCACGGCGGGCTCGGACGCGCCCGGCGCCAGGGCGATCGCCACGTCGTTGAATCCGCCCTCCAGGTCGAAGGCGGCCCCGAGCGCATCACGCGCCATCCAGATCACGCCGTAGCGCGAGGCGTCGGGAATCACGTCTCCCGGCCGGACCGTGTAGACGTACTCGGGCGACAGCGCCACGCCGACCACCTGGAGTGCCCGGCGGCGACCGTTCACCAGCGCCATCACGACACTGCCGGGCCCGAGGTCGTGCGCCAGCGCGAAGCCCTCGGCCACAAGGACCTCGTCGGCGCGCCCCGCAGCCGGGTAGCGGCCGCGCCGCAGGAACACGTCGTTGAGCACCGGCAGGTGCGGCACGGGAATCGAGACGAGTCGTCCCGTCGCCGGCTCACGGAGCGACGGCAGGTCCAGGGTCACGTCGGCGACCACGCGCAGGTCGACACGGGCCACGCCCGGGATGGCCTCGAGGCGCGGACGCACGGCCAGGGGCGCGCGTCGCACGCTGGCGAACACGTCGGCGAACCGGTAGCGGTCGTAGTAGGCCTGCTGCGTGAGCTGCAGCGAGGCGAACGTCGACAGGTAGGCCACGAACATCGCCAGGCCGACCGCCATCACGGCACCGATGGCGATGGCCTGGCCCTTCAGCCGCCACAGGTCACGCAGGAGCTTGCGATCGAGGGCACGCATCGGCATCACCAGGACAGGTCGCGTGGCGCGACGCGGGTGGCGTGTTCGCGGATCGACGTCACGCGGCCGTCGACCAACGACACGACCCGGTCGGCCATCGCGGCAACACCGGCGTTGTGGGTGATGACGGCCGTCGTCGTGCCCAGCTCACGGTTGACGAGGTCGATGGCCTCGAGCACCAGCACGCCCGTCGTGCTGTCGAGTGCGCCGGTCGGCTCGTCACAGAGCAGCACGTCCGGGCGCTTGGCGATGGCGCGGGCAATCGCCACCCGCTGCTGCTCACCGCCCGACAGCTGCGACGGGAAGTGATCGAGGCGTCCGGACAGGCCGACGAGGGCGAGCGCCTCCTCCGGGCGCATCGGGTCGCGGGCGATGTCGGTCACCAGGGCGACGTTCTCGCGGGCGGTGAGGCTCGGGATCAGGTTGTAGAACTGGAAGACGAAGCCGACGTGGTCGCGGCGGTACTCGGTGAGCGCGCGATCGTCAGCCGTCGTGAGGACGTGGTCGCGATAGACGACCTCACCCGTGGTCGGCACGTCGAGCCCGCCGAGGATGTTGAGCAGCGTGGACTTGCCGCTGCCGGAGGGTCCGAGCAGGACGACGAGTTCGGACTGGCGCAGGTCGAAGTCGACGCCGGCCAGCGCCTGCACCTCCACCTCGCCCATGCGGTACACCTTGGTGAGCCCGCGGGCGCGGAAGACCACCGGCGAATCCGGGGAGACGGCCATGACCGCCTTGATGTAGTGCAAGCCCGACGCCAAGGCCGGGAGCGGATGCCCGGGGCCGGACGCGCCAGCGCGACGAGCCCGCCTGGCGGCGCCCCCTTGGCGCGCGGGGCTCGCCCTTACTTCAACTTCCCACGGCCCGCCCAGGCCGCCATGAACTTGGCGATGTCCTCGCCGATGCTGCGTGAGTCACTGATCAACTTCCCGAGCGAGTCACCGCCGCCCAGGCCCATCGCCCCGATGCGCCGCTGCTGGAACGTCGCGAGCGTCTTGCCCGCGGCGTCCTTGACCTCGCCAGCGACCTCCACCGACGACTTGCCGGCGCCGAAGCCGGCAAAGTGACGCTTGGCTCGGCTCCCTGGATCCAGCGTCAGGAAGCGCCCGCTCACGACGAGGGCGCCGGGGGGCGGCGTCTCGCCGGCCTTCAGGGCGATCACGTCCTTGTAGCCGCCGCTGGCCTTCAGTGCCGCGACGAAGCGCTCTGCCAGCAGCCGCGGCCCCTCGGCCTGCATGGTCTGCGCCTCTTCCTGCCGCGACTGCTTGCCGTCCTTGCCGCCGGTCCCGAGATCGGTGCCGGAGGTGTCGAACGCCATGATGGCCACGGTGGCCCCCGACGCCCCCTCGGGACTGGCCACGAACAACTCGATGCGATCGAGTACCCCGCCCTCGACGACGCGGACGGGAGCCTGGGCTGAAACCAGCGTCCCGGCCATCGCCAGCCCGGCGACGGCAAGCAGTCTCGTGTGCATGGATGTTGCCTCCCTGTCCGCAGGTGTACAGAGGCAAACAACGCGCCAGCGCGGGAAGACACCCAGGCTCGCTGCGTTCCCGGCGGAGACGCCCGGCCGGCGGGCATGGCGGAGAATTCCGCAGCCCCTCGGGGACCCTTCCCCACTTATGTCCCGCACTTATGGAATCAATACGGAATCGGCGGGTTCCAGCGCATCCGGCAGCGGCACGCAAGTTGCCTCTGTGAGCGTCGGAGCTTGCTTCATCCATTCCGCCGAGGTTCCCATCATGACTTTCTCGATTCCCCGTCCCAGGCTGCTCGCCACGATGACCGTGACCGCTCTTTTGGTCGCCGGCCTCGCGTACGCGCAGGAATCCCCCGTCGTCGTCGCCAGCGCCAAGGTGACCATCTCCGGTACGTCGACCGTGCTCGACTGGAGCGCCACGACCAATGAGGCGCAGACCCGCAACGTGAAGGTCACCAAGGACCTTCCGGGTGGGGACTTCTTCTGGGTCGGCGTCATCCAGCCCGGCGCCGTCGAGTCCTTCGAGGTGGTGGTGCCCATCGCCGCCCTGAAGTCCGACCGCGACAACTTCACGGCCGACATGCACGTCGCCCTCAAGGCCGATCAGCACCCCGACATCGTCTTCACGCTCGCCCGCATGGAGAAGAAGCCCGGTGGCGCCAATGCCTTCGGTACGCTCAAGGTGGCCGGTGTCGAGAAGGACATCATGCTGCCGCTCGTCACCAGCCTGCGTAACGGCAAGCTGCTGGTGCTCGGAAGCGTCGACCTCAACATGACGGACTTCGGCATCGCCCCGCCGACCGCCATGATGGGCATGCTGAAGACCGACCCGAAGGTCACCATCAAGTTCGAGACCGTGCTCGCCAAGCCGACGACATAGGGAAGAGCAGAAGAGCAGAAGAGTAGAAGGTAAGAAGGCAAACCGGGAAGGTCGAAGTCGGAAGGGGCGAGGGGACGAAGGAGAAGCCGGTGCTTCCCCTGGTCCGCTCGCCCCTTCTTTTGTCGACCCCTTGCAGTGTCCTTGCCCTTCTTCCGTCTTCCCGCTCTGCCTTCTTTCCTTCTGCTCTTCTGCTCTTCTACCCTCTCGGCAGCGTGAGCGTGAACACCGTGCCGCCTTCGGCCGGGCACGCCACGGTCAGTGACCCGCCGTGCAGCTCCGCCGTGCGCTGGGCGATGGGCAGCCCGAGCCCGCCGCCGCGGACCTTGGTCGTGAAGAAGGGCTCGAACACCTGCTCCCGGATCTCCGGGGGAATCCCCGGTCCCGTGTCGCGCACCTGCATCTCCACCATCCCGGCGGGCCGCGCCGCCGTCGAGACCGTGATCCGGCCAGAGCCCTGGAGCGCCTGTGCGGCGTTGAGGACGAGGTTGAGCAGCGTGGCCCGCGTCAGGTCGGGATCGGCGTGCACGGCGAGCGGCTCGCCCGCGGCCTCGAAGGTGACGCCCGCCCCGGCCGGATCCTGGGAGACCGTGGCGAACACGTCGCGCACCAACGGCGCCAGGTCGACCATCGACATGCGGGGGGGCCTGGGGCGCGCAAACAGCAGCAGGTCATCGAGCAGGTCGTTGAGCGACTCGGTCCGCTTCAGGATCTCCTGCATCACGGCCCGCTCGGGATCGCCGTCGGGACGCCTCCCCATCAAGACCTGCATCGCGCCACGGATACCGGCCAGCGGATTGCGGACCTCATGCGCGAGCACCGCCGCCATCTGCCCCACCCGGGCGAGCGAGGCCTGGTGCGTGAGCGTGTCTTCCGCCGCCTTGCGTGCCGTGATGTCGGCCCGGATCGCGATGTACTGGTAGGGTTTGCCCTGCTCGTTCACGAAGGGCACGATGGTGGTGTCCACCCAATAGAGGTGGCCGTCCTTGGCGCGATTGCGAATCTCGCCCTGCCACACCGCGCCCGTCGCGATGGTCCGCCACAGGCCGCGGATGAACTCGGGCGGATGGAACCCCGAGTTGATGAGGCGGTGATCCTGGCCGATCAGTTCCTCGCGCGAGTACCCGGAAATCTCGGTGAACTTGTCGTTCACGTAGGTGATGCGGCCCTTCACGTCGGTGATCGCCACGATCGCCGAAGCGTCCAGCGCCCGCTTGAAGTCGCCGAGTTGCTCGAAGTGTGCCTCCGCTTGCCGCTCGAGGAGCACGAACCGCCTGACGACGATCGCGGTGATGCCGAACACCAGGATCATCAGGGGGTGATTGATCATGACGCCCGGCGGGACGTCCGCGCTCCATGACGCGTACAGGTCGAAGGCGACCAGCAGCGACGCCCCGCCGGCCGCCACGACGGGGTAGGCCATCGAGGGGGTCCAGAGGCCCAGCAGAATCACGCCGACGTACAGCATCCCGACGGCGGCGCCGACGGGCGCCTCGTAGTCGAGGGTGAAGATGACGGCGGCGAGCAGCAGGCCGAGCAGCGGCACGGTGCTCGCGCGTGAGGACGTGAGGCGTCGCAGGGTCGTGGGCACGCAGGGCTCGATGCTAGCGCATCAAGGACCGGGTGCCGGGTACGGGGTGCCGGGTACAGGGCTCAGCGCTCAGCGCTGGGGCTGCGCTGCCTGCGCGGCGGGTGTGGTGGGCGGACTGGCGACCGGCCGGCCATCGCGGACGCGGGCCGACCAGAAGTGCCCGCACTCGCACGCGTACCAGGCGATGGTCAGGGTGCTACCGGCCATCGGCGGCACGCGCGCTTGCCCGCACGACGGGCAGGGCATCGCGAGGGCGTCGAGGTGCTTGCCGGCACTCATGCCGAAACGCTCAGCAACACACGTGCCGACTTTTCGACAACCAAAAACACGGCCCCTGCCGATACTCGGCGGTGATCCGGCGCCCCTCGGCAGCCGAACTCTCCCGCAGGCAGGGGGAAAATACCCCTCCCCTCAGGCCGTGGTCTTGCCCAGCGAGAACTTCTCGATGCGGTACCGGATCTGGTCGCGGTTCAGGCCGAGCAGGGCGGCCGCGCGCGTCTGGTTGCCCCCGGCGCGCTCGAGCGCCTGCACGACGAGGCTGCGTTCGAGTTCCTCGAGGTTGACGCCCTCGGCGGGCAAGCCGAGCCCCGACGCGACCGGCAGGCCGCCGGTGAGCGCCGGGAAGTCGACCGGCTCGAGCCAGGGGCCATCCGACAGCAGCATCGCGCGCTCGACGGCGTTGCGCAGCTCACGGATGTTGCCGGGCCAGCCGTACTGCTGCATGGCCTTCAGGGCGGCCGGCGACGCGCCGCGCACCGCCTTGCGGAACTCGCGATTGAACTGGTCCACGTAGAAGGTCACGAGCGCGGGCACGTCCTCGAGGTGCGACCGGAGCGCCGGCAGCTCGATGGGCAGCACGTTGAGCCGGTAATAGAGATCCGAGCGGAAGTGCCCGCCCTTCACCTGCTCCTCGAGGTTGCGGTTGGTGGCGGCGATGATGCGCACGTCCACGCGCACGTCGTGCTGGCCCCCCACCCGCTTGAACGCCTTTTCCTCGAGCACGCGCAACAGCTTGGCCTGCAGCGCCGGCACCATCTCGCCGATTTCGTCGAGGAAGACCGTGCCGCCATCGGCAGACTCGAGCAGGCCGCGCTTCTGCTGCCGGGCGTCGGTGAACGCGCCGCGTTCGTGCCCGAACAGCTCGCTCTCGAGCAGCGTCTCGGGGATCGCCGAGCAGGTGATGTTGACGAACGGCTTGTGCGACCGATCGCTGTTGAAGTGCAGCACCTTGGCGGCGAGGTCCTTGCCGGTGCCGCTCTCGCCCGTGAGCAGCACGGTGGAGGCCGGGCTGGTCGCCACCTTCTTCAGCAGCGCCTTGATCTCGAGCATCTTGCCCGAGTCGCCGACGATGCGCTCGGGCGAGTACGGCTGCGCCTTCTCGGCGCGCAGGTTCCGCACCTCGCGCCGCAGCTGTGTGGTCTCGAGCGCCTTGGCCACGAGGTCCGACACGGCGTCGACGTTGAAGGGCTTGTTGGCGACGTGGTACGCGCCGGTCTTCATTGCCTCGACCGCCGTGTCGACGGTCGCGTAGGCGGTCAGGAGAATCACGACGATGTCGGGGTCGTGCTCCTTGATCTGGCGGAGCACGGTGACGCCATCGATGTCGGGCAGCTTGTAGTCGAGGAGCACGAGGTCGATGCCCTCGTGGACCTTGTCGATCGCTTCCTGCCCGGTCGCCGCCTCGACGACCCGCAGCCCGTCGGACTGCAGGCGCTCGGACAGCGACCACCGGATCAGTTGCTCATCATCGGCAACGAGAATGCTGGCCATGCAGGGCGCAGTATAGGCCACAGGCCACGGGCGGCAGGCAGCCTGTGGCCCGTGGCCCGCAGCCATGTCACCTGGCCGTGAGCGTGACCGTGGCGTTGACCTTCGTCCCGGCGTGCTCGAAGACGATGGGCACGGCCTGCCCGGGGGCGAGCGTCTTGAGCACGTCCGAGTAGGCCGAGAGCGACGCGAGGGGCTTGCCCGCCATCTCGACGAGGACGTCGCCGGCGGCCATGCCGGCCTGCTCGGCCGGCGATCCCGGCACCAGGCTCGACGCCTTCACGCCAGGGCCGCCGAACGCGAAGTCGGGCACGATGCCGAAGCCGGCACGACGCGGCGCGGCCGCGCCCGGCGGCGCCTCGGCAGCGGGGCGGCCAGGCGCCCCAGGCCCGGTCAGCGTCGTCGTGCTGATCGTCACCGTGAGCGGCTCCGGCCGTTCGGCCAGGTACGACACCGCCTCCCTGGCCACGGTCGCCACGCGCACCAGTCCAGGCACGTCGACCTTGTCCGACGTGTCGCCCGGGCGGTGGTAGTCGACGTGCGGCGGCGTGAACAACTGCACCGCCGGGATCCCCCTGGCGATGAAGCTGGCCTGGTCCGACGACTCGAGGCCCTGCTGCGCCATCTGCGTCTGCAGGCCCGTGACGAACCCGATGCCGCGGAACACGTGCGGCCACTCGGTGGCCGTCCCGCTCCCGATCACGCCGAGCGGCGTCGTGCCGAGACGACCGACGCTGTCGATGTTGAGCGCGGCCCGGATGCCCTCGCGTGGCCGCACCGGATGCTCCACGTAGTGCTTCGACCCGAGCAGGCCCGCCTCCTCGCCCGAGACCGCGACGAACACGACCGTCCGACGCGGCGCGCCGGCGGCCGCCATCACCTTGGCGAGTTCGATCAGCACGGCAACGCCGCTCGCGTTGTCGTCGGCGCCGGGGTGCAGGCGCCCCTCGTCGCCGGCGCGTGGATTGGGCCAGCCCATGCCCAGATGGTCGTAGTGCGCGGTGACGACGATGGACTGGTCCTTCATGGCCGGATCGCTGCCGGCCAGCACGCCGACGATGTTGACCAGCGACGCCGGCGAGCCCGACGGCGACTGCGGCGAGGTGAAGGGCTGCCGGTAGCTGCCATCGGGCATCCCCGGCGCGAGTCCCGCCGCCTTGAACTGGGCAGCCACGTACTCCGCGGCCTTGTCGAGGCCCGCCGTACCCACGCCACGCCCGGTGTAGGGCGTGGAGGCAAGCGTGTCCACGTGGCCCTTGAGCGACGTCTCGGAGAAGACGGCGGGCAGGGCCGCCAGTGGCGCCCGCGCCAGCGACAACGGCGGAATCGACGTCACCTTCGCGGCCACCCCGCGCAGGTCGACCGACAACGGCGAGTCCGATGCCTGCCACTGCCCCTTCAGCATGTTGGTGGGCTCGGCGCCCTCGAAGCCGAGGTACGAGTACTTGCCGTAATGCGGCAGCTTGCGGCCGAGGCCGGGCATCGCGTCGACGCGGTCGGCCACGATCCAGCCGAGCGCCCGACCGACACTGCCGGGGTGGCGCCGCACGATGACGGCGGCGTGATCGGTGGCAGCCATCTTCTGCCCGTCGATGGCGAAGCCGGCCGCATCGACACGGACCGCAGCGCCGTCGACGAGCGCCTTCGCGAAGCGGTTCTCGCGGCCGAGCAGCCACACCGAGCGGTCGGCGGGCAGCGCCTTGACTTCGGTGTCGAGCACGATGCGCGGCGCATGGGCCGGCGCCTTCCAGCCCTCCACCATGGCGCGGTACGCGGCAATCCGGGCCGGCGAGTCCTTCGACGCGATGACCACGAGCGGCGCGGCGTCGCCGAAGATCTGGCCGAGCGAGGGCGGCGTCTCCCGTGCCTCGAGGCGCCGGAAGAGGTCGAACGCGGGATCGACGTGCAGCATCAGTGGCGTCGCCCCCATCTCGAACCGGAAGGCCGTGCGTGCGCCGGTGAGCGGCACGGTGGTCTCGAGGGGCTTGCCGTCGGTCTGCACCACGATGGGCACGTCGAGGGCAAAGGGCTCGCCCGGCTGCGCCTGCTCGACGAAGCCCTCGACCACGTGCGAGATGCCCTGGCGCGTGACACGCACGTCCTTCACCACGAGCAACGGCGCGCCGGTGCGGGCGATCCAGTCGTCGAAGAAGCGCGCGAGGTCGCGCCCACTCACCGCCTCCATCGTCTTCCTGGCGTCGTCGAACGACGCCCGCTTGCCGCGGAAGTCGCGATAGAAGCGCGCGAGGAACGTGCGGAAGTGGTCGTCGCCGACCAGCCGGCGCAGCATGTGGAAGCCCATCATCGTGCGGCCGTAGCCGATGGCTTCGGTAGCGGCGCTGTGGCGGCCCCGGAACTGCACGAGCGGGAAGTCCTGCGCGGTCGAGACGTAGTCGCGGTACTTCTGCAGCGTCGAGCGACGGTAGGTGGCGTCCTCGCTGCGCTGCTCCTGCATCAGGTGGTCGGCGATGTAGGCGGTGAGCCCCTCGGACCAGTTGCCGCGGGTCTCGTCGACGAACACGGAGTTGCCCCACCAGTTGTGCAGGATCTCGTGGGGATACGACGAGGTGAGGATGAACGGGAACCTGATGATCTGC
Organism: Luteitalea sp.; assembly: GCF_044337415.1. Taxonomy (GTDB): domain Bacteria; phylum Acidobacteriota; class Vicinamibacteria; order Vicinamibacterales; family Vicinamibacteraceae; genus Luteitalea. Next base: position 50,843 of record NZ_JBIINP010000013.1, read on the forward strand.
GGCCCGAGCAGCGTGAACGACGGCATGCCGTAGCCGGTCTCCCAGAAGTTCTCGACCAGGGCGAACTTGCCGTAGGGATACGGGCCGATGAGGCCGCGGTACATCTCGAGGTACTGCGCCGTCGCCGCGAGGTACTTCTGCGCGAGCGCGTTGTCGTCCTCGTGCAGGTAGACCTGCGCCTCGACGGCGCCGGCGGCCTGCGTGGTGAGGCGAAGCGGGCCGCCCACCAGGTGAATCTGGTCGACGGGCGCCTTCGACGCCCAGCGGGCCCGGCCGTCGGCGTCGCGCGACGTGCCCTCGCCCTCCGCCACCACGCGCCAGCCCTCGGGCTGCGCGACGACGGCGTCGAAGGTGACGAGCGCGCGCCCGACGAGCGGATACCAGCCGCTGGCGCCGGGGAGGTAGACGCCCTCCTTGCCGATCAGCCCGGGTGTGGAGCGGAACCCGCGGGTGTACTCCTCGCGCGCGTCCGACAGCGCGAAGTCGAAGACGCCGTCGTACTCGACGTGGAAGGACGCGCCCGGCATCGGCAGTTGCACCCGGTATCGCTTGATCGCGGGCGCCTTCTGCATCTCGCCGCCCTCGATGTCGCCCAGCCAGGCGACGTCGCCGAGAGCGATCTCGGTGACCGCAGGCTCGGCCTTCGTGATGCGGAGCCGCGCGTGCAGCAGGAACTCCACCTCGCGGAGTCCGCCGTCGGGCGTCACGTCGGCGCGCACGGTGACGCGGCCGCTGGCGGCATCGAGCGCGACGTCGAGCCGTTCGTGCACGCGGTCCTGCGCCGCCGCGCTGCCCGCCACGAGCGTGGCGCACAGGGCAAGGAGTCCGACCCGCATCCGTCCGTTCATCTACCGAAGTCCTCCGAGATCGACCGTGAGTCCGGCCAGGAACGTGCGCGGCGCGAGCCACGCCTGGAAGTCGCCCTCGATCGGCTGCCCCTGGGCGTTGCGCAGGAACACGTCGCCCTCGTCGAAGATGTTACCCACCTGCGCGTACAGGCTCACCATGCTGCCCCCGCTGCGCCACAGGGTCTTGGCCACCTGCGCGTTCCACACCTGGTAGCCGCTCTGGTAGGTGCCGTCGACGGCCGGCGGCACGTCGCCGAGGATCTGGCCGCGCAGGTTGGCGCGCAGGCCCCAGCGCTGCTGAGTCCAGAGCAGCTTCAGGAACGCAGTGTGACGCGCGAATCCGCCGATCTCCACGCCGTTGGCGTCTTCGCGCCGCGTGTAGGTGTAGGCCACGCTCGGAGCGAAGCCGCCCGGGAGCACGACGCCGGCCGAGAGGTTGGTGCCCTGCGAGGTGAACGCGCGCAGGTTGGCGTACGTGAAGGGCTGGCGGCTCAGGTCGAAGGTGATGCCGTTCTCGACGTCGGAGCGGAACCAGTCGGCCGAGACCTGCAGGCGGGCGCTCGACCAGGCATAGCCGCCGTTGTACGTCGTGGCCGTCTCCGGCTGCAGGTTCGGGTTGCCCACGAAGGCCGGCGGCGTGAAGAGGTACAGTTCGCCGAAGTAGGGCGGCCGGAAGCCCTGCCCCGCCGAGAACCGCAGGCGCTGGGTGTCGCCGAGGCGATACGACAGGCTGGCTTTGGGACTCCACTCGCTGCCGAAGTCGCTGAAGTCGTCGTACCGCGCACCGCCTGCCACGGTGAGGCGGTTGCCGAGGCGCACTTCCTGCTGGAACCACGCCGTGGTGATGTCGCGCTCCGGGTCGGTCACGTTGAGCGACCCGCGCGAGAGCTGCTCGTGACGCCGCTCGATGCCGCCCTGCAGCGGATGGTCGCCGCCGAAGGCCCGCCACGTGTGCGCGGCGGTCACGCGCAGTTCGTCGTTCCACTCTCGCCAGGGTGCCTGCGGCTGCACGCGATTGCCCACCGGGAACACGCGCGTCTCGTCGCGCAGGTACCAGCCCCCCGTGTACCCGATCGTCATCGTCGTCGAGGGCGCCAGGATGAGGTCGGCGGTCGGCGACACCGAATAGCGCGTGAGCTCGCGCTGCGAGTCGTAGACGGTGGCGGGCAACTGCGTGGCGCCCGAGAAGAAGTAGTCGTCGATGTCGCGCTTCGAGTAGTCGCCGGCGGCGCGCAGGAAGATGCGCGAGCCGATGCGCGTGTCGGCGTTCAGGGTGCCCGACCACCAGTCGCTGCGCGGCTGGCCGATCGTCTGCGGGTTGGCCTCGCTGAGGTCGAACCCCTCGTACTCGCGGTAGCCGGCGCTGCCGCTGATGCCGCCGAGCGCGCCTCGCCAGCCGAGGGTCTGGTTCGCGCGGTAGTCGCCGTAGCTGCCGCCGCTGAGGTCGGAGAGGCTCGTGATGCCGGGCGTCTTGGACTGCCGCGTCACGAAGTTGACCACCCCGCCGAGCGCGTCCGACCCGTACAGCGCCGACCCGGCGCCCTTCACGACCTCCACCCGGTCGATGCCCGTGAGCGGCAGGTCCTCGAGGTTGAGGTTGCCGTTGGCGTCCTTGCCCAGGTAGCGACGGCCGTCGATCAGCACGAGCACGCCGCTGTTCGGGATGCCGTTGAGCGAGAGGTGCCCCTGCCCGCCGCCGGCCTGCACCTGGATGCCCGCGCCGGTCTGCTCGACGAGCAGGTCCTTGGCCGTCCGCGCCCCCGTGTCGGCGATCTGCTGTTCGTCGATGAGCACGATCGGGTCGGCCACGTCGAGCAGCACCTGCTCGCGCCGGTTGGCCGTGGTCACGGTGACCTCCGACGAGAACTGCGCGACCGACAGCGTCACCGCCAACGTGGCGGCGCCGTCAGCCGGCACCGCGACATCAGGGTGCGTCGCCTCGGCGAACCCCGGGAACGCGACGCGGATCGTGTAGGGGCCGGGCACGAGCCCGGGCAGCACGGCGACGCCGGACTCGTCGGTCGTCGCGAACGCGAGGGGCGACTGGGGCGCTGCGGCGGGCGCAGCGCTCACCGCGGCGCCGGGGATCACGCCGTCGACGTCGCGCACCGTGACCTCGACACGACCGGGAGACACGGCCGGCACCTGCGCACCGACGCGCACGGCCGACCAGGGGAGCATGACGATCGCGGCGCCCAGCAGGACGGCCGCACGAGCGAGAGGGGAGCAGTGCATGGGGGAAACGCGAACGGTCGAGCGACCGGGAAAACGAACGCCGAGGTCAGTCCAGCCAACCTGGCCTGACACGAACACGCCCTGTCGCCGCCCGCTCGGGCGGCACGCATGGGAACGAGGGCCCCGTCTGGGATCGGAGACACGCCGTACGGCGGCGAGGGGCCTATGGGTACTGTCACCGACGGCCGAGCCGGGGTCAAGCCTGAGGCGTGGCATTCATGGGACGGCGAAGGCCACGGAACGGCAGTCGGCAGTGGGCAGTCGGCAGTCGGCGGGGTCTTCGGGAGCAGCGCCTCGGCCCAGGAAGGCCCGCCACCGCCGCCATGCCCTTGGTGAGTCAAGACATGGACCTTTCTGCCGATAGCTCGACAGGAGGTCCGTCCGGGACATGCCTACCATCGCCGCGGCTCCGGCCGTGCTCCAGCGCCTTCGACGATCCCGGCGGGGTGTGCTGGCCGGCGCCCTTGCGGCCGTGATCTGCGGTCTGGTCGTGAGCGTCCAGGCTGCGCGCTCGAGCGCGACGGCCATCGATGCCACGGCCCGTGCCCGCTATGAGCAGTTGAGCGAGCGCCTGCGCACCGACGTGGCGCAGCGCCTCCGCCAGCCCCTCTATGGCATGCGTGGCGCCGTGGCGGCATTCGCCGTCGCGGGCCGTCCCCTGACGCGGTCCGAGTTCCGCCGCTACGTCGCCTCGCGGGACATGGACCGCGAGTTCCCAGGCGTCCGCGGGTTCGGCGTGGTGACACGGGTGGCGCGCGTCGACCTCGATGCCTTCGTCGCAGCCCAGCGCGCCGACGACGGCGAGGGCTTCGCGGTCCGCACGGGCGGCCATGCCGCCGACCTGCTGGTGGTCACCACGATCGAGCCCCTCGACACCAACCGCCCCGCCTGGGGCTACGACATGGGCAGCGAACTCTTCCGCCGGCGGGCAGCCGAGCGGGCCATCGACACCGGCGAGCCCGCGCTGACCCAGCGCGTGTCGCTCGTATATGACCGAGACAAGGGGCCCGGCTACATCCTCCTGGTCCCCGTGTACCGCGGCCAGCCGACGACCGTCGCGGAGCGCCGCCGGCAGTTGCTGGCGCTCGTGTACACCCCCCTGGTGGCAAGCGAAC
>NZ_JBIINP010000077.1:0-18155 GCF_044337415.1 Luteitalea sp.
CTCACCCGCTGACGTGACTGCCGACCGCCAACTGCCGACTGCCGCCCGGATGCGCCCCTGATGCGCATCCTCTACCACCATCGGACGCTGGGCGATGGCGCGGAGGGCATCCACATCGCCGAGATGGTGCGGGCGTTCCGCGCGCTCGGTCATGAGGTGCGCGTGCTCGGCCCTGCGGCCGCGGGGCCGGCGTCCTCCACGCGCGCCGCGCGCGTGAAGGCCTGGTTGCCGGGACTGGTCTTCGAAGCCGCCTCGGTCGCCCTCAACGGCCCCGAGTACCTGGCCATGCGTCGCGAGATCGCCGCGTGGCAGCCAGACCTCGTGTACAAGCGACACGCGCGATACGACGTTGGGCCCGTGCTCGCGGCGCGACGGGCCGGTGTGCCTGTGGTCCTCGAGGTCAACGCGGTCTACTCCGCGCGTCCGTACCGCGACTTCGAACCTCAGGCTCTTCACCCGATTGCCGAACGCCTCGAACGTACCGCGCTCCGAGCGGCGACGGTGGTGTATGCCGTCTCGTCGCCGATGGCGGCGCAGGTCGAGGCGCTCTCCGGCCGCCCCTGCCTGACCATCCCCAACGGCGCCGACGCCGATGCCTTCGCCCCCGCCCGTGTCCAGCCCGTCGTTGGCCCATGGACCGGGCCCGACACGCTGGTCGTCGGCTGGACGGGCGGCCTGCGCGAGTGGCACGGGCTGGACCTCCTGGTGGACGCCTTCACCCGGTTGCCCGAGCGCGCCCGTTTGCTGCTGGTCGGCGACGGCCCCCTGCGCGTGCAGGTGGAGTGCCAGGCGCGTGAGCGCGGCGTGGCCGATCGCGTGTTCGTGACTGGCCGGGTGGACCGCAACGCCTTGCCCGGCTACGTCGCCGCCATGGACATCGGCGTGGTCGCTGATGAACGCACCGCCGTCGCGTCGCCCATGAAGCTGCTGGAGTACATGGCCGCGGGCAAGGCTGTCGTCGCCCCCGACCTGCCCAACCTGCGCGACGTGGTCACGCCGGGCACCAACGGCATGCTCTTCGACGCCGGCAGCGCCGAGGCGCTGGCGGGAGCCCTCGCGCAATTGGCCGCCGCCCCGCTGCTGCGCGAACAGTTGGGCACCGCCGCCCGTGCCTACGTCATCGGCCGAGGAAACTGGCGGGCGATCGCGGAACAGGTCATCGCGATCTCGGCCCGATGAGCGTCACCGGCTTCGACCGCCTGTTGCGACATCAGCCGTTGCCTGCCCCTTCCTCCCGAGCAGCCGCTCCAGCACTTCCGGGTTCGCCTGGAGTTGCGTCCAGATGCGCTCGAACAGCAGTTTGTGCCCCGCCGCGTTGGGGTGGCGGTCGGCATCGCTGATCCGCACGCTCTCGACTTCGGCGAGATACGCGAAGGTGTCGAGCACGTCCACGTGCGGCAGGCCGAGTTCCTTGACGAGGCGGCGCGCCCGCCCGAACTGCTCGATGAGCACCTCGGGGTCGTCCGACGAGGGCACCAGCAGCAGCACGATCTCCGCGCCCTGGGCTCGCGCGTGCCCCGCCATTGTCTCGAGCGCCCGCTACCCGATGAACGAGGGCCGCCGCCATCCGCTGCCACGGCAAGCTCTGGTACACTCCCGTGTCGATCTCAATCCGGACGTTCGCGCGCAAAGGACGCCCTGTCGGGATCGATGAGGCGATGTGCCGCGTGATCGAATCCCGACCAGACGCAGGGCATTCCGTGCCTGTTCCCTCGACACTCTTGCCAAGCCCGTCCGATCGCCTTCGCTTCAGCTTGCGCGCTGACGACAGGCACTCGATGGGGCGACCGCGATGATCATCAGCCACAAGCACCGGTTCATCTTCGTCAAGACCACCAAGACGGCCGGCACCAGTGTCGAGTTGGCCCTTTCTCGAATCTGCGGCCCGGACGACGTCATCACCCCCGTCGCGCCCGCCGATGAGGCCGCACGCCGTGAGATGGGCGGACGCCCCGCCCAGAACTTCCTGGTCCCCTTCGGCGCCTACCGCGGAGCGGACTGGTGGCACCTGATCGCCGGGAACGGCCGCAGAGAGTATCGCAACCACACCACCGCAGAGACGATTCGCCGGTATGTCGGTCATGCCGTCTGGACGTCGTACTTCAAGTTCTCGATCGAGCGGGACCCGTTCGACAAGGCGATCAGCCGCTACTACTGGAGCACCCAACCGCCTCGGCCGCCCCTCTCGGAATTCCTGAGGACCACGCGGGAGTCGCACCTCTCGAACTGGCGCATCTACGCCATCGACGACCGGGTTGCCGTGGACTTCGTGGTCAGGTACGAGCGGCTCGCCGAAGACTTGTCGACGGTGGCGACGCGACTGGGCCTGCCCGAGATCGCCTTGCCACGGGCGAAGGCCGGCCATCGCGAGAGTCGTGCGCACTACAGCTCGTTGCTCGATGCCGACGCGCGCGCGCGCATCGAGCTCGTGTGCGCGCGGGAGATTGCCGAGTTCGGCTACCGCTGGTGCGACCGGACGCAGGAGCTCCCTCCTTCGTCGACCGACCAGTGAGGACGCCGGTGTTCCGACGGCGATTGCTGTCGACGCCGGGCGACCGTCCGCCAGCGGCGTGTCGTCACGGCCGCGAACGATCTCCCCGTGTCGAATCCGGCGAGCCAGCCCTGCTGCCCAGCATGTCGCAGTATGGTAGCCTTGACGACCAGCTCATGTGAGCTCGCCCTTGTTGTTGCTGATGTCGACCGGTCCGATGGATCCCTACGCCCGCCCCGAAGCGAACTTCACGGCCTTTCCGAAGTCCCACGGCAGGTGCTCCAGACTTTCGAGCAGTCGTCGGCCCGAGCCTAGAGATCGCCCTGACCAAGACAACTCTCCACGCCAAGTCCGTCGAGTTCCCTCGTTGCCCTCTGGTCGCGGCCGACGAGGCCGACTCACCCGTGGCCTCCCGACCCCATTCCGCTGCGACCTCGGCATGCTGAACGGGCCCCGGCGCCAGACCCGCCCCACGGCGGCAACCCAACCCGGCCACACCGGGGCCCGCACGTGAGCGCCAAGTCAGCCGGGCAGTCTGCAACGGGTCGCCCGGCGCCGCCGAGCTTCATCACCTTCCGCCCGCCAAAGCAGGGCGCAGCGGCCAGACGATGGTTGCGCCGCATGGCCCTCCGGCTTCTGGATTCCGGCCTGGTTCCTGGTGTCCAGCCGCTCCGGACGCACGTCGTGATGTGCGGATTTCCGCGGTCCGGCTCCACGCTGCTGCAACTGATTGTCGAGACGTGCTACCCATCAGCCAAGTCCTATCGGAGGGAGAGGTCGGCATTCAACGCCGAGCGCGAGCTGAAGCGGACCAGCCCGATCATGATCACCAAGAAGCCGTCGGATCTGTTCCAGGTCGACGACATCATGGAGTTCTACGACGGACTTCCCGCCAAGCCTAGGTTGGTGCTGACGACACGCGATCCTCGAGCCGTCCTGACGTCACGGTACAGCGGCCGTGCTGCTGCGAACGTGACCCGAGGTCCGGACGGGTACGTCATGTCGTCGGCCAACTGGCGCGAGTGGTACGCCCATTTCGAGTACGTCCGCCGCACGTACGCACCATTGGTCGTCGAGTACGCCGACCTGATCCGCTCGCCGGGTGCAGTCGAGCGAGCGTTCTCGACGTACATCGGACACGAGCCTGACGTGGCCTTCGAGGAGTTCCTCGGCAACATACCCGGCGACTTCGAAACCAAGGCCCTGAACGGCGTCCGCGCGTTCGATCTGTCGAGCCTGACGAAGTGGCAGAGCCCCCGACACGAGTCACGCATCCGGGCCCTGCTCGACGAGATGCCAGACCTGCCCCAGCTCCTCGTCTCGCTTGGCTACGAGCACGACGACGCGTGGACGGCGCCGTACCGCTGAGGCGTGCCGATCCCGAGACCCGCTGCCCTTCGGGTACCATTGGCACCAGCGACCGCAGGCCGCAGCAGCACGCGACCCGCGGGTCCCTCCGACTCTTGAGCCATGTCCGATGTCATTCCCGAACTCCAGGCGACACATACCCGCCGGAGTCCCGTATTCGTGATCGGGTATCCCCGGTCGGGCACGAGCATCATTTGCAGGCTCATGCGGCGATACCTCAAGGTGAGCTTCGGAACGGAAAGCCAGTTCATCATCCGGTACCACCGTGCCCTGGACCGCTACGGCGACCTCGGTGACGACGCCAACGTGCACCGGTTGATCAGCGACATCTCCCGCGAGCGGTTCTTCGTCCGGTCCGGCCGCAATTGGGGATTCGTGTTCGATCCGGTTCGCGCGGCCGGGGCGGTCCGCACGCGAACCTACGCTGGCGTGCTCGACGCGATCTTTGGCCAACTGGCCGCCCACAACGGCATGGACCGCTGGGGCGACAAGACTCCCCAGTACAACGACGACCTCGGGGTTCTGCGTCAGCTGTTCCCCGACGCGCAGTTCGTCCACATGGTGCGAGACGGTCGCGACGTGAGCTTGTCCATACGCCTCACGGGCTTCGGGCCCAAGAACGCCTGCGAATGTGCCGAGGATTGGGCCAACGCGCTGGCGTCGATCGATGCCTTCACGCGGCAGCTTCCGCCGGATCAGTTCCTGGAGGTGCGGTACGAGGACCTGACGAAGGACCCCTCTGCCACGCTCGAACGGCTTGGACGGTTTCTCGGCATCGACGACGCGGACGGACGCGTCGCCTCGTACATCCGGGCGCACGTGACGGCCGAGATCAAGTCGAACAACTCCGAGAAGTGGCGGCGGGCCCTGCCAGCCGGTGAGATCGCCAGGTTCGAGGGCGTGGCGGGCTCATGGCTGGCCCGCTATGGGTACGCGTTGGTGCACGAGGGAGCTGCCCCGGTGCCCGGCGTCGCAGCCCGTGCATACTGGCGCGCGCGCGGTCGCCTCACGCGCCTCACCAATCGAGGCTACTGGCAGGACAACCTCTACAAGCTGCGGTTGCTGATTCAACGCGCGCCAAGGTGAAGCGCGGGAGCACCCGCTCGAGCCGACCAACGAGAGAGTGAAGCCGCAGCAGCAGAGGACGGAGTCACCGACCCGGCTGCGCGGCGATCGCCACGCCGTCGTCGCACGACCATCACGCCGGTGTCGCGCCCGGGGCCTACGCTGGGGACAGCAGTGAGGAACCCGATGTTGCACCATCTGCGCACTACGCACCGTCACGCCGCTCCCGTGTTCGTGATCGGCTACGCGCGCTCCGGCACCCGCCTCGTGTGTCGACTCATGCGCCAATATCTCCTGGCGAACTCCGGAGCCGAGCGCTCGTTCTCGCGACCCGAGCCCAATCAGGGCGTGAGGCACGACCCGGAGGTGGCCGTCGCGTCCCTTCGCGGACGACACCCTCGTGAAGTCCACGAAGTCCTGGGTGGCCAACTGGCGTCACACCACAACCTGGCGCTGTGGGATGACCAGATACCGCCGGGCATCCAGGACCTCGCCCGCCTGGCGGCATCGTTCCCGGATGCGCAGTTCGTCCACGCCGTGCGCGACGGCCGCGATGTGGCGTTGTCGATCCCCCAGACCACCTTCGGCCCGCAGAACGTCTGCGAGTGTGCGCAGGACTGGGGCCGCACCCAGCAGACCATCCGCGCCTTCGCCGCGAGGCTGGCGCCCGGGCAGTTCCACGAGGTGCGGTACGAGGACCTGACCACGCGCCCCCTGGAGACGTTGCGTGACCTCGGCGCGTTCCTCGGCGTCGACGTCGACGAGACAATCGTCGCCGCGATGCGCGCGGGCCTGCCGGCCGACGTCCGGCCGGGCAATGGCCGCAAGTTCCAGTACGTCATGCACCCACGCGAACTCGAGCGGTTCGAAGGCGTGGCCGCCCACTCCCTCACCGCGGCTGGTTACCCGCTCGCCCTGCAGGGATACGCGCGCAGGATCGGCGCCATCGAGCGCTGGTCGTGGAGGTTGCATGGGCGCACCGTGCGCCTGACCCGTCGTGATGCCCTCAGGGACACGGCGTATCGGCTCCGCCTGAGGGCGACAGCCATCGCTCGCCTCCTCCTGGCCGCGCCGTTCGGCGCCAAGCGGCTCCCGAGGGTCTCCTCTGCCGCACAGACCCAGCCGACCGGAGGCCAGTAGTCAGCAAATGTGCGAACGGCGCGGCGTCCTGCCGCGCCGTCTCAACCCAGTGACAACAACGGCGCGGTCGATGACCGCGCCGTTGCCGTTGTTCAGCCGTGCAGACGCCCGCGCGCCGCCAGCTCGGCGACGATCGCCTCGGCGGCCGCCTCCGCGCTGAGCCCGGCGCCGTCGATGACGATCTCGGCGTCCTCGGGGGCCTCGTACGGCGAGTCGATGCCGGTGAAGTGCGCGATCTGCCCCGCCCGCGCCTTCTTGTACAACCCCTTCGGATCACGCTGCTCGGCCACCTCGATCGGTGTGTTGACGTACACCTCGAGGAACTCGCCATCGGCCATCCGGTCGCGCGCCAACTGCCGTTCCGAGCGGAAGGGCGAGATGAACGAGACGAGCACGATGAGGCCCGCATCGGTCATCAGGCGCGACACCTCGGCGACGCGCCGGATGTTCTCGACGCGGTCGGTGTCGGTGAAGCCGAGATCGCGATTCAGCCCGTGGCGCACGTTGTCGCCGTCGAGCATGATCGTGTGCTTGCCGATGGCGTGCAGCCGCTTCTCCACCAGGTTGGCAATCGTCGACTTGCCGGCGCCCGAGAGGCCGGTGAACCACACGACGCAGGCCTTCTGCCCCTTCAGCGCTGCACGCGAATCGCGCGTGATCTCGAGTGCCTGCCAGTGCACGTTCTCCGCGCGGCGCAGCGCGAAGTGCATCAGGCCGGCGCCCACGGTGTCGTTGTTCAGCTTGTCGATGAACACGAACCCGCCCGTGTCGCGATTGTCCGCGTACGGGTCGAAGGCAATCGGCCGGTCGGTGCTCAGGTTGCACACCGCGATCTCGTTGAGCTCGAGCTGCTTGCCCGGCTCGTGGATCAGCGTGTTGACGTTGACCTTGTGCTTCAGCTCCGTGATGGTGCCGGTCACGGTGCTCGACCCGATCTTCATCAGGTAGGGACGCCCGGGGAGCATCGGCTCCTCGTGCATCCAGATCAGCGTCACCTGGAACTGGTCGGCCACCGCGGGCGGCGCATCGGCCGCCGCGAGCACGTCCCCGCGGCTGACGTCGATCTCGTCGGCGAGCGTGATCGTGATGGACTGCCCCGCGACCGCTTCCGGAAGATCGCCGTCGTGCGTGACGATGCGCGTGACGGTGCTCTGGCGCCCGGACGGCAGCGCGCGCAGGACGTCGCCCGGCTTCACGACGCCGGAGGCAATCTGGCCCGTGAAGCCGCGGAAGTCCTGGTTGGGACGGTTCACCCACTGGACCGGCAGGCGGAACGCCGCCTTCTGCAGATCCTCCTCGACCTCCACGGTCTCGAGGTGCGGCATCAGGGCGGGGCCGGTGTACCACGGCATGTTCGGCGACAGTTCCGTGATGTTGTCGCCCTCGAGCGCCGACAGCGGGATCGGCACGATCTGCCGGAACCCGAGCTGCTTCGAGAACTCGAGGTACTCGGCGACGATGGCCTCGAACACGCCCTGGTCGTAGCCCACGGCGTCCATCTTGTTGACGGCCAGCACCACTTCGCGGATGCCGAGCAGCGACGTGATGTAGCTGTGACGGCGCGTCTGCGTGAGCACGCCCTTGCGCGCGTCGATCAGGATCACCGCCAGCGACGCCGTCGAGGCGCCGGTGACCATGTTGCGCGTGTACTGCTCGTGCCCCGGCGTGTCGGCGACGATGAACTTGCGCCGGTCGGTCGAGAAGAACCGGTACGCGACGTCGATCGTGATGCCCTGCTCGCGCTCGGCGGCCAGGCCATCGACCAGCAGCGCCAGGTCGATGCGATCGCCCTGGGTGCCGACCTTCTTGGAGTCGCGCTCGACGGCGGCGAGCTGGTCCTCGAAGATCATCTGCGAGTCGTACAGGAGGCGGCCAATGAGGGTGCTCTTGCCGTCGTCGACGCTGCCGCAGGTGATGAAGCGCAGCAGGCTCTTGTGCTGGTGGGCCAGCAGGTAGGCGTCGATGTCCTGCGCGATGAGATCGGATTTGTGGGCCATCAGAAGTAGCCCTCCTGCTTCTTCTTCTCCATGGAGGCGGCCGAGTCGTGGTCGATGACGCGCCCCTGGCGCTCCGAGGTGGTGGTGAGGAGCATCTCCTGGATGATCTCGGGGAGCGTCGCCGCCTCGCTCTCGATGCCGCCGGTGAGCGGGTAGCAGCCGAGGGTGCGGAAGCGCACCTTCTTCATCATCGGGACCTCACCCGGGTGGAGCGGCATGCGGTCGTCGTCGACCATGATGAGCGTGCCGTCGCGATCGACCACGGGGCGTTCCTTCGAGAAGTACAGGTCCGGGAGCGGGATGTTCTCCAGGTGGATGTACTGCCAGATGTCGAGTTCCGTCCAGTTCGACATCGGGAACACACGCACGCTTTCGCCCTTCTGCTTGCGGGCGTTGTAGAGGCGCCACAGTTCGGGGCGCTGGCGCTTGGGATCCCAGCGGTGTTGCGCCGACCGGAACGAGAACACGCGCTCCTTGGCCCGCGACTTCTCCTCGTCGCGGCGAGCGCCACCGAGGGCCACGTCGAACTTGTACATGTCGAGCGCCTGGCGCAGGGCCTGCGTCTTCATGACGTCGGTGTGGACCTGTGAGCCCGACGCGAAGGGATTGATTCCCTTGGCGAGCCCCTCCTGGTTGGTGTGTACGAGGAGCTTGCAGCCGAGGTTGGCGGTGTGCTCGTCGCGGAAGCGAATCATCTCCCTGAACTTCCACTTGGTGTCGACGTGGAGGAGTGGGAACGGCGGCGGGGCCGGGTAGAAGGCCTTCATCGCCACGTGGAGCATGGCGGCGCTGTCCTTGCCAACCGAGTAGAGCATCACCGGGTTCTCGGCCTCGGCGACGACCTCCCGCATGATGTGGATGCTTTCGGCTTCGAGCCGCTGCAGGTGCGTGAGCGTGGACATGAGAGGTATGCGTCCGCCTTCGTAGTGGTTACCTGCCGTGATCGGCCCGGACGCCCAGCCGATCCAGGATCGCCTGGCGGGTGCTCGCCCAGGCCTCGAGTTTGCGTGCGCGCAACCGCTGCGCGCCGTCGCGAAACGCCGCCAGATTGCCCTGCACCTCACCGATCGCCGCGGCGATGGCCTCCGGGGTGTTGTCGACGTGACGTGCGCCCTCGGCGAAGAACTCCCGCAGGATCGGCCAGTCGGAGACGATCACCGGCGTGCCCTGATAGACCGCCTCGTACGCCCCTCGCAACATCGTATGGTCTCGCGTGGTCAGGGTCATGACGACATCGGCGCCCGCGAGCAGCCCCCCGAAGGCCTCCGTCGAGACGAACCCGGTCAGCGAGACGTTGGGCGGCATCGCCGCCTTCAGCTCCGCCGACAGGTGCTTCGGGTTGCCGGTCATGAAGAACCGCACATCAGGCACCAGGGCCGCCGCCTGCAACATCGCGGCAATCGGCTCGTCGTAGTTGAACGAGCAGACAGCCACGACCGTGAACGCTTCTGGCCGCGCGAATGGCTCGACGGCCGGATAGATCACGGGCACGTCCGGCACCAGCGTCGCGTGCGCGCCGGCAGCCCGGACCAGGTCCGCCATGTGCGCGTTGTGCACCAGCGTCGTCGCCGACCGGCGGCAGAGCCAGCGTTGCAACCGCTGGAAGTGTCGCCAGCGCGGGTGCAGGAACGCGGCCGAATGGGCATCGAGCACCACCCGGGCGCCGCGCCGCCACGCGTACAGGAAGGCCGGGAGCGAGGCGAACAGCGGCGGCGTCATCACGAATACCGCCTCGGGCCGCTCCCGACGCAGCACCGAGGCGGTCTCGCGCCATTGCCCCAGGTACTTCAGCACGATCGTCGACGCGCGACTCCCGTACTCCGGTCGGTACACCATGAACGACCGACCGCCGAGTTCACGGGCCGTGTGGTCGCTCCGACTGCAGGACTCGGCCCACGAGATGTAGGTGACACGGGGCAACAGGCCCGCGTCTGGGCGTTGTGTACCGTTTGCGTCAGTCATGCCGACGGTGCCACGGGTGGGGTGCTCGCTCTCAAGTGAACGCCCCTACTTGGCCAGGCGTGTCGCGTACTTGCGGATCTTCTGCGGTACGCGCTGTACCGTGTCCCTGACGCGCGCGGCGAACCACTCGCCGGAACTGGGCGCCGGACTCGCCGCCGTGTCGAGCCGATACCCGTAGCGGACGAGTTCCTCACGCAGCACCGATTCCACGGCTTCCAGTCGGCGTGGGGCCAGAACCGCCCACTTCCGCTTGTTGTTGCGACGGATGATCCCGGTCTCGATGGACGGCGGCGGTTCCCCTGGCTGGCCCAGGCCGAAGTGCCCCCAGAACCGCGACACGAAGGCTTCCGGTGCGTCCAGGAGTTCCTCGAACGTCACGTGAAGGCGCCGGTCCGCCGGCATCCGCTGGAACTCCGCATCGTAGTGACGGAAGCGCTCCTTGACGTACGCCGCTGCCACAAGCGGGTCTTTCGGCCCGAAGTCCTTGTTGGTGATCGAGAGCAGGTTGTCACGGAAGTCGCGCGTCAGCAGGATGATGCGCCGGTTGGGCAGCACCGCGTCGATGTCGGCGATGGTCTCCCACAAGTCGTCCGACTTGATGGCGAGGTACCGCGACTGGCGCGAGTAGCCACTATAGGCGTACACGAACCGCGCCAGATCCTCGCCTGTCTTGATCACCGAGGGGTCGAACGCGCGCTCGACGCCGTCGAACGACCCGTTCGTCTTCACGCGCCGCAACGCCTTGCGCTCGATGGCCGACGGCAGCATCCGCGAAAGCAGCCCGTCGTAGGCACGCGCGATGGCGTGGGGTGTGGGAGTGTTCCCGAGCGCGAGCGCCACGTTGAACACCACGGACTGGTCCTGCACCACCGAGAAATTGAACGCCGTGTCCAACAACCGGCGCAACAGGTTGGTGCCAGAACCCTGCACACCGAGGATCACGTAGATCGGTTCGAGGCGCGCCTGCGCGAAGTAGGCCGCAAAGCCTGACGGATCCACGCCGTGCGGGGCCGCAGTGCCGGGTTCTGCCCTCATGCCCGTGACGCCTGCACCAGGCTGGCGTCTCGCGAGGCCCACGGGCGGACGGCACCGACCAGTTCCGGTATCCCCACCAGATCGATCACGATGCGGTTCCCGCCGGTTACGCGCAGCAACGTCGCCACGTCGGTCACACGCTTGCACACCACCACCACTTCGGCGTCTGCCGTGGCGTCGTCGACACTTCCGGCCGCAAGTTGCGCCACATGTGGCAGGTGCTCCTCGACGTAGACGCGGTTGCGGCCGAACACCGAGTCGAGTTCGACGTCAGGATCGAAGATGCGCAACGGGACGCCCTTGCCGATGAGCGCCTCTGCCAGCCGGACGAACGGGCTCTCACGCAGGTCGTCACTGCCGCTCTTGAAGCTGAGGCCCAGCAGCGCGACCTTCCGCTTGCGCCTCTCCAGCACGACGTCGACCACCCGCTTGATGTGCGCGTCGTTGCTCGGGATCACGCTGTCGAGGAGGGGCGTGTGCAGGTCGCGATCCTTGGCGACGTACACCAGGGCCCGCAAGTCCTTCGGCAGGCACGACCCCCCGAACCCGAATCCCGGCCGGAGGTACTTCGACGAGATGTTCAGGTCGCGGTCCTCGCAGAAGATGCGCATCACTTCGTGACCGTCGGCACCGAGTTGCGAGCAGACCGCCCCGATTTCGTTGGCGAAGGCCACCTTGATGGCGTGGTAGTTGTTGCTCGCGTACTTGACCATCGAGGCCTCGTCAGGGCGCACCCGATGGACAGGGGCGCCCAGGTGCCCATAGACCTGGGTCAGCACGTCGCCGGCCCGCGGATGCGTCTCGCCGACGATCGTGAACGGCGGCTGCTCGAAGTCGGCGAGCGCGCTGCCTTCGCGCAGGAACTCCGGGTTGACGCACACCCCGATGTCCTCGGGGACGCGACGACCGCTCGCCTGCCTCAGGATGGGCACGAGATGGCCTTCGACGACCCCCGGCAGCACGGTGCTGCGCACGGCCACCACATGGTAGGCATCCTGTCCGGCCAGCGCCTCCCCGATCTGGGCCATCACCCGCTCGAGATACGTCGTGTCCAGGCTGCCGTTGGCGCGACTCGGCGTCGCCACACACACGAGCGACAGGTCGGAGGCACGCACGGCGGCCGTTGCATCGTCGGTGACCGACACGCGGCCCTCGCCGATCATGCGTCCCAGCAGCGCGTCGAGCCCCGGTTCACTGACCGGCGCTCGGCCACTGCGCAGCAAGGACAGCTTGTTCGGATCGAGATCCACTCCGACAACGCGGTGGCCTGCCGCCGCCAAGCAGGCGGCCGACACCGATCCGACGTAGCCGAGGCCGAAAATGGCAATGTTCATGCACACTCCGAGATTGGTTGCCGGCGCACTCGCGGGGCAGACCGTCCAGACCGGTTCGTCCCGCCGCGCGGCAGAGCCCGAGGTCGCCGCCGGCACCTCGATTGTGACACGAGATCGCGGGTCGACGGCAGCAGCGCGACTGGTCCGACTCCCTCTCTCCGTCGGTCATCGACACCGCGGCCCCGGGCTTTAGCGCGGCGCCACGATGGGGCTGCTACACTGTCGCGGACCGATGGCCCCAGCCGCGCTCCCTACACTCGTCATGGTTGACGCTGAACCCTCTGGAGCCCTGCGATGAATGCGACAGCGACGTTGTGGTCAGCGCTTGCCCTGGCGCTCACGGCGCTCTCGATATCGCGCCCCTCCTGGGCCGTGGCACTCTACTTCCTGACATTCTTTGCGGCCCCCGAGTTCTGGTGGTGGGGGCGAGACCTTCCCGACCTCCGCTATGCCTTGATTGCAGGGGGCGTCCTCTTCGTCTCGTCCAGCCTGCATTCGGGGGCCTCTGAGAACAGGCGAATCGCACCGGCCCACTGGGCAGCGGTGGCCATGGCGGTGAACGCGACGTTTGTGCACTTCTTTCTCGCCGTCCAGCCCAACTCGAGCCTGCGCGTGTACGCCGAGCTTCTGAAATTCCTGCTGCTCTTCGTGCTGATGACGATGGCGATTCGCGACCGCCGGGACTTCCGCATGGTGATCACCGCCATGGCGCTCGGCACGGCGTACATCGGATTCGAGATCATGGTGAATCAGCGTGGCGCGTTCAAGGCCGGACGGCTGGAGGGGGTGGGTGCTCCCGGGGCGAACACAGCCAACAGCCTGGCGAACCTGATGCTCGTCGTGCTGCCCTTGGTTGGCGGGTTGCTGGTCGCTTCGCCAGCGTGGCAGAAGCTGGTGGCCGTGGTGAGTGCGCCCTTGACTCTCAACGTCATCCTGCTGTGCAACTCGCGAGGCGCCTTCCTGGGCCTGTTCGCAGCGGCGGGCGCGTTCCCTTTGCTGGCTCGGGGCCGAACCCGCAAGCGCGCTCTGCAGACCCTCGGCCTCGGCGTGGTCGTGCTGTATCTGATGCTGGGTGACCCCAGAATTCTCGAACGCTTCACGAGCACGTTCGCCGGCTCGGAAGAACGCGACCAGTCGGCAGCCAGCCGGCTGCAGTTCTGGCAGGCCGGCTTCGCCATGCTGCAGGACTACCCTCTGGGCGCCGGGGGCGGCGCCTTCAAGTTCGCCGTCGGCGGCCGATACCTGCGGGAACTGGCCGGCATCGACGAGGAGCGTTCGCTTCACAACGGATACCTTGCGGAGGCCACCAGCTGGGGCATTCAGGGACTGGCACTCCAGCTGACCCTGCTCGGGTCGGCCCTGTTCGGCGCATACCGGGCCGCGGCGTGGGGGCGCGCCGCCGGAGACCCGGATGCGGCCCTCGTCGGTATCTGTGTCGTCGTCGCCGGGGTGTCACTCCTCGTGCACTCGATGTTCGGGACATTCCTTGGCAACGAGTGGTGCTACTGGGTGGCCGCGCTCCTGGTGCGGTATGCCGACCTGTACGGTGGCCCAATCTCGAACGGGGCAGGGGCCGCCCCACTTCCCCATCCGCAGGCCGCCGGTTCTTGAGCCTCCGGCGCGGCTGACCATCAGGGGGGCTGCCGCTGCATCGCGGGCGGAGACTGCCCAGCAGGGCCGAGAGCGCCAGGCGCCCGCCGGATGCAACTACAGTCAGCGGTGAGCACAATCGTCATCGCGAGCGTCGAAGACTCGACACGGCGCATGCGTATTGCCGCGGACTTGAGGCAATCCCATACGGCACCTTGTTTGCATCTTCCCAAGGGAGCCTGGCCCTCGTGTCAGGCCCAAGCAGGATGACATGGCAACGCACGTCTTGCGCGCGGCTGGGCCGCTGATCGCGGCGCTCGGACTCCTGGTGATGAGCCCCGTCTCGGGCCAGACCCGCCAGGGGCCTCACAGCTACTACGAGAATCTGATCAAGCGCCCTGAGCACTTGGTTTCCTATAGTCTGCGGGACCCCAAGGAGCTCACTCCTGGCAGCGGCTGGGTCAAGGGCAGGAGCGCGTCCCCTGACGTCGCCTATGCTCCACAGCAGGACGCGCATCCCCGCTCCCAGGACGCGGCCCGGCTCGTGATTCCCTCGACGCGCAACAGTCTGAGCCCGCAGGTGCGGCTTCCCCTGCCGCGGAGCACCAGTGGCTTCTTGCTCACCTGGGACGCGTGGTGGGACGAGGACTTCGCCTTCGACCGCTCTGGCATCGCCGCGTACAAGGCGTTCCAATTGGAGTCGGGCGGACGAATCTGGACCGAGGTGCGGTCGCTGTTCCGCCGCGCCGCGGGTCGTCCTGGCGAGGTGGCCCTCGTTGATGTTCGCGCCTATGGCCCCTCGGAGCGGCGGGGGGGACGCCTCGGTGAACTCCGCTTCGGCAAAGATACGCTTGGTGGCATGAAGACCCTGTTCGGCATCGCGCCGAACACATGGACGCGGTACTGGGTACTGTTGCGTCCCCGCCCATCAGGAGACGGCTGGTGGGAGTTCTCCCTCTGGCTGGCCGATGAACGACGCCGTGCGGTGTGCCTCTACGAGCGCGAAGCGATCCGTCCACGCGACGATGGGTGGCAGCGATTCTGGCTGGAGTACAACACGTCGAAGGCGGCCACCAAACCGGGGCGGGGGGCCCTGATCAGCTATGTCCGGAATGTCGTGGTCCTCAAGCCCCTGGATGACATGACGCCAGTCCTGGAGCGCCCCTTGCCCGGCCCGGCGACGCCCCGTATCCCCCTCGTCCCTCCCAAGTAGGTCGATCTTCCTCTGACCCACACCCACCATGTTCACCACCGATACGTGCCGCTGCCGAACACTGCCCTCGACCTTGCGCGACAAGTCATCCCCACGGGTGGCCCCCCGGCTGCTGGCAGTCATCGCGGCGGTGGGACTGGCGACCGTGAGCGTCCCCGCGCGGCAGGTTCAGCCGCCGCACGCTTACTTCGAGGCCCTTGTCGCGCGGGCCGATCACTGGAAGTCGTACAGTCTCCGCGAGGCTGCGCACTTGAAGATCCAGCGGGAGGGCGGCTACGTCGAAGGCAGCACGAACGTCTCGGTGTCGTACGCACCCAACACCGACCCTGACCCGAGGGCGCAGGACGCGGCGAAGGTCGTGGTGCCGGCGTTTACCCCTGGCACGGGCGACCCTCTCGTTCAAGCGATTACGCCCTCCAGTCTGGAGCTCAACCTGAGCGACAAGGCAGGCGACGTCACCAGGGTCAGCACTTCCTACAACGTGCGTGGTCGCCAACTCAAGATCAACAACGAAATCGTCATCACGGCAACCGCAACGGCGCCGCTCGACCGAGCCACGGGCACGCTGCGCCTGAGCGCCAGAGGTGCGTACGGCACGCAGGCCATGCCCCACCCCGCCGGATCGCAAGTCATCGTAGGGGGCAACAGTCTCGACAACCAGGTCAGGGTGCCTGCCGGAACGTTCGATGGCGCGACGTGGCTGTTCACCTGGGACGCCTACTTCACCGACAGTTTCCTGACCACCGGCATCAAGAACTACAAGGCCTTCCAGCTCGAGTCCGGAAACGCCATCTGGCTGGAGCCCCAGGTCACGTTCACAGGCCAACCTGTCGGCCCCCCTCGATTCAACCCCGCCATCCACATCGGCGTCACCGGTCGAATGCGCTCCTACAACGCCGTCGGCGGGCCTGCGCTCTGGTCGATGTCCAATGGCAATCAGCTGGGACCAGGCGTGACCGACAACGAATTGCTCATGCCGAACGCGTCGGACTTCTTCCTGCTTCATCCGAACCGTTGGACGCGCTGGTGGGTTCGCATCGAACAGCGCGCCAACGACTACGACCTCATGGATGCGTGGATGGCCGACGAGGTCGAGGCGCCGGTGCAGATCTACCGCAAGCTCCCGGTCAGTGTGCGGAATGGGCGCATCGACAGGCTCTGGGTGGAGTTCAACACCTCGACCGCCATCATTCCTCCCGAACGCGCGACGGACTTTCGGGACCTCGTGGCCTACGTGAGGAACATCGTGATCCTGAAGGACCCGCCGGAAGACCTTGGCAGCGTCCTGCTGCGCCCCGGATCGGCCCAACAACTACCCCGCCCGTTTCCCCCTCGGAACCTGCGCCTCGGGCCACCGCAGTCGCCCTGAGCACCGGGAGTTACGCGTGGCCCCCGAGGCGGTGGACCACCCGCGCGAGGCGGGCCGGCAGGACGTCGGCAGCCGTCTCGTGCACGATCTCGCGCCACAGGGGATGGGGCAGAAGCAGCACGACGCCCGCGTAGCTGATCAGCCCGAACACGCCCTGCACGCCGAGCCGGTGCCAGGACGCGACCGTCGGCCACTGCGCGTCGAGCGCGGCGCCGGTCGCCCACAACACCACGCAGGCCACCGCACCACAGATGAGGCCCGGACCGAGGGGCGCCACCAACTGCCCCCACGTCAGATCGGTGGAGCGCCGGACCAGGTCCTGCATGGCGACCGTCAACAGCAGCATCGCAAACGTCACGCCAATCGCCGCGCCGAGGATACCCATGAGGTAGGTGCCAAGAGCGGCGCCAACCAGCACCAGGACGCTGCCAATGGCTTGACGCCTGGCCTGATGCCACACGGCGCCAGCAGCTTCATTGGCTTGTGACCCGTAGTTGTTGACGATCTTGAACATGCCGCCGAGACAAAGAACCTGGAACGGCATCACCGATGTGGCCCACTGAGAACCATACAAGACATCGAAGAGCGGACGGGCCACCACGATGCATGACATCAGGAGCGGAAAGGCGATCATGGTCACACTCAGAATGAGTCGAGTGTAGGCGCGCCTGAACCTGTCGCGGTCCTCGTGAATGACGGCGAAGATGCGGAACGGAGCCTGGCCCAGCGTGAGTCGGTTCACGACGCGGTTCATGGTGCTGAACGCCTTGTCGTAGAACCCGAGCGCCGTCAGGTCCGCATAGCGCCCGACGATGACGTTGTCGAGGTTCTGGGTCGCGTACTCGAACACGCGCTTGGTCTGGATCCCGAGGCCATACGACAGGACCTCTCGCATCGCGGACCGGGAGAACGCTATTGAGGGTACCCATCCAGCCAGGTACATCTGCAGGCAGACTCGAAGCGCCGTCGCCGCCAGATTGCCCGCGGGAATGCTCCAGTACCCCCAACCCCGGAACGCCAGCGTGATGGTCACCAGGGCGCCCACCAGCGTATCGGTCCAGTCGGAGAGGGTTTGGTACTGGAAGTGCATGCCGCGCACGAGAAGAGCACTCGCAACGCTACCGAACGGACTGGCCAAGAAGGCGAGGGCGGAGACACGAACCAACTGGCCAGCAGATTCGCTCCCAAAGGCCGCACCAATCCACGGCGCCGCCGCGAACAACACGACATAGTTCGTGACCGCGAGCACGGCACTCACGACGAAGACAGACGACGTGTGCTCGGGGCGAAGATCCTTGAGCCTCACCAATGCCGCGTTGAAGCCGAACTGACTGAGCCGTGACGCCAGCTGGATGAAGAAGGTCGAGGCGACCGTCACACCGAAGTCATTCGGAGTCAGCAGGCGCGCCATGATCATCGACATGGGGATGGCGATCAGCTCGTGCCCACCCTGACGAATCGCCGACCACTTGGCGCCACGCCTCGCCGTCTTGGCGTAGGATGCCCCCTTCTTGCTCCCGGGAACCGTCACAAAGGCGCCTTCCGCTGTCGGTGGCTCTCGAATGGCGCGGTCGGTTCAGCGATACTGTCC
>NZ_JBIINP010000026.1:0-43784 GCF_044337415.1 Luteitalea sp.
GCGGCGCCATCGTGGCGGCCGCCGACCGATTCGGCTACCGCGTCCTGTCGGCGGAAGAAGCCGAGGCCTTGCGCGGCCGCGACAACCGCGTCGTGATGGAGGCGATGGGCGTCAAGGCGTGGCAGCTGCCGCGCATCATCGCCCACATGCGTCGCGTCGCACTCGAGCGCGCCGGAGAGATCGCACTGTTTCCCGGTATCGACGCCCTGCTGCCGGCCCTGCCGCGGGCCGGCGTGCGCGTCGCCGTGGTCAGCTCCAACGCCGAAGGAGTCGTGCGCCAGGTGCTCGGCCCCGAACTGTCGGCGATGGTGAGCGACTTCGATTGCGGCGCGTCGCTGTTCGGCAAGGCAAGCAAGTTCCGCCGTGTCGTCAGACGGACCGGCGTGCGGCCGGACGCCGTCGTGAGCGTCGGCGACGAGGGGCGCGACATCGAGGCGGCCGTGGACGCGGGCGTGGCGTCGGCGGCGGTCACGTGGGGCTACGCGACGCGCGACCTGCTGGCGAGCAAGTCGCCCACACACCTGGTCGACAGCGTGGAGCAACTCGCGGCGCTGCTGGTCGGCTGACGGCCTCGGAAGGGCCCGTGTCCGAAGGTGGCCCGTCGAGCGTCGACCTGAAGGTCGACGCCCACGAACTGCGAAGGTCGACGCCCACGAGCCGTGAGGGGCGCCGCCCACCCTCCTGACGTTCGTGGCCGCCGATGTTCACATCGGCGGGCCTGTCACCGCGACCCCGCTACTGCGCGGTGGTCTTCTGCGCCGCGGGGCGCACCGTCGGGTACGTGATGCCGAGCTGCTCGAGGTACGTCTTGTACTTCGACGGGTCGTAGTAGTACTTCGACAGCGCCGGCCGGTACTTGTCCTGGATGGCCGTGTTCAGGTGCGTCGCCGGCTGGTCGCCCTCGCGGATCAGCGGGATGTACTTGCGGTCCTTCGTCTGCACGTCGGTGAAGTAGGCGCGGGCGTCCTTCACCACGTCCGGGCGCAGCACCACGTCGAGCACCGTCATCGCCACGACCTGCGCGCCATGGTTCACGCCCTTGTGCGCGATGGGCGTGGCCATGGGGATGGCGTTGGCCCAGTTGTGGCCAGGGCCAGCCTGGAAGTTGGCCGGGAAGCGGAGCGACACGGTGGGCACCGTCCACGAGATGTCGCCGATGTCGTCCGAGCCGCCGCCCCGCTTGGTGTCGTCGGGAATCTCTTCCTGTCCCTTGAGTTCGGACACTTTCGTGGTGAGGCCCACGACGGGCACGCCGAGTTCCTGCTGCGTCGCCTTGGCCAGCGTGACGTCGGCGTCGGTCCAGGTGGGGAGGCCCACCGCCTTGATGTTCTCGTGCATCGTCAGCGCCAGCGGCTTGTTGTAGTGCTGGGGCCATGCCGAGCCGAGCACACGCGAGGTCCACGTGGTGTCGGTCATGAGCGCGGCGCCCTGCGCCATCTTGTCGCCGATGTCCCACAGCTTCCGAATCTGCTCGTACGTCGTCTCGCGGAAGTAGTACCAGACGCTCGCGTTGCGAGGCACCACATTGGGCTGGTCGCCGCCATTGGTGATCACGTAGTGCGAGCGCTGCTGAAGTCGCAGGTGCTCGCGGCGCGCGTTCCATCCGGCGTTCATCAACTCCACGGCGTCGAGCGCCGACTTCCCGCGCCACGGGGCGCCAGCCGAGTGCGCCGACTCACCGGCGAACGTGTACTCGACCGACACCAGGCCGTTGCCCTGCGCCTCGCCCCACGAGGTGATGAGGTCGGTGCCGACGTGGTTGTAGAGCACGACGTCGACGTCCTTGAACAGGCCGTCGCGCACGTAGTAGGCCTTGGTGCCCACCAGTTCCTCGGCGATGCCTGGCCAGATCACGAGCGTGCCCGGGAGCTTCGCCTTCTGCATCTGACGCTTGGCGGCGATGGCCGCGACGATGTTGAGCGGCGTGCCGGAGTTGTGGCCCTCGCCGTGCCCGGGGGCTCCGTCGACGATCGGATCGCGGTAGGCGACACCCGGCTTCTGCGACGCCTGCGGGATGCAGTCGACGTCGGAGCCGAGGGCGATGACCGGTTTGCCTGCGCCCCAGCGCGCCACCCACATCGTGGGGATGCCCGCGACGCCGCGCTCGATGGTGAAGCCTTCCTTCTCGAGGATGCCGGTCAGGTACTTCTGCGTCTCGACTTCCTGGAAGCCGAGCTCGGCAAAGCTGAAGACCATGTCGGTCATCTGCTGCCCGAGGTCGAACAGCGCGGCCGACCTGACGTCGGCTTGCACGGCAGCCTTGAGCGCCGCCAGCGTCGGGTCGATGGCCGGTGATGTCGTGGACGTCGCCTGTGCAAAGGCGAGCACGGGAGACAGGAGCGTGAGCGACAGCAGGAACGAGGAGGTGAGCTTCATGTCGGTCGAGGATGGCCGGGCTCGGGGAGCCGGCCCTGCCTTCGCGGAGGGCAGGGCCCGTTGATGAGCGGCGCGGTCAGAGACCGCGCCCTACCGCTTCACGGTCGGATAGGTGATGCCGAGCTGCTCGAGGTACGTCTTGTACTTCGTCGGGTCGAAATAGAGCTTCTGCAACGCGGGCCGGTACTTGTCCTGGATGGCCGTGTTCAGGTAAGTCGCCGGCCGGTCTCCCTCGCGGATCAGCGGCGTGTACGTGCGGCCCTTCGTCTGCACGTTGACGAAGTAGTCCTTCGCCGCGCGCAGCACGTCGGGCCGGAGGAGGAGATCCACGATGGTCATCGCCTGCGCCTGGGCGCCCACGTTGATGCCCTTGTGCGCGATGGGGGTCGCCATGGCGATGGCGTTGGCCCAGTTGTGCCCGGGGCCTGCCTGGAAGTTGGCCGGGTAGTTCAGCGTGATCGTCGGCACCGTCCAGGAGATGTCGCCGATGTCGTCAGAGCCGCCGCCGCGCTTCTCCTCGTCGGGGATCTCGGTCTGCCCCTTGAGCGCCGGGATGGTCGTCGCCAGGCCGACGACAGGCACGCCCAGTTCGGCCTGCGTGGCTTTCGCGAGCGTGACGTCGGCCTCGCTCCAGGTCGGCAGTCCCACGGTGGTGATGTTGGCGTGCATGGCCTCGGCGAGTGCCTTGTTGCTGTGAATCGGCCAGGCCGAGCCGAGCACGCGCGAGGTCCACGTGGTGTCGGTCATGAGTGCGGCGCCCTGCGCCATCTTGTCGCCGATGCCCCACATGCGCCGGATGCCGGCCTCGTCGGTCTCGCGGAAGAAGTACCAGACGCTGGCATTGCGGGGCACGACGTTGGGCTGGTCGCCGCCGTTGGTGATCACGTAGTGCGAACGCTGCTGCAGTCGGAGATGCTCGCGGCGTGCGTTCCAGCCGGCGTTCATCAGCTCGACGGCATCGAGCGCCGACTTGCCGCGCCACGGGGCGCCTGCCGAATGCGCCGACTCGCCGCTGAACGTGTACTCGACCGACACCAGGCCGCTCTGGCTGTTGTCGCCCCAGGTGGTGGTGAGGTTGGTGCCGACGTGGGTGTACAGGACGGCGTCGACACCCTTCAGGAGGCCGGCCCGCACGTAGTAGGCCTTGGTGCCCAGCTGCTCCTCGGCGATGCCGGGCCAGATCACCAGCGTGCCCGGAATCTTCTCGCGGACCATCGCCCGCTTGACGGCCAGCGCCGCCACGATGTTGAGCGGGGTGCCGGAGTTGTGCCCCTCGCCGTGCCCGGGCGCGCCGTCGACGATGGGATCGCGGTAGGCGACACCGGGCTTCTGCGAGGCCTGCGGGATGCAGTCCACGTCGGACCCCAGGGCGATCACGGGGGAGCCGGAGCCCCACCGGGCGACCCACATCGTCGGAATGCCAGCCACCCCACGCTCGACCGTGAAGCCTTCCTTCTCCAGGATGCCCGTCAGGTACTTCTGCGTCTCGAACTCCTGGAAGCCCAGCTCCGCGAAGCTGAACACCATGTCGTTCATCTGTTGCCCGAGGTCGAACAGGGCCGTGCCCTTGATGTCGGCGGCCACGGCGGCCTTCAACTGCGTGATGCGCGGGTCGGTCGTCGGCGCGACGGCCGCAGGCACGGCCGGCGCGGCAGCGGGCTGCGCGGTCGTCTGGGCGGTGGCCAGCGTGGCGCCGAGGAGTGTGAGCGAGAGCAGGATCGTCGGTGTCTTCATGGGCAAGGGGCGGGTGCTGGCCGGGGGAGGGCCCGTTGCCCCAACCCGGCAGTCCCGTCGTGCCGAGAGCATACCCGGACCGGGCGTCGCCCGGCGCGGTGTTCCAGCGCAGGGCCCGACTGGGCGACAATCATGGGATGTCTGCCCCGGCACCTGCCGTGTCCGAGACGTTCCGTCGCGAAGTCGAACGCCGCCGGACGTTCGCGATCATCTCCCACCCGGACGCCGGCAAGACGACGCTCACCGAGAAGACGCTGCTGTACGCGGGCGCCATCGAACTCGCCGGGGCGGTCAAGGGCCGCGCGTCGCAGCGCGCCGTCGTGTCCGACTGGATGGACATCGAGCGCGAACGCGGCATCTCGATCACGTCGGCGGCGCTGGAGTTCGAACTGCATGGCTGCCGGGTGACCCTGCTCGACACCCCTGGCCACAAGGACTTCAGCGAAGACACGTACCGCACGCTGCTCGCGGCCGACAGCGTCGTCATGGTCATCGACGCGGCCAAGGGCATCGAGACGCAGACGCGGAAGCTGTTCGAGGTCGCCAGCCGGCGCAAGCTGCCGATGCTGACGTTCGTCAACAAGCTCGACCTGCCCGGGCGCGACCCGCTCGACCTGCTCGACGAAATCGAGCGCGTGCTCGGCGTGTCGGCGGCCCCGATGAACTGGCCCATCGGCACCGGCGACCGCTTCAAGGGCGTCTACGACCTCCGGCGGCAGGAGGTGCTGTTCTATGAGCGCATCGCCCGCAGCGCGCGGCGCGCGCCGGTCACCGTCACCGGCGCAGACGACCCGCAGCTGGCCGAGCTGATCGGCGAGCAGGCGCGCGACGAGCTCCTCGAGGGGGTGCACCTGCTCGAGGCGGCAGGCACCGCGTTCGATCTCGACGCCTACCGGGCTGGCAAGCAGACGGCGGTCTTCTTCGGCAGCGCGCTGACCAACTTCGGGCTGGAGTCCTTTCTGGAGGCGCTGGTGCAGTACGCGCCGTGCCCGCAACTGCGGGAGGACGTCGAGGGCAACCTCGTCGACCCGATGACGCAGGACTTCAGCGGGTTCGTCTTCAAGATTCAGGCGAACATGAACCCGAAGCACCGGGATCGCGTCGCGTTCGTGCGGGTCTGCACCGGGACGCTGACCAAGGACATGCAGGTCACCAACACGCGCCTGCAGCAGAACGTCCGCCTGTCGCGTCCGAGCCGCTTCTTCGGCCGCGACCGCGAAACCATCGAGGAAGCCTTCCCCGGCGACGTCGTCGGCCTGGTCAACCCGGGCCGTTTCGGCATCGGCGACACGCTCTACGCCGGCACGCCCGTCGTGTATCCCCCGATTCCGCACTTCCCGGCCGAGCACTTCGGCGCGATGCGGCTGCAGGACGTCCGGTTCAAGCAGTTCGACGACGGCGTGCGGCAGCTGGAGGAAGAGGGCCTGATGCAGGTGGTGTTCCCCGTCCACGGGGCGCGCTACCCGATCCTCGGGGTGGTGGGGGCCCTGCAGTTCGACATCATCGAGGCCCGCATGAAAGAAGAGTACGGCGTGGCCTGCCGCGTGGAGAAGCTGTCCTACGTGGCGGCGCGCTGGGTGCAGGCCGAGCCCGGTGTCCGGCTCACGCTGCCCAACAACGTGCTGTCGACCACCGATCGACGGGAGCGGCGGGTGCTGCTGTTTCCGTCGGAGTGGGACCTGCAGTTCTGCGAGCGCGAGAACCCGAACGTGCAGTTCCTGGCCATGGCCTGACGGACGCTGACGGGGAGGCTATCGAAGGGCGGGATCCTCTGGGCAGTGGCAGGCGTCCTAGACTAGGCGCGATCCAGCGCCAGGAACCTGCATGCGACTCAAGAGCTTCGTTCTCGCTTCCGCCATTGCCCTCGCCGCGACTCCTGCCGCGGCCGCACCTTTCACCGCCCTGTACGTCTTCGGCGACAGCCTGTCGGACAACGGCAACCTCGCGGCCATTGCGGCGGGTGCGGGCCTGGCCATCTCCCAGCCGCCGTACGCACCGGGACGCGCCAGCAATGGCAAGGTCGCCGTCGAGGTTCTGGCCAAGCGCCTGGGCCTGCCGCTGCTGCCGTTCGCGGCCGGCGGGACCAACTTCGCGGTCATCGGTGCGGCCACGGGTGAGGTGGTCAACCCGACCGGCATCCCGCCGATGGTGGACAACATCTCCGAGCAATTGCTCGGCGCCAGCCTGCCGATCGATACCGGGATCGGGTACCAGGTCGGCGGGTTCCTCGCGCTGTGGCCGCTCCCTGCCCTCGACCCGAACGCCCTCTACGTGGTCTGGGGAGGCGCGAACGACATCTCCATCAATCCCAGCGCACCGGTCGCGACTCAGGCTGCCGACAACGTCGGGGCGCTGGTGGTGGCGTTGTATGCCAACGGGGCGAGGAACTTCCTCGTGCCGAACCTGCCTGATCTTGGTGCCACGCCCGGGGCGGCTGGCCCCCTCGCGCCGGCCATCACCCAACTCGGGCTGGCCTACAACAGCCGGCTTGCCGGCAACCTGACACTGCTGGGTGCCCTGCCCGGGGCCAATATCGTCGCGTTCGACACGTTCTCTGCGCTGCAGAACCTCGGGCCCCGTTTCGCGAACACGACCCAGCCCTGCGTGATCGGCAACGTGCTGTTCTCGCAGTACGCGCCCTACTGCGGCCCCGGCGTCGAGGACGAGTTCCTGTTCTGGGACGCCTCGCACCCGACCGGCCGCGCCCACAAGATGCTGGGCCAGCAGTTCGCCCGCGCGGTCGGCGTGCCCGAGCCGGCCAGCCTGTTGCTCGGCGCGCTCGGCCTCGCCGGCGTGGCATACCGCCGTCGGCGCGCTGCCTAGGCAGCCCGTCCAGCGGTAGGGACACGGCGTCGCTACCCCCGTAGCGGCGCCGTGTCTTTTTGTACCCGAGCGGCGCCCCGCCGGGAGGCACCATGGCCGTCCGGCCCCGTCGCAGTTGAGCGTTGCGATTCGGATAGGATGCGGCGCATGCGCGCCCGCCTGCTGCTGCTCGTCGCCCTGGGGTTGCCCGCCGTCGCCGCCGCTCAGACCCCGCCGCCCGCGCCCCCTGCCGCGCCGGCTCCGCGCTACGAGAGTCGACTGGAGATCCTCGACATCCGCACCGGCGCGCGGACGGTGATCCATCGCAGCGACACACGCTTCGAGGCGCCGAACTGGTCGCACGACGGCCAATACCTCGTCTTCAACCAGCAGGGCGGGCTCTACCGGATTCCGGTCTCGGGCGGCACGCCGGTCAGGCTCGACCTTGCGGGCATCGAGGGTTGCAACAACGATCACGGCTTCTCGCCCGATGGCCGATGGCTGGCCATCAGCTGTCGACCCTCCTCGTCCGTGTACGTCGTGCCTGCACAGGGCGGCACGCCACGCCTGCTGACGAGCAAGACGCCCTCGTACTGGCACGGCTGGTCGCCCGACGGCAAGACGCTGGCCTACGTCGGCCAGCGCGATGGCGAGTTCGACATCTACACGATGCCGGTCGAGGGCGGCCCGGAGACTCGCCTGACGACGGCCGCTGGGCTCGACGATGGGCCGGACTACACGCCTGACGGCCGCTGGATCTACTTCAACTCGGTGCGCACCGGGCACATGCGCATCTGGAGGATGCGGCCGGATGGGTCGGACCAGCAGCAGGTGACGTTCGACGAGCCGTTCGGCGACTGGTTCCCGCATCCATCGCCCGACGGCACGTGGATCGTGTTCGTGTCGTTCGACGCCAGCGTCGAGGGTCACCCGCCGTACAAGGACGTGCACCTGCGCCTGCTGGCGCTCGACGACCCGAAGGCCACGCCGCGGATCCTGTTTCCGCTGTTCGGTGGGCAGGGCACGATCAACGTGCCGTCGTGGTCGCCCGACAGCCGCCGATTCGCGTTCGTGTCCTACGCGCGGCTGCCGTAGGTCGCAGGCCTGCCGACCGCCGACTGCCGACTGCCGTTCCCCTGTGTCATGCGCTTTGACAAGCCCTCGGGGGCCGGGCCACGATCGTCGGCGTATGGCCGTGGCTCCCGCCTCCTCGCCCGTCTCGTTCGACAAGTCGCTGATCAAGGTCGTCCTGCTCGAGAACGTCCACCAGAGTGCCGTCGAGGCATTCCGCGCGGACGGGTACTCGAACATCCACCAGCACGGCCGTGCCCTCGAGGGCGCGGCGCTCCGTGAGGCCATCGCCGACGCCCACGTCCTCGGGATCCGGTCGCGGACCCAGCTCACCGCCGAGGTGCTGGCGGCCGCCCCGAAGCTGATCACGGTGGGGGCGTTCTGCATCGGGACCAACCAGATCGATCTGGCGGCAGCGGAGACGCTGGGCGTGCCGGTGTTCAACGCGCCGTTCTCGAACACGCGCAGCGTCGCCGAGTTGGTGATCGCCGAGGTGGTCCTGTTGCTGCGCGACGTCCCGCGGCGCAACGCGAGCGCGCACCGGGGCGGCTGGGACAAGTCGCCGTCGGGGGCCCATGAGGTGCGCGGCAAGACCCTCGGCATCGTCGGCTACGGGCACATCGGCACGCAGGTCGGCCTGCTGGCCGAAGCCCTGGGCATGCGCGTGCTGTTCTACGACGTGGTGGCCAAGCTGGCGCTCGGCAACGCCCAGGCGGTGCGGTCGATGGACGCGCTGCTGGCGTCGGCTGACGTGGTGACGCTGCACGTACCCGAGACGCCGCAAACGCAGGGGCTCGTCGGCGCGGCACAGTTGCGGCAGATGCGTCCCGGCGCGCATCTGATCAATGCCTCGCGCGGCACCGTCGTCGACATCGAGGCCCTGGCCGAGGCGCTTCGGAGTGGGCATCTCGGGGGGGCGGCGCTCGACGTGTTTCCGCACGAGCCCGAATCCAACACCGAGCAGTTCGAGTCGCCCCTGCGCGGTCTCGACAACGTGATCCTGACCCCGCACATCGGCGGCAGCACGGCGGAGGCGCAGGAGGCAATCGGGGTGGAGGTGGCCGAGAAGCTGCTGACCTACAGCAACAACGGGTCGACGCTGTCGGCGGTGAACTTCCCGGAGGTGGCGCTGCCGGGCCACCCTGGCAAGCACCGGCTGTTGCATATCCATCACAACAAGCCGGGCATGCTGTCGCGCGTGAACGACGTGTTCGCCGATGCCCGCATGAACGTGGCAGCCCAGTACCTGCTGACCAGCGCGCGCATCGGCTACGTGGTGATCGACGTGGACGCCGACCCGAACGCCGACACCCCCGCCGTGCGGCGTGAACTGGCCGCGCTCGACGGCACGATCAGGGCGCGCTTGCTGTATTAGGCGCGCGCCTGGCCACCCTGGCCAGGCGGAGGTGACGTGCCGGCGTCCATGGAGAACGCCGGCCTCGACTCACTTCCTGGACGGTCCGGCGAACCGCGCCTGCGTGGCGTGGCAGGTGCCGCAGGTTGCGAGGAACTTGCCGTAGATGTCCTCGCGTTCGTGCGTGCGCTGGGCCGGCGCCGCATGGCCGGCGAGCACGGCGAGTTCGGTCTCGCCGTGGTCCATCTTCTTGCGCATCTTGGTCGGGACCATGTCCGATTCCATCTTCGGGCTGGCGAAGGTGCGCACGCCCTCCACCCACTGGGAGTCCGAGGGCGCCACGATGCCTTCGAGCAGGGCGTCCAGGCCATGCTGATGGAGCAGCATGTGCCCGACGACGCCGCCGACGTCGGCCGAGGTGGCTGGCGGCACGGTCGCGCGGACGTTGTTGGCCTTGTGGCACTGGCCGCAAGTGCCCAGCATCTTCGCGGTGGCCTGCGCGGCCACGTCGAGCGTTGCGGCAGACGCGACTTCCCGGGCGGCCTGCGTCAGGGTGCCCTCGAAGGCCTTGGTGCCGGCCGGCATGGGCACGCCGAAGGTGGCGTCGGCCACCGTGGCCGCCTTGGCCTTCGCGTCGGCGAGGTTGCCGCGGGCGATGGCGTCGTGCATCTCCAGGATCTGATTGAAGTGGGCCCGCATGTAGGCCGCGCGGACGGGATTGTGACGGTCGGTCGTCTGGGCCTGCAGTCGGAACCCTGTCGCTCCCGCGGTCAGCAGCGCGGCGAGGGCCACGAGCGTGCCGAACCTGCGGCCGATGATGAACTGGCGCATTCGTTCGCCTCCGCGGATCTGCGTTGCAGGGGATGTGCCGACGTTCCGGCGGACGGCCGGGCTGGAATCGCCGGAAATCCGGCCCCTGCGCGCGTGTGCCCCGGGAGCGTGACGGGGGAGGCGGGGACATATTCCCCGGGCGTATCGGAAATGTCCGCACCGGGTGGCGCGGGTGCGCGGGATCAGCGCCGTGGGACGGCGCGGTAGATCAGGTGTCGGGCCCCGCGGCGGCCGTGGCCCCGCACGCGCTCCAGCGTGACCGCGAAGCCGGCCGCGGCGAGACGACGCGCGAAGCGGTGATCCTCCCACGCCGACCATACGGCCAGCACCCCGGCAGGGCGCAGGTGCTGTCGGATGGCGGCCAGTCCGGCGCGTCCGTACAGGGCATCGTTGCCGTGAGCGGCGAACTCGGCCGGGCCATTGTCGACGTCGAGCAGGATCGCGTCGAACCCGTCGGTGTCGGCCCGGATGATGGCCAGCGCATCGCCGATGGCGACCTGCGTTCGCGGATCGGTCAGTGGCTGCCCAGCGAGGTGGCCGACGAACTGCTGGTTCCAGGCGTGCACTTCCGGGACCAGTTCGGCAATGACCAGGGCGGCGTCCGGCGGCAGGAGGTCGAGTGCGGCGCGCGCGGTGAAGCCGAGTCCGAGCCCACCGATGAGGACACGCGCGTGCGGCTGGCCGGTGAGCTGACGGCAGCCCACGGCCGCCAGGGCCTGCTCCGACCCCGTGATCGTGCTGGGCATCAGGCTGCGGCCGTCGGCGAGCAGCAGGAACTCGTGGCCCCGCTGGCGCAGCGTGATGCGCGTGCCGTCCGGTGTGTGGGCCTCGCCGAGGGTCTGCCAGGGAATCATGAGGGGCCGCCGGGCCTCCCGCGTGGGAGCCCGTGTGGTTCCAGTGTACGTCGAGGGTCACCGCGTACCCCGCGCGCCGCATGCCGCGGCCTCGCATTGCTCCCGCTGGGCGTGCGGCATACGATTGGGGCGCCCGTGCCCGCCCTCCGCGTTCTTCCCGCTGCAGTGTCCGTCCGGTTCGCCACTCTCGCTCGCGCGCGTCGCTCGCGCGGTCTCCTGGCGCAGCGCCTCGCGCGGCTCGTCGTGATCGGCGTCCTGCCGCTCGTGGCCGGTCGCGCGGCGGCGCAACCCGCGCCGGCCGGCGTGACCTCGCCCCTGTTGATGCCGCGGCCCGTCGGCCGCGCGGCGTCGGGGCCGGCGCCCACCGTGGACGGCGACGTGCTCGGGGACGGGGCCTGGACGAACGTGCCGGCGATGTCGGGCTTCGTGCAGGAGCAGCCGTTCGAGGGGCAGCCGTCGACCGAGCGCACGGAGGTGCGCTTTCTGGTCACCGCCGACACGCTGTACGTCGGCGTGGTGTGCTACGACACCGACCCGGCCGGCATCATCGTCTCCGATTCCCGCCGCGATGCGCCGCTCGAGGAGACCGACTCGTTCCGCCTGATCCTCGACACGTACCGCGACCGTCAGAACGGCTTCGTGTTCGGCACCAATCCGGCCGGCATCGAGTACGACGGGCAGGTGACCAACGAGGGGCAGGGCGGCGGCGGGCTCAGCAACGCGCAGATGCAGATGGGGGGCTCGGGGAGCGGCTTCAACCTCAACTGGGACGGGGCGTGGACCGTACGCGCCCGCATCTCGGACGTGGGCTGGTCGGCGGAGTTCGCCATCCCGTTCAAGACGCTCCGCTATCCGGCCGGCCGCACGCAGGTGTGGGGCGTGAACTTCCAGCGCAACATCCGCCGGCGCAACGAGCGCTCGTACTGGGCGCCGATTCCGCGACAGTTCTCGATCACGCGCGCCTCGCTGGCCGGCAGCGTCGAGGACATCGCGGTGCCCGTGTTCCGCAACCTGAAGCTGATGCCGTACGTGCTCGGCAACGTGGTGACCAGCGGCGAGAATCCCGCGAAGACCAACTGGCTCGGCGACGTCGGCGGCGACCTCAAGTACAACCTCACGCCGAGCCTCACGCTCGACGCCACGGTCAACACGGACTTCGCGCAGGTGGAGGTCGACGACCAGCAGGTGAACCTCGATCGGTTCAACCTGTTCTTCCCCGAGAAGCGGCCGTTCTTCCTCGAGAACGCCGGCTTCTTCGCCGTGGGCAATCCCGGGGAAGTGGACCTCTTCTTCAGCCGGGCGATCGGCATCTCGCCCACGGGACGCCCCATCCCGATCCTCGGCGGCGGTCGCGTCTCTGGCAAGGTCGGCGCGTGGAACGTGGGCCTGCTGGACATGCAGACCGACAGTCTCGACGCGACGCGGGACGCCGCCGGCGTCCCGAGCAACAACTTCGCCGTCATCCGCCTGAACCGCGAACTGCCGAACCGCTCGCAGCTCGGCGTGCTGTTCACCAACCGCAACGCGACTGGTGACTACGCGCGCCCCGACGACTCTGGACGCACCTACGCGGTCGACGGCCGACTCGGCATCGGCCTGCAGACCTTCCTGTCCGGCTTCTTCTCGGCAACCGAGGGCGATCGCAAGCCTACCGACACGGCGTTCAACGTGCGGTCTCGCACCAACACGCGTCGCTGGGATCTGGACCTCGGCTTCCAGCAGGTGGGCACGAACTTCAACCCCGAGGTCGGCTTCCTCACGCGGTCGGGGTACCGCAAGCCCGACGTGCGGGTCATGACCCGCTTCCGGCCGAAGGACTTCCTCGGCCTGCAGGAAGTGCGTCCGCACGCGTCCTACCGCAGCTTCTGGGGCTTCGACGGTTTCCAGGAGACGATGTACACGCACCTGGACAACCATTGGCAGTTCCGCAACGCCTACGAGGTGCACACCGGCATGAACCTCACGACCGAGGGCGTGCGCACGCCGTTCCAGATCTACCCGGGCGTGTTCGTTCCCCCGGGCACGTACAACAACGCCGAGGGGCAGTTCGTCTTCCAGACCAACCTCGGCGCGCCGGTGAGCTACTACCTGCAGACCTACATCGGCGGGTTCTTCAGCGGCAACCGCGTGACCACCAATCACACGTTCCGGCTGCGCCTCGGCGAGGCGTTCACCACCGAGACGTCGTACAGCCTCAACGACGTCGATCTGCCCCAGGGGCACTTCCGCACCAACCTGATCCGATCGCGCGTCAACTACTCGTTCACCCCGCGCACGTTCGTGCAGTCGCTGATCCAGTACAACGACCGCGCCGACCTGTGGTCGATGAACATCCGCTTCGGCTGGCTGCAGGCGGCCAACACGGGCCTGTTCATCGTGTACAACGACACGCGCTATCTCTACGACCTCGTGCAGCGGCCCGAGCGCACGGATCGCAGCCTGACCATCAAGTACAGCCGGATGTTCGACCTGCTGAAGTAGCGGACGGCCGATGTGGACATCGGCCGCCTCGACTCGATGGGTGCGTGGGCGTCGACGTTCACGTCGACGCACCGCCATCAGGGGCCGGGGGGCGATCAGCCGGCCAGTGCGCGCCACCCCTGCAGCAAGACGGTGGCCCACGGAATCTCCGTCACCAGCAGCACGACGAAGAAGGTCGCGACGTACGCGGCGCGGAGCGTGCCCTGGTCGGGGCGGCACATGCACAGCCCCATGATCAGCAGCAGCCACCCGAACCCCGCCACGGGCGCGATCGCGTAGGTCACCAGGCAGAAGAGCAGCAGCAGCGCATGCTGCCAGGGCCTCGCTCTTCGCTGGGGGAACCACATCACTGCCGCGAGCAGGGCTTCGAGGCCGACGCCGCCCCAGGTGAGGCCGGTCGCGAGCGCGCGCAGCGGCGCCGGTTCCCGCAGGATCGGGCCGTCGAGCAACTCGGCGCCGGCCGGCAGCGGCGCGAGGGCGTCGCGGCTCTCCTCGAGTTGCGCCTCCGACAACCCGCCGACCAGCATCGTGATGGACGCGAACCGAGGGTCATCGAACAGCGTCACCCGGAAGAACCGGTGGTCCATGTAGTCGGGGGAGAGGAACGCCTTCCACAGCACGGCGCCGCTCATGGCGAGCGCGACCAACAGGCGCGAGGCCGTGGCGAGGTGCTCCTCCGGCGTCGGTCCCTGTAACGCGAGCGCGGCCGCGAGGCACCAGTACGCGGTCAGGTAGATGTGGTTGTCTGGCAAGGGCCAGTCGACGGCCAACCGCGTCGCGATGGCTACCGCCGCGCCGAGCCACAGCGCCGGGATGCGTGCGGCGTCGGGCCGCACGATCGACAGCGCCCCGATGAAGAGCAGCGGCGCCTGCACGTACCACGGGCCCATCGGCCGCAGCAGCAGCACGAGCGCGGCGAGCGTGAGCGCCATCTGCACGCCCGGGGCGTGCGCGGGGCGCCACCAGTCACGGACGGACGTCATGGGTGTACTCGCGGAGGACGACCGGCGTGAAGCCGAGGGTGGTGCGGTCGACGTCGTGACGCCACACGGTGATGCGCACCCGCGTGACCGCGCGCTGGTAGCGCCGCTCGCGGGCCGCGACGGCCTCGGCCAGACGCCCGAGGCGGTACTGGCTGGGCAACGTCAGTGCGCGGGCGACATCGTCGTCCAGCGACGGCGCCAGTTCGGCCTCCTCGGAGCGTGAGGGCGCTTCCACGACGATGCGAATCGTGCGATGCGGCGCATCGTCGATGGTCGAGAACATGCCGAAGCCGCCGCCCTTCCAGGCGGTGAGGCCTGCGGCCTTTACCAGGACGATCTGCGTGCCGGCGACGAGCACGAGCACGAAGGCGGGCAGCACGGATCGCCAATGCATGGGCGTCATGATGGCCCAACTCGTCGTGGGGGCGAGATGGGCAGAAACACGGAAGGCCGGCGCGGAGCCGGCCTTCCGTGGTGGAACGGGGCGGGGTGGGGCTAGCGGATCACCACCACCTGGTAGCCCGCGCCGACGCGCTGGTAGTACGTGGGGCCGCACTGCGTGTAGGCCACGTTGCCCACGCGCACCGACGAGCACCCGACCGGCAGCGTCGGGATGATCACGCCGACCGGCGGCGCCACCACCTGGTACGACACCTGTCCGCCCACCATCACGCGCGTGTAGTACGCGTTGTCGGCGTAGTAGTAGCTCGACCCGCCGGCCACCACCGTCACGGCCGCGGCCGGAGGACGGGCCAGCATGGTGCCGATGGCGATGCCCGTAGCGACGCCGGCCGCGACCTTCCAGCCCTCGTAGCTCTCGTAGCGTCCGCCGACCACGTAGCCAGGGCGGTAGCCGCCACCAGCGGCGACGAACGCGCCTTCTTCCCCGACGACCGCGACACCGCCACGTCCGTAGCGGTTGGTGCCGGCGACCACCGTGCGCTCCTCGCCCTGGACGGCCACGGCGCCCCCGCCGTAGCCGTAGCCCGGGGCGCGGCGCGAGGCGGCCACGACCTGGCCATCCTCGTTGCGGACGGTCGTGCCACGACGACCCACCGCCACCGAGCCGTTCTCGTTGCCGGCCACGGCACCGCGGCGACCGACGGCGGCGTAGCCTTCGTCGCCCTTGACGGCGGCGCCGTTGCGGCCCACGGCCGCGCCATTCTTGATGCGGTCAGCGGCGAGGCTGGCGCCGCTGATGCTGACCATGCCTGCCAGCGCGAGCCAGCCCATCACGTTCACGAAGTTCTTCTTGCTCATGGTGTGTCCTCAGGAGTCCGACAGGCGGTCAGTGAGCCTTGGGCGCTGCCGCGGCCGGCTTGGCGACGGGAGCTGCCGCGGGAGCGGAGGCCGCGGGCGCCGCGGCCGCGATGGCGGTGGCGTCCTTGGCCTCGGTCACCTGCTCGGCGCGCTGCAGCATGGCGATGCCCTCGTAGTCGTCGCCGAACTTCGCCACGAACATGTCGTCGGCGAACGTGTCGTTGAACTTCCAGTTCGAGAACACCATGTGATGCGTCGGCTTGGTCTTGCGTGCGCCGTACTCGATGTGCGCCTGCAGGATCACCGGCTCGGCGCCCTGCGACACCCACACCTGCCACTTCGTCTCCCCGGTCGTGAACGAGAGGTGCTCGGCCTTCACGCCATTGAGATCCACGGTGTCGACCCACCCGGCGCCGCCTGCGGCCTCGCCGAGGAACGTGGGCGCGTTGGTGACGAGGAGTTCGGCCATCGGCACCGGGACGTCGTAGCGGGTGGTGATGGCTTCGATGGCGCCGTCCACCGTGTTGGGCATGGCGGCCTCGCCGAACACCTTCTCGCCGTGCAGGGCGATGGTGGCCTTGGCGCCGTCGTACCAGAAGTCGCGCTGCAGGTCGCCCTTGGACGCCATGTGCAGGCGGTCGGGCCGGCGCAGGTGGACCTGGTTGGTCAGCTTCTGCGTCTTCCGGGTACCGCCGGGGGCATCACGCGTGACCTCCTGCGCCACGTCCAGGGACAGGCTCTGGGCGGACGCCGCGCGCTGGGCCGCCTTGACGAGGATCTCCTTGCCCTTGGCCAGGCGCTCTGCGTCGGTCAGGGCGGCGGGCTTCGGGCTGCACGCGGCGCCGACGAGGGCAGCCAGCGCGAGGCCCAGGAACGCCGCGCGCGCCGGGCGCACGGACAGGGGGGTGGGGCGAACGTTCAAAATCTGACCTCCGACGGAAACGATGTCCTGTGCGACCTGCACGAGGCTCGGCAGTGTTAGACGCACGGTAGCAACTTCGGCCGGGGCTGTCTGCATGTACTTAGGTGCAAGGCTGGATGGCCCGACGGGCGATCGACGGGACTGCCCTCGCACCCCGCGCCCTGTGATGGACGCGCTCGGGAGAGACGCCGCGGGCGCCGGACGGCGCCCGCCGCAGGAGGGGTGGGGGCTACTTGGTCGCCCAGCTCACGTTGCCGCTCTCGTCGGTGACGGTGACGGCGATCGGGATGGGCGTGCCGTCGGGCGCGGTGGCGTTGCAGTCGAACACGTCGCCCTTCTTGGCCGCCTTCCACTTGCCGCCACAGGTGGCCTTGGCATCGACCTGCGCCTGCTGCTTCAGGCCGGTGACGATGGACGCTTCGACCTTCGAGAGGTCGAGCAGCCCCTCTGTCCTGGCGACCTTCCACGTGATGTTCCCCGTGTCGTCGGTCTGGGTGACGGCAATGCGCAGCGTGCCGCCGCCCTCGACGTCGCCGACACACTCGAAGACGTCGTCCTTCTTGATCGGCCGCGGCTCGCTCGGGCACGTGACCTTGGCGAGCGTCAGGCCTACCTGGTCCGACACGCCCTGCGTGATCGAGGGCCCGATCGACTCGACGTTCAGGTTCTGGGTGCAGCCCGACAGCACGCCGAGGCAGGCGACCATCAACAGGGCAGGAAGACGAAACGACGACGGCACGGTAACGGAACGCATGTAGACCCTTTCGAATCCAGTGGGGCGTGGGCGGCGGGGGCGATCAGTCGTCGTCCCCGATGTTGTACGCGATCAGGCGCCACGAGTCCTGTTCGCGGACGAGCTTGAAGCGACACGGCACGGTGGTGCCCGCGACGAGGGTCGCGGTGCCGGTGAACTCGGCCCCGGTGCCGTCGACGGACCGCGACGAGAAGGACAGGTCGCGGACCTTGTAGAGGCTCGGCGTCGCTGCCGCGGCGTCCTGCAACTGGGCGAGAGACTGGCGTTCCTTCAGCGGCGCCGAGTACAAGGCGTGTGCGGCAGCGAAGTCGCCCGTGCTCGTCGCCGCGACGAAGGCGCGGGCCACCTTCTCGGGTTCCTCCGTCGCTTGTCCCACGACGAAGAAGATGGCCGCGATGAACCCCACGAGCAGGATCAGCGCACCGCCACACCCGATGCCGACCCACTTCAGCCACGAACGTTCATTCGCCATACGGCCTCCCGAAACGCCTCACACACTACCTCAGCGGGTAGGTGGGCGTGGACGAGGAGAACGTGACAGGGGCGGCCGGCCTTGCACCCAAGGTCCAACTGGCTCGAGGGGCGTCCGGTCGCCACAATCACTCCACGCGTCAGGCGCGACCAGCGCCACGATTCCGGAGACGACATCCATGAAGAAGACCCTGCTGGCCCTTGTGGCTGCCGTGTGGTGCCTCGCGCCGGCCCTTGCCGGTGCCGAGCGCCTCAACGACAAGGAACTCGCGAACCTGATCTCGAAGATCGCCTCGGACGAGGACAAGTTCCGCGACGCGCTCGACCCCCAGCTGAAGAAGGCGGTCTACCGCGGCCCGAACGGCGAGGTGAACGTCGAGCGCTTCCTGAAGGACTTCAGCGACGCGGCCGAGAAGCTCGAGGACCGCTACAAGAAGGACTACTCGGCCAGCACCGAGGCCGGCGACCTGCTTCGGCAGGGCACGACGGTCGACAACTTCTTCAAGCGTGACCAGGCCGCGACTCGGGGCGAGAGCGAGTGGAACCGCTTTGCGGAGAACCTGAAGGTCCTCGCGGCCGCCTACGGCACCGAGTTCCCGATGCCGGCCGGCGCCGCCGTGCGTCGCGTGGGTGACAAGGAAGTGATTGCGGCGGCCGACGGCCTGGCGCGCGATGCGGACCGCCTCAAGAAGGCGGTCGACAACGGTCTGAAGCAGAACAAGTCGATCGACAAGGCGACCCGTGAGGCCGCCGTGCGCGACATCGACCTGATCAAGCAGGACGCCAACGCGCTGAAGTCCGCGGTCAACGGCGGCAAGCCGGCGTCGGCCCAGGCCACGCAGCTGCTCGGACGCGTGGGCAAGGTGAACGAGTTCCTCGGCGGGACGCCGGTGGCCGCGGCCACGCCAATCCTCGGCGTGCTCGGCGGCAAGGCCAGCATCCTGTCGCAGGCCTTCGGCATGGCCTCGCCCGTGCCGATGGCCCGCTAGACTCGACACACGCACTTCATCGCGCGCGTCGCGGGCGGCTGCCTGCGACGCGCGCGTTTCCGTGAGAGACACCCATGCGCCCGACTCTTCCGTCCGTGATCGCGATCGCCCTCCTGGCCGCCGCGCCGGTGCTCGTCGCCCGGTCGCAGGCCCCGGCCGCACCGGCGGCACCTGCCGCCCCACGCGCGCCCGTCGCCCCCCGCACACCAGGGCAGGCCCTGCAGGCCGACGACCCCTCCACGTGGCCCCAGCAGCTCACCGTGGAAGG
Organism: Luteitalea sp.; assembly: GCF_044337415.1. Classification (GTDB taxonomy): domain Bacteria; phylum Acidobacteriota; class Vicinamibacteria; order Vicinamibacterales; family Vicinamibacteraceae; genus Luteitalea. Next base: position 19,151 of record NZ_JBIINP010000026.1, read on the forward strand.
CGCAGCGGTCTTCGTGTATCAGCCGCAGCCCGAGGCGCTCTCCGGCGACCGGCTCACCGGTCGCGCGGCCTTCTCCTGGCAGGACGCCGATGCGAAGGAGCCGTCGTTCGGCGCGCTCTGGTTCGACGCGCGCATCGAGACCGATCGCGACGCCGACTCGGCGCTGATCGACGACTTCCAGATCACGCGCGTCCGCGTCACCGGCGTCGACGAGGCCAAGGAGCGCAGCATCACCTCGGCCCTGCAGCGCGCCACGGCGCAGGCACGATTCGAGACGACGCTGTCCACGCTCACGTCATCGCTGGCCTCGGCCAAGGACGCCAAGGTGCAGGCCGACGGGCTCCGCCACGACGCGCCGAAGATCGTCATCGCCAACGAGCGGTCGGTGCTCGTGACGATCGACGGCCCGCCGAAGCGTGAGCGACTGAAGGACTCCACGCTCGAGCGCGTCGTCAACACGCCGTTCTTCATCGTGTACGACCCGTCGACGCGCAAGCACTACCTGCATGGCGAACAGGCCTGGTACGCCGCCGCCGAGGCGACCGGTCCGTACGCGGTGGTCAGCGCCCCGAGTCCGGCCGTGGCGCAGGTCTGGAGCGCCGTGGTGGCCGCGGCCACGAAGGCCGGCGACACGCCCGGTGAGGGCGCCTCGCAGGTCGATGGCCCGCCGCCGGCCGTCGTCGTCGCGACCGAGCCGACCGAGTTGATCGCCACCGATGGCCACGCCGAGATGGTGGCCATCCCCGGGACGACGCTGCAGTACGTGAAGAACACGCCGTCGGATGTCTTCTTCGACACGACGACGCGCAAGGTGTACGTGCTGCTGTCCGGACGCTGGTTCTCGACGTCGGATGTGGTCAACGGCCCGTGGGTGTTCATGGAGTCGTCGGCGCTGCCGGCCGACTTCGCGAAGATCCCCGCCGACTCCGACAAGGCGCTGGTGCGCGCGAGCGTCACCGGCACCGACGAGGCGCGCGACGCCGTGCTCGACAGCTATGTGCCGCAGACGGCGCAGGTGGATCCGAAGACGGCCAAGGCCGACGTGACGTGGGACGGCGCACCGCAGTTCAAGAAGATCGACAACACGGTGATCTCGTATTCCACCAACTCGAGCACGCCCGTGTTCCAGATCGACGGCGTGTACTACGCGTGCGCGGACGGCGTGTGGTACGAGGCCGCCGGGCCGCAGGGCCCGTGGGCCGTCTCGATGAAGACCCCGCCGAAGCTGGAGCAGGTGCCGCCGAGCAACCCGTACTACAACACCCGGTACGTCGAGGTGTACAGCGCGACGCCGCAGGTCGTGTACGTGGGCTATACGCCGGGCTACATGGGGGCGTATCCGTGGGGCGGCACCATCGTGTACGGGACGGGCTTCTACTATCCGCCGTACTACGGTGGCTGGTATCGACCCTATCCGGCCACGTGGGGCTTCGGCGCGAGCTACAACCCGTGGACCGGCTGGGGCTTCTCGGTCGGCTTCGGCGGGCCCAGTGGCTGGCTCGCCGTGGGGACCGGCGGTGCGAGCTTCGGCTTCGGCGTCGGGCCGATGGCGGTGGGCTGGTATCCGCGGCCGTACTACGGCGGCGTCGGCTGGTTCGGCGGCGGCTACTACCGGCCGTCGTGGAACAGCGTCCACGTCAACAACATCAACATCAACAACTACTACCGGCCCGGCTGGAACGGGGGCGGCATCTACAACCGCCCCGGCTACACCCGTCCGGGCGTGCGCCCCGGGCATGGCGGCGGCTACAACCGTCCCGGATACGGACCCGGCTACAACCGTCCCAACAACGGCGGCTACACGCGGCCGGCCACGCGCCCGGTGCCGGCGACGCGGCCCGCGCCCGCCACGCGTCCCGCTGGAGCGACCACCCGCGACCGTCGCCCGAACGACGTGTACGCGGCGCCTGACGGGTCGGTGCACCGGCCCGGCATCAATGGCTGGGAGACGCGCGACAAGGGCGGCTGGCAGCGGCCGTCGCCCGGCGCTGCGAACACCCGCGACCTCGATCGCGACCAGATGGCCAGGCAGCGCGGCACCAACCGCGCGGCGCCGAGCAGCATGGGCGCCACGCCGCGGTCGCGCCCCTCGGGCGGGAGCGCGGCCCGGCCCGCCCCGCGGACCGGCGGGAGCGGTGGCGGCGGCGCGCGCCGTCGGTAGAACGGCGAGGGGGGCGCGGACATCGACGCCGCCCCCCCTGAATCCTTTTCGCGCGGCGCGGCTCTCTCTCTGCAGTGGCCGCGATGCACGCGGCACGCCCAGCCGGAGAGACCACTCATGAGCCGCTTCCTGCCCGTCAACGTCCACCCCATCGAGCGTGTCCTTCGCGTCGGCCTCGGCGTGGTGCTGGTGGGGGCCGCCTACGCCGGGACCATCGGCGCGTGGGGCTACCTCGGGCTCGTCCCGATCGTGACGGGCGTCCTGAGCAGCTGCCCGCTCTACACTGTGCTCGGAATCTCGACGTGTCCGACCCGCACCTCCAGGACGGCGAACTGACCGACGCGACACTGCTGGCCCGAGCGGCGGCCGGAGAGGCCGCTGCGTTCGACGCGTTCGTGGGGCGTCACCAGGCGAGCGTGTTCCGTTTCGCGCGCACGCAGGTCGCCCGGCCCGATGCGGCTGAAGACCTGTTGCAGCAGACGTTCCTCTCGGCCTGGCAGGCCGCCGGCGCCTTCCGCGGCGACGGGTCGGCCCGTGGCTGGCTGTTCACGATCACCCGTCATGCGGCGACCCGGTGGCGGGAGCGCGATGCGCGCGCGGCGATCGACGACACGCCCGTCGACCAACTCGGCCTCGAGGCCGGGTGGGGAGGGCCGAGTCCGGAACTGCAGGCGATGCATCGGCAGATGCAGGCCCGCGTGGCTGAGGCGCTTGCCGGCCTCGCGCCCGAGGACCGGGAGATCCTCACCCTGCGCGACCTCGATGGCGTGCCGGGCGACGAGGCGGCGGCGTTGCTCGGCCTCGGCGTCGCGGCCATGAAGAGTCGGCTGCACCGGGCGCGGCTGCGGCTGGCCGTGTCCTTGCGCGAGGGAGGGTGCGATGCTGCCCGATGATCGCTTGATTGCCGGCCTGTGGTGTTCCGAGGTGCTGGAGCACCTCAGCGAGTTCCTGGACGGCGAGCTTCCGCCAGACACCCTGGCCCTGGCGCAGGAGCACGTGGCCGAATGCACCACGTGCGCGGCCTTCGGTGCGCGCTTCGCCACCGCCGTCGCCGCCCTCAAGGCCCTGCCGGCCGCCGACCCGCTGGAGGCATCGGTCGCCGAGCGGCTCCGTGAGCGGCTGGCCGCGGCACGCTGACCCGTCAGTTTGGGGCGTCACCCGTGGAAGTCCCGGAGTGAACCTCCGTGTGTCGCGCAGGTGACACACCGTGGGTTTGGCCCTACCCATCCGCCACACGTTGCGCTACCATCCTGCGCCAGCATGACTCAGCCACTGGCGGCCACCGTCTTCGCGGTCGACGACGACGAGAGCTTCCTGACCGCGATCGGGCGCGTGCTCCGCCTCGGCGGATACACCGTGGAGCCCGTGCCGAGTCCCTCGGCCTTCCTGGAGCGCCAGCCCTCGTCGGTCCTGGGCTGCCTGCTGGTCGACCTGCAGATGCCGGACATGACGGGCCTGGAGTTCCAGCAGCGTCTCCGCGCCTCGGGCTGGACCCAGCCGGTCATCTTCCTCAGCGGCCAGGGGACGATTCCCGCCACGACGCAGGCGCTCAAGGGCGGGGCGGTGGACTTCCTCACCAAGCCGGTCCGCTCCGAGGACCTGCTCAATGCGGTGGGCGAAGCGGTCGAGCGCCACAAGGGCATGCTGGCCACGGCGCAGGAACTGGCTGGGCTGCGCGCCCGGTACGAGTCGCTCACGCCACGCGAGCGCGAGGTCTGCCTCGGTGTGGCGCGCGGCCAGTTGAACAAGCAGATTGCCTACGACCTGAACCTGACGCTGGCCACGATCAAGTTCCACCGCGCCCGCGGCCTCATCAAGCTGGGCGTGAACTCGGTGCCCGAACTCGTGTTGCTGCTCGACAAGATCGGCGTGCTCGAAGCGCCGATCGGTCCAGTGGCCCAGCGATGACCCTGGAGACACCGGGGCTGCGCGCGTCGGTCCTCGCGACCTGAGGCGCTCGGCCTCGGCACGCTCCCTCCCGCCTTCGCGTCAATCCTCGCCCGGCGAGGACGGGAGCCACACCCGGAACACGGCGCCGCCTGCCGGCACGTTCTGCGCCGTGATCAGCCCTCGCGCCGCCTCGACGATCGAACGCGTAGTCGCCAGTCCCACGCCGAGCCCTTCCGCCTTGGTGGTGTAGAGCGGGTCGAACAGCCGCTGCAGCGCCTCGTCCGGGATGCCGGGGCCGTGATCGCGCACCTCGATCATCACGCCGCCGTCGCGCGTCAGCGTGCGCAGCTCGACGGCCTCGCGCGATGTCCGCGACGCCATGGCATCGGTGGCGTTGACGACCAGATTGAGCAGTACCTGCTTCAGCTGCGTCGGGTCGATGCGCACCGGCGGTAGCGCCGGCTGCAACTGCACATCCAGCGAACTGCCACGCAGGCGCGTGTCGTGATCCACGAGGCGCAGCATCTCGGTCACCACGGCGTTCACGTCGACGCGGCGCGCCTCGACGCGTTGCCGCTTCAGCATCGCCCGCATGTGCCGGATGATGCCGCTGGCACGCTCGTTGTCGGCGATGACCTCGGCGAGAATGCCGCGCACGTCCTCGAGGGGAGGCGCAGGGCGTGCGAGGAGGGTGAGGGCCGACTCGGCGTGGCTCAGGATCGCGGTCAGCGGCTGATTGAGCTCGTGCGACAGCGACGCCGCGAGTTCGCCGAGGCCGGCGACGCGGTCGACATGGGCCAGCACGTCGAGTTGCTGGCGGATCGACGCATCGGTGCGCTTGCGGACGACGGCCGTGGCCATCATCTCGCCGACCGTGCGCAGGTCGTCCCCCATTCGCTCCGACGACGCGCGCGTCCCGTCGTGGCGCACCGAGAGGATCGCCATGATCCGTCCATCGACGCGCAGCGGCATCAGGAGTGCGGCCGTGCCGCGCGCCACGGTCGGCGGCATCGACACCTCGAGGACCTCCGACACGTCGTCGACGTGCACCACCTCGCCGTGGAGGAGCATCGGGGCGGCCCACGACAGCAGCGCGTCGTCCAGCATCGAGGCGCCGGTCGCGCCCGGTTCGAGTCGCCAGCGGGCGACGAGCGTCGGGTGGGTCGGCGATTCCACCGCCCACAGCGCGCACTCGGCCACGGCGAGGACGCTGCCCACATGCGCCAGGCCGGCGGCAATCTGCGGCTCGAGGTCGCCGTCGGGCAGGTTGGCAACGTCGGTGGACACGTCGGCCACCAGTGCCTGCTGCCGGACGCGCGCGGCCAGCCGTTCCTCCGATTCCCGTCGACGCCGCCGCTCGGCGACCAGACCGAAGATCAACGCCGTCTGCAGCGCGAGTGCCGACAACCCGCCCAGCACCCACGGACGGGAAGCCTGCCAGCGCGAGGGCTGCGCGTTGATGAGGCGTGTCCCCCGGGGCACGCGGCCGGGATCGATGCCGAAGCGGGCGAGCAGGCTGGCATCCAGCGTCGGCGTGCTGGCGACGACCCCGCGGCCGAGCGATTCTGGCGGTGCCCCCTGCAGGATGGTCTCGACGAGGCGGGCGGCCTGCGCGCCCACGTCCTCGACCCGGTAGATGAGGCCGCCAAGGGCGCCTTGGCCGATCGTGATGTCGTTGGTGACCACGACCGGCCCGCGCGCCACGGGACGAATCGTGTCGAGCAGGATGGACGCCGACAAGGGGCGCCCCTCGCGATCGGCCTGTCCGGCGCCGACGACGATCACGGTGCCGGCGGGCAGGGCGGCGACGCGGTCGCGCAGGTCGGCGAGGGTGTGCTGGGTGAGGTCGGTCACCGACCGCACCGTGGCCAGCGGGCGCAGTCGCTCGCGGATCCGCGCGTTCAGCGCGCGATCGTTGTCGGAACTGCCGCCGATGAGCGCCACGTCGTGTGGCGTCGGCAACAGGCGCGCCACGAACGCGTACGAATCGGCGGCGTCGGCCGGGACGGTGAGCTGCGCCGTGGCGGGCAGCATCGGCTGCGGGTCCTGGCTGACGTACACGAGGGGTGTGCGTGCCGGCAGGCCCAGCGTCTCGCGGATGAGCAGGTAACCGGGGTGACCGAAGCCGATGATGGCGTCGATGCGGCGGTCGCCGTACTTGGCCCGGATGAACTCCTCCTGCTGCTGCGCGAGTTCCGGCGGGTCGGCGAGGTCGTAGAGGTACTCGGTGTAGACGGCGTAGGACCGGTCCTGCGAGCGCGTCAGCTCGGCAAGCACGCCGCGCGCGAGCAGGTCGAACATCGGACGCCCCGGCTGCACCGGCACCAGCACCAGCACCACGGGCCGGGTGTCGCCGGTGATGGTCTGGCTGAAGGCCGACGCGGACGGCCAGCCGCCGAGCAGGCCGAGCAGGAGCAGCAGCGCACGGCGCCTCACGACGCCTCCTTCACGGAGGCGTCGGGGCGAAGAGCGGGTAGCCAGATCCGGAAGACGGCGCCGGGGCCGTCGGCCTGGCCCGCCGAGATCCGGCCGCCGACCGCTTCGACAATGGATCGGGAGATCGCGAGACCGACGCCGAGCCCGTCCGCCTTGGTCGTGAAGAACGGGTCGAACAGGCGCGGCAGGACGTCGGGCGCGATGCCGGGGCCGAAGTCGCGCACCTCGATGACCGCGCCGTCGTCGCGCGCGCTGGTGCGCAGGTGGACCGGCTGGCGCAGCGTCGCGCCGCTCATCGCGTCGACCGCATTCACCACCAGGTTGAGCAGTACCTGCTTCAGCTGGGTCTCGTCGATGCAGACGAGAGGCACGCCCTGGCCCAGTTCGAGCTCGACGGTCGTGCGTCGCATGCGCGCGTCGTGCGCCACGAGGCGCCGGATCTCGGCGGCGACGACGTTGACGTGCACCGGCGTGGCCTCGACGCGGCGCTTGCGCAGCGTCGTGCGCATGTTGCGGATGATGCCGCCGGCGCGTTCGTCGTCGGCCATCACGTCGGCGAGGATCTCGCGCACTTCCTGGAGCGGTGGGGCCGGCAGCGCCAGCAACTGGTGGGCCACCTCGGCGTTGCTGAGGATGGCCGCCAGGGGCTGGCTCAGCTCGTGCGCGATCGAGGCGGCCGCCTCCCCGAGGCCGGCCACGCGGTCCACGTGGGCCAGCGTCTCGAGCTGCGCCCGGCTCGAGGCGGCTGCGCGCGCGCGGACGACCGCGGTGGCGACGATGCCGCCGACCGTACGGAGGTCGCCGATGACCTGCGCGGTCCAGGCCTGCGAGTGCGGGTGCGTGAGCGAGAGGACGCCGACGGCGCGCCCGTCGACGCGCAGGGGCAACATCAGCACCGAGGCCACCGGCGTGGGCGGGAGCGCTTCGGGGGGCGGCACGACCTGCGCAAGATCCGAGACCTGCACTTCCTCGCCGCGCTCGAGGCGCGGTCGGGCCCAGCCGAGCAACACCTGGTCGAGCACGGTGACCACCGGCAGGGCGCCGGGCTGGTTCACCCAGCGACAGAAGAGGCGCGGCGGCGTGCCTGGCTGCTGCCAGGCCCAGAGCGCGCAGTCGCTGGCGCCGAGCGTCAGGCCGACGTGCTCGAGACTGCGCACCATCTGGGTCTCGACGCGATCGGCGGAGGTCTCGGCGAAGGCCGACGAGATGTCGGCCACGAGTGCCTGCATGCGCAGTCGTTGCGCCAGGGCCTCCTGCGATCGGAGCCGTCGCCGTCGCTCGGACAGGAGACCGCCGATCAGGACCGTCTGCAGGGCCAGCACGGTGGCGCCCGCGAGGATCCACAGCCGGTAGCCATCCCAGGTGTTCATGGGACGATGCCGCACTTGCGTCCCGGGCGGCACAGTACTGGCGCTGATGCCGAACCGATCGAGTTGCCGCGCATCCACCACGGCCTCGGCGCGCAGGTCGAGCGGGGGAATCGAGGTCGCGGGGGTGCCGTCCAGCAGTCGCCGGGCGACCTGCGCCGCCGCGCGTCCGGCCTGCGCCACGCCGATGACCACGCCTCCCAGCACGCCCTCGTCGATCACCAGGTCGTTGGACACCACCACCGGCCCGGTCGCCACGGGGGCGATGGCCGCCAGCAGCGACGGGTGCGACACGGGGCGGCCCCTGGCGTCGGCCAGTGCGGAGCCGAGCAGGACATACGTGCCCTTGGGCAGCGCGGCGAGGCGGGCGCCCACGTCCTGGGGGCCGAGGCCAGTGAGGTCGTGGAGATGATTGGCCGGCACCAGCGGCGACAACTGCGCGAGGCTGGCGTTGTTGAGGACGCGATCGGCCAAGGAGGCCCCACCCACGAGCGCCACGTGATGGGGCGCCGGGCGCAGGCCGCGCACGAACGCGTACGACAAGGCAATCGACTCGCGCGCGATCACGCGGGTGCTGTTGGGGGCGTCGGGCAGGCGGGGATTGCCTTCGATGAAGACGATCGGGACGCTCGCCGGCAGGCCGACATCCTCGCGCAGCCGCGCGTAGGCCGGGTGACCGACGGCGATCACCACGTCGACGCGCCTGGTCGCGTACTTGGCGCGGATGAACTGCAACTGGCGGGCGTTGACCTCGGGCGGATCGAGCCAGTCGTACAGGTACTCGAGCGAGACGCTCGGCGCCGGCGAGCCGCGCAGGAACTCGTCCAGGATGGCGCGCGCGATCGTGTCGAAGAGCGGCCGCCCTGGCTGCAGCGGGATGATGACCAGCACCGTCGGCGGGGTGGCGCTGCGGCCCTCGACGAGCGGACGCGGCGCGGGTTGCCCGAGGGCCCCCGAGGCAGCGAGCGTCGCCGCCAACAGGATCAGCGGCAGGCGCAGGCGGGCGGGCCACCGGGCCATCGCGCCTGGTGACTGGGGACGTCGCGGCACGGGCGGAGGCGCACTACCCGTGCACGGGCGTGCCGGATGGCTCGGTCCGGAGCGCGTCGCGGATGGCCTCGAGGAGTTGCTGGCTGCGGAACGGCTTGCGCAGGCACGCGGCGGGCGCGACGCGCTGCAGCATGTCCTGCGTCTCGGTGGCATCGTGCGCCGTGATGAACACCGCCGGGGGCGCGTCGCCGCGCGACCGCAGCCCGCCGTAACACTCCGGCCCGCTCAGGCCCGGAAGGTGGATGTCCAGCACGAGGCAGTCGAACGCGCCAGCAGCGTCCTCCGCCAGCAGGGCCTCGGCCGACGCAAACGTGGTCACCTGCAGGCCACTGAGCTCGAGCATGCGCGCCACCCCTCGTCGAATCGATGGGTCGTCATCCACGAGGGCAATGCGCGCCGGGGCGTTCATTTCTGTCTCAGTCAACGATAGGAGCGGGGCGGGGCAGGGACAACTATCCCAAGGTGAGGCGACCGCACACGATGACTTCCACCAAGAGCCAATGGCAGGGGTGCCAGCGGGTCACTACCGTGGACCCCACGCGCCGCCGCTCTTCGGAGGCGCAAGAAAGGAATCCTCTCGATGACTCGCAAGTTGCTCGCCGAGGCTCTCGGCACGTTCTGGCTCACCTTCGCCGGCTGTGGCAGCGCTGTGCTCGCGGCCGCGTTTCCTGACGTCGGCATCGGCCTGTTGGGCGTGTCGTTCGCTTTCGGTCTCACGGTGCTCACCATGGCCTACGCCATCGGGCATGTGTCGGGCTGTCACCTGAACCCCGCCGTCTCTGCCGGTCTCTGGGCTGGCGGACGGTTCGACGCGCGCGACCTCGTGCCCTACACGCTGGCGCAGGTGGCCGGCGCGATCGCGGCCGCGGCCCTCTTGTTGCTGGTGGCGTCGGGCAAGCCCGGCTTCGACCTCGCCGGTGGACTGGCGGCCAACGGCGTTGGCCTGCATTCGCCCGGCGGCTACTCCATGACGGCCGGCTTCGTGATGGAAGTGGTGATGACGGCGATGTTCCTCGTGATCATCATGGGGGCGACCGACAAGCGCGCGCCGAAGGGCTTCGCGCCGATCGCCATCGGTCTCGGCCTCACGCTCATCCACCTGGTGAGCATCCCGGTCACCAACACCTCGGTCAATCCTGCGCGCAGCACGGGACCGGCGCTCGTGACGGGCGGCTGGGCCATCCAGCAGCTGTGGATCTTCTGGGTCGCACCGCTGCTCGGCGGGGTGCTTGGCGGAGCGCTGTACCGCCAGTTCGAGGACTGATGTGGCAGATGGCCCCGAGGCGCGCCAGTGCGCCTCGGGGCCATGCGCCACAGCCTGTCGACTATCTAAAGATGCGTTGGGCGGCGCCGATGTGTTCGGCTGGTGCAAGCCCCCCTCGTTCCGACTGCTGACGCCCCCGGGGCAGCGTTCCTGGCCACCGTCACACACGAGGTCCGAACCCCGCTGAATGCCGTCATCGGGATGACGGAACTTCTCCGCCAGATGGCCTTGCCTCCCGAGGCCGCTGGCCTGGTGGAGACCATCCACATGAGTGGCGAGCACCTGCTCGCCCTGGTCAACGACCTCCTCGACTCGGCGCGCCTCGAATCGGGCCGACTCCAGTTGGAACACGTCGACTTCCTGCTGCGCGAGGTCGTCGAGGAGGCCGTCGAGATCGCGGCCGCCACCACCGGCGCGCGTCGCCTGTCGGTGGCCGCCGTGATCGATCCGCGCCTGCCCGACGTGGTGCGCGGCGACCCGCGTCGCCTCGGGCAGGTGCTGCGGAACCTGCTCGGCAACGCCGTCAAGTTCACGCCTGCCGGTCACGTCGCGCTTCGCCTGCAGCGCCTCGCCGAGGAGCGGGCTCACGTCGTGTGCCGGCTCGAGGTGGAGGACACCGGCATTGGCATGCCGCCTGAGGACGTGCCCCGGCTGTTCGAGCCCTTCATGCAGGCCGACGAGGCGACCGCGCGCCGCTTTGGCGGCACCGGGCTGGGGCTGTCGATTGCCTCGCGCCTGGTCGAGGCGATGGGCAGCCGGATCGAGGTCGACACGGCGCCCGGCCGGGGCAGTCGCTTTCGTATCGACCTGAGGCTCGAGCGCGCGGGCCGGCGCGATCAGCTGGCGCTCCCCGGGTGCCAGGGCCTGCGTGTGGCGTTGGCCACACCCGACCCGCTGCTGGTGGACGCCATCGGCGCCCAGGCGGCACGGCTCGGGGTGTCCACGGAGTGCCTCTCCACCGCCCTCGGAGGGGCGCCGGAGCATTACGTGGTGCTCCTGCTGGACCCGCGTTCGCCCGAGGCCGAGACGCACCGCGCCGCCGCGACTGCCGCCGGAGTGCCGGTCGTGTGCCTGCTGCCGCCCGGGGCAATCAGCCCGGCGGGCTCGCCCCTGCACCTGCGCCTGCCGGTGAGGCTGTCGGCACTCGCGCACGTGCTGGCGACGCTGCAGCCGCATGTGGCGCACACCCACGGCGCCCCTGCACCGCTCCCCGGCCGCCATGTCCTCGTCGTCGAGGACAACGACGCCAACCAGATGCTCGTGCAGTGCGTGCTCGACAGCGTCGGCGTGACGGTCGACCTCGTCGCCACGGGCGAAGAGGCGTGCGAGGCGCTGCGGCGGCGCCACTACGACCTCGTGTTCATGGACTGCCGCCTGCCCGGCATGGACGGACTGGCCGTCACGCGCGCGGCACGCGCCGACCGGTCGCTGCCGCGCGTGCCGATCATCGGGCTCAGCGCGAGCATCCAGGCCGGGACACGACAAGCGTGCCTGGCCGCAGGCATGAACGACTTTCTCGCCAAGCCGGCCCGGCCGTCGGCGTTGCTCGACGCCTTGCGCCGCTGGCTGCCCACCACACCGGCCAGCCGCGACGCCGCCGCGCCGTGCACGCACGGGCCTGCCGTCGGCACCGCGCGCTTCGATCCGACCGTCCTCACGGAGCTGCGGCGCCTCGGCGTGCTGCCCGCCATGATCGCGGCCGCCACGCGCGACCTGCCTCGTGGCCTCGCGGAGCTGCGCGAGGCGTCGACGACAGGCGACCTGGCGCGTCTCGCGCTGGTCGGCCATCGCTTCACGACCATGCTCGGGAACGTCGGCTGGACCCGGGCTGCCGATCTCGCCTCGCGCCTCGAGGTGGCCTGTGACCGCCCTGGCGCGCCGGCGGTCCTCACCCTTGCCCGCGCCCTCGAGCAGGAAGTGCTCGAGGGTCGCCACGCGCTGGAGCCGCTGCTGTCGGCTCCGGCGCCGGAGATGCCCTGCTGATGCGTGCCCTCATCGTCGACGACGAACCGACCGTCTGCCTGCTCCTCTCGCGTATCCTCGCGCGCGACTTCGGCTGCGAGGCGAGCAATGCCAGCAACGGCATCGAAGCGCTCGACCTGCTCCAGCGGGAGAGCTACGACTTCATGCTGCTCGACCTGCTGATGCCGGTGATGAGCGGGTTCGAGACGCTGCAGGCGATCCGCAAGGACCAGGCCCTGCGCGACCTGCCGGTGATGGTCATGTCGACGGTCCGCGAGGAATCGCGCGTGCGTGAGGCCATCGGACTCGGCGTCGGCACCTACGTGACCAAGCCGCTGCGTCCCGCCGAGATCACCGAGCGACTGACGCGCTTCGTATCGCGGCTCGGGACGTCGGGCGTGCTGTCGACACCGCCGCGCTCCTGCGCCGGGCTGGCGCCGGGCGCGCGCGTGCTCGTCGTCGACGACGATCGGGACTTCCGGCACTTCGTGCGCAGCACGCTCAGCCCCGACTACTCCGTGGCGACGGCATCGGGCGGCGCCCAGGGGCTGCGGATGGCCATGGACACGACGCCTGGCGTCATCCTGCTCGGTCCGCAGATTGGTCCGCTGCGGGCTCCGCTGTTCCTCGAGAAGCTGCGAGCGATGCCCAGGCTCGCCTCCGTGCCGGTGATCGCGGCCATGCCCGGCCGCAGCGGGTCGCGCCCGGCCGGGGTCGATGGCACGATCGACCGGACCTTCGTCGCCGAGACCTTCCGCCGCCAGTTCGACGACCTCGTGGCGGAGTCGGTCGACGACGACGGGGGCGGCGGCTCGTCCGTTGGCTCGCCCGGCAGCCGGGCCAGCACGCTTCGGGCCCACCTCCAGACGGCGGCGATCCAGGTGTTCGGCATGCACCTCGGCCTGCAGGTCGAGGTGGACCCCTCGGCCCCGCCTGCCTCCCCTGGCGACGAGGTGGCCTTCGTGCCGCTCGGCATGACACGCCCAGAGGCCGACTACCGCATCCTGCTGCGTGCCGCGCCCGACGTCGCGCGCGCACTCGCGGCGCGGGGGCGTCCGTACGGCGAGATCGACGACGTGGCGATCGCCGCGACGTTGCAGGACCTCATCTGGATGCTCGGGTCACGCGTCCTCGCCGCCTTGCGGACCGCTGGCGACCTGGGGGAACTCGATGCCCCCGCATCCACGCGCTGGACCACGGCCGACCCTGCGCGCGACGGGATCACGCTGGCGGAGGTCGGCCTGATCAGCACCGGCGGTGACGTCAGTTGCTCGGTGCTCGTGCGGGCAGCGCCGCGTGGCAACGGCCGCGCGACACGGCTGCCGTGAGCCTGTCCAACGACAGGGCCCGAACGACACGACGGCTGCGTGGCTCGCGCCCGGGGCGCGCAACCGATACCTGGATCGTCATGCGGATCCTGATCGCGGACGACGATTCGGTCACCCGGCGCTTCCTGAAGCGGCTGCTCGAGCGCAACTTCGGCGCGACGGTCGGCGAGGTCGCCGATGGCATGTACGTCCTCGACACGCTCCAGCGCGCCGAGTACGACCTGCTCCTCCTCGACCTCCGCATGCCGGTGCGCGACGGCATCAGCACACTGAAGGCCCTGCGGCGGACGTCCAGCGTCGGCTCGCTGAACGTGATCGTGATGACGGCCTCGCGTGACGAGCGGCTGGTGATGGATGCCGTCAAGCTCGGGATCACCGACTACATCCTCAAGCCGTTCGAGCCGGAGTCGCTGACGCGGCGTTTCGAGCGCATCTTCCTTGCGTACGGCTACCCGTTGCCGTTCCACGAGCCCCAGGCCACCGAAGGGCCGGCCGACCTTCCGCCACCGGCTCCCATGCCCCCGCCGCCGATCGAGGACGACCCGATCGCGGAGTTCTCGCTGCGACCCGTGACGGCGGCGGGCGACCTCGGCCTCGTTGGGCCCTTGCCGGCCGACTCGCCGACGCTGCGGTTACTCGACGTCCTGCCGCAGATGGTGTGGGTGACCGGACCGGACGGCCGCCCCGAATACCTCAACCCGCGTGCCCAGGCCTTTCTCGACGGCGACGCGACGGCGGCGGCCGGGTGGGGCTGGCTCCATCTGCTGCACCCCGACGACGTGCAGGAGGTGCGGCGGCTGTGGACCATGGCCGTGCGGACCGGCCAGGCGCAGAAGGCCGAGTACCGCCTGCAGACGCGGCCGCGCCACTACCGCTGGTGTGAGGCCGAGTGGGTGCCGCTCACCGGCGAGCACGGCACCGTGCTCAAGTGGGTGGGGGTGTGGATCGACATCGACGACCGCAAGCGCCTGCAGATGGTGGCGCAGCGGGACGACCGCACGTTGTGGCGGCAGCGCGATGCGGTGATGGCCACCGATCCCGCCGGGCGCGTCACCTTCTGGAACGAAGCCGCGACCCGCCTGCTGGGCTGGTCTGCCGAAGAGATGATCGGCCGTTCGGTCCTCGAGCGATTCCCCGACGCGGCCCGCACCATCATGGCCGAGCGCCTGCGCGGCGTGATGGGAGGGCAGGAGTGGGTCGGTCGCTTCCAGGACTTCCGCAAGGACGGCTCGCGCGTGAGCACCGAAGCCCGCCTCGTGGCCCTGCCTCGCGCGGGCCAGGCGCGCGCCGGCGTGCTCTGGGTGTCGGGCGAATCGGGGAGCCGCGGGCATCAGGCGCCCGTCCAGCCGCCAGCCCCTGACGTGCCAAGCACATAGCGGGCCAGCATTCACGCACGGGTACCTCCTGCTGATTGGCAGGTCATGAGGTTGCTCGGGCGTCTTCCCGTCCTCGGGCCGTTCCTCGTCGAGCTACTCGCGCCGCAGACCATCGTCTACCGTCGCCATGGCGATCGCGAGGATCGCGTCCGACGACTCCGTGCGCAGGGGCTGGCGATGCTCACCATCGTCACAGGCCTCGCATACCTGGCCTGGCTGGCGGGCGTGATCGACTGGAGCCATCCGCTGATCGGCGGTGCCTTCCTCGGCGCCGAGATCGGCTGCCTCGGCCTGTTCATCCTTGCCTCCACCGGCGCGTGGCGCATGCGCTTCAAGCCCGTGGTGGCGCCGATGTCCTTGCAGGCGGTACCCACCGACATCCTGATCACCGTGTGCGGCGAGCCGCTTGCTGTGGTGACCCGCACCCTCCAGGCGGCGCTCGCGGTGCGCTGGCCCGGCGTCAAGACCGTCTACGTCCTCGACGACAAGGGCAGCGAGGAGGTCGAGGCACTGTCGGCACGGCTTGGCGCCGTGTACGTGTCGCGAGCCAGGGACGGCGCCGGCAACGCCGACTACAAGGCCGGCAACCTGAACTACGGCCTCGCGCGGGCGCACGGCGAGTACGTCATGACGCTCGACGCGGACCAGGTGCCAGAGCCCGACATCCTCGAGCGGCTGGCGCCGTACCTCACCATTCCGCGGACGGCCTTCGTGCAGTCGCGCCAGTCGTTCCTCGTGCCCGAGGGCGACCCGTTCTACTGCCAGGACCTCGTGTTCTACAACACGCTGCAGCCGGCCTTCGATGCGCACGACATGGTGCTGTCGTGCGGGTCGGGCGTGCTGTATCGCCGCGCGGCCCTCGACGAGAACGGTGGCTTCGCGACCTGGAACCTGGTGGAGGACCTGACCACGTCGTACGAACTCCACTCGCGCGGCTGGAAGTCCATGTACTACCCGTATCCGCTGGCGGCCGGCCTGGCGCCCGACACGGTCTGGGGCGTGTACAAGCAGCGGGGCCAGTGGGCCTTCGACACGATGCGCCTCTTCTTCTGGCGCAACCCCCTGCTGCAGCGCGGCCTCGCGTGGCAGAAGCGGATCAACTACTTCATCATCGGCTACTCCTACATCACGGCCGGCTTCATCGCGCCGCTGTTCTACCTGATCCCGATCTGGACCTACGTCACCGGGCACACCGTGCTCACCGGGCGCGAGATCGACTTCGCGCTCTTCCGCACGTTGTACTTCCTCACCATGACCCTGGCGATGCGGTGGCTGTTCCACCACCACGAGCCGGGCAAGCAGTTCCAGATGCTGGTCGGGCTCTTCCCGATTTACGCCGTGAACACGATCCGGGCGCTGTGGTACCCGCGCAGCAAGCCCGGCTACACCGTCAACAACCAGCGGCCCGCGCGGCGCGCGCGCGCCTGGCCGCCCATCGTCGCGCTCACGCCGCAGCTGGCGTTGCTGCTCGCCAACGCCATCGGCCCCTTCTACGCCCTGCTGATGCACACCACGTCGCCGCGGATCGTCGCGGCCAACGCGTGCGTGTCGGCCATGGCGATCTGGTCGCTCTCGCACGTCTGTATCGCCGCGCTCGACAAGCACAGCTGGCAGCGCGAGCGCGACCCGGTGACCTTCTATGCCCTCCCGGCCCGGCACTAGGAAGCTTCGCGTCGCGGTCGTCGCCGTCTGGCTGGCCCTGGCCCTCGGGACCGCGTGGTGGATGTCGCCGCGCGACCACGGGTCGGTCGGCGCGGAGGCGTCGCGCCTGCATCGTGCGGGGCGTGCTGCCGAGGCGGCGGCGGTACTGCGCAGCGCCACGGCCGCCGAACGACGCGACCCGGCGGTGCTCGAGGTGCTGGGCGGCGTCGAGCGTGATCTCGGTCGGGCGCGCGAGGCCGAGCAGGCCTTCGCGACGGCGCTCCGCCTCGACCCGGCGCGCATCGAGGCGCGTCTCGGCCTCGCCTCGGCGCTGCTGGCGCGTGGGGCGAACGTCGAGGCCGCGCAGGTGCTCGTCGCGGCTGACGTACCTGCCACATCCACGGTACGGCAGCGATGGCTGGCGCTGATGGCGCAGGCGGGGCAGCCCGACCTGCTGGCCACGGCCGCCGATCGGGTGCTGGCGCAGGATCCGAATGACGTCGGCGCCCTGTCCCGTGCGCTCGACGCGGCGATGCAGCGGCACCGCTGGCCGCAGGCCATCACGTTCGGACTCCGGTTGGCGACCCTCGATCCCGCTCGTCGAGAGGCGACGCTGGTCGCCGTGGCCACGGCGCAGGAAGCCTCCGGCGATCTGGCCGCCGCGTACGAGACGCTGAGCCGGATCGACGATCCGACCACCTGGCGCGCGCAGGCACGCATCGCCTCGGCACTCGGGCGGTTCCGCGAGGTGTCCGAGCTCTGGCAGCGTCACCCCGATGAGGTGCCGACGGTCGAGGAACGCACGGCGCGAGCGTGGGCGTTCCAGCAGACGGGGCTGGCGAGCGCGGCCGATACCGACTACCGCATGCTGATGTCGCAGGGCGCACTGACCCCGGAGGCGCGGGTCCGATACGCGTGGTGGCTGGCCGAGCGCGGGCAGCGCGCCGAGGCGTCGCGAGTCGCGGCGGGGTTGCCCGTCACGGCATCCACGCTGGAACTCCTGACATTCACCGCGGCCTGGGCCGGCGACGACGAGCGCGCAGCCGTGCTGTTGCCTGACTGGTTGGCGAGACATCCGCGCGACGCGGCGGCGTGGGCACTCCTGGCCGAGGTGTCGCGGCGACGCGGCGAGTCCGACACGCGGACTCGCGCCCTGGCGCAGTTGGCGGCGCTCGACCCGGCCCAGGCGGCGACGCATCTGGCGCTTGCCCGCCAACTGGCCTCCGCCGGGCAGATCGACCAGGCGATTGCAGCGTACGAGCGTGCCACGCGTACGCCCGGATCGGCAGAAGGCCTCGAGGAACTGGTGGCGCTCCTCGAGCAGCAGGCCCGCACGCGGGAGGCGATCGCGCAATTGCAGAGACTCGAGACCCGCGTGGGCCCGAGCGCCGACCGCCTGGCGCAGGAGGCGCGCTTGTGGCGGCGGGTGGGGGATCCCCGCGCCGCGGTCGAGTCCTGGCGCCGCGCCCTTGCGGCGCGTCCGCAGTGGGCCGACGACCCGGCGGTGCAGGCAGAGGTTGCCCGCGCCTACGCCGAGGCCGGTGACTGGGCGCCCGCTGCCGCGGCAATCGCCGTGGCCTTGCGCGCGCCGGCCGATGCCGACCTCTGGCGCGTGGCGGCCGATATCGAGACGCATCGCGGCCAGCCGGGGCGGGCCGTGGACCATCTGCTGTCGCTGGCGCGCCACCGCAGCCTCACCCCAGACGAACGTCGCTGGCTCGCCGGGCAGGCCGAGGCCGCGCAGCGCATCGATGTGGCGCTGGCCGAGTACGACAGGCTGCTCGCCGTGACCCCGTCGGCGGGTGCGCTCTGGCAGAAGTGGCGGAACTCGAGGCGCAGCGAGGTCGACACGGCGCCGCCCTCGATGCGTGGCGCCAGGTGCCGAGCGCGGCGCGCGGCGAGGGCTACTGGCGGCAGCTCACGTGGGCCGCCGCCCGCGTTGGCCCGGAGGCGGCTATGGCGGCCTACGACGAGGCCTGGAGCAGCGGGCATGCCGATGCCGCGCAGTGCCTCGAGGCGGCGCGCCTGCACGCGATGGCGCGGCAGCCGGCCGATGCGCTCGTGTGGTACGAGCGGCACCTCGCGGCGCCGGGCGCCACGCCAGTAGGACTCGAACTCGAACTCGCGCGCGCGCACCTCGGCGCTGGCCATGCGGCCGATGCGGCCCTGTGGGCCTCGCGGGCGCGTGCCGATGCCGGTGTGCGAGCCGACGCCATGTACGTGGAGGCGCAGGCACGACACCTGGCCGGGCAGCCGCGCGAAGCGGCGGCACTGCTCGAGGACCTGCTGGACGACACCCGCGCGTCGGCGCCGATCACGGGTGAGTGGCTCGCGTGGCTCGCGCGCACGTCGCAGGCGCGTGGACGCACGCTCGACGCCTACGTGCGCTTCGGCGAGGCGCTGGCCCGTGGGGCCACGCCGGCAGGGGAGTTCTGGCTGGCGCGTGGCGACCTGGCGCACGGCCGGGGCGACCTCTGGCGTGCCCGCACCAACTACACGGACGCATCTCGCGCGGGCGCCGAAGACGCGGCATCGCGGCTCGAGGGGCTCGGCGCGGAACGTCGGCCGGTGGCGGCTATCCCGACGGAGGTGTTCTGGGACACCAACGACTTCCGGCACGCGAGCGTGGCCGGACGACTGTCGCTTCGGCCCACCGATCGGGCACGCCTCGCCGGGGAGTGGGCCACGGGGCGCGTGAGTCAGGGCGCAACCGCCTTCGACCGCTCGGCCGCGACGATCGTGATCGACCGTCTGTTTCCCACCGAGCGCACGACACTGGGCGGCCAGATCGGCATCGAACAGGCGCGCGGTGCCACGCAGCCCCTCTGGCGCGTCGACGGGGCCTGGCACCACACCGGCGGACAGGCGGTGCAGGTCGAGGCGTTCCGCGAGTCGCCGTGGCGGGCCGACACGTGGGATGCGCGCATGCGCTACAACCGCATCACCGATCTCGCACGCATCCCCGGCGACTTCCATGCGACGGGGCTCCGCGTCGGCGCCGTGCTGCCGATCACGGATCACCAGGAACTGCAGGGGAACGTCGCGGCGCGCACCTTCAGCGACGGTAACCGCCAGGCCCAGGCGTACCTGCAGTACCAGGTGCCACTCTCGAGCCGCCGTGACACCTGGGTCGCCCTGCAGCCCTACGGGTACGTCGAGCAGTGGGAACGGTCCGACCCGCGCTACTTCAGTCCCGAGCAGCAGGTGACGGCGGGGGCGACGCTGCGGGCCATCGTGCGCCGGGGCGCCTGGGAGGTCGACGTCTCGGCCACGCCGCAGTACCTTCGCAGCGAGAGCCGCACGGGCTTCGGCTACGCGGCGGTGGGCAGCGTCCGTCGCGACGTCGGCCCGGTGTCAGTGGGGGCGTCCGGCATGGTCTTCGACGATCGCAAGATGGCCTACCGCGTGCAGCGGGTCACGGTGGATGTGCAGGTGCCCATCGGACGGTGATGCGGACGATCGCGGCAGGCGTCCTCCTGGTCCTCGCGCTCGGCGCCTCTACCGCGTGCCGTACGGGCAGGACGCTGCGCACTCCTGACGCCCGCCTCGACGCGCTGTGGTCCAGCTACCTCGCGACGTACGTCCAGCCATCGGGAGCCGTCGTCGATCCGCTGCGCGACGGGCAGGTGTCGTCGGAGGCGCAGTCCTACGCACTCGTCCGGGCGGTGTGGATGCGCGACCGCGCCACGTTCACGCGCGTGCTCGCCTGGACCGACGCGCACCTGGATCGCCCGGATGGGCTGCATGCCTGGCTCTGGGACCCGGCCACGGGACGGGTGCGCGACGCCAACACCGCCACCGACGGCGACATCGAGATTGCGTGGGCCCTGGCCCTGGCCTCGATCGCCTTCGACGAGCCCGAGTACGCCTCGCGTGCGGCGGCCCTCGTGCGGGCCATCCGGATGCACACCGGCATCCCGGTCGCGCAGGCCTGGTGTCCGTCGGCCGGCAACTGGGCGCGCGCCGAGCGCATCGTCAATCTCTCGTATTTCTATCCTTACGCGTTTGCCTGGTTCGCGCGGCTCGATCCCGAGGGGCGCTGGGACCAGGCCGCCGATGCCAACTACCGCCTGCTGGGGCAGGCGCTCGGGGCCGGCGCCCTGGCGTTGCCCGTCGACTTCGCGATGGTCTCGGCCGATGGGGCGCTGTCGCCGCTGCCAGAGGGACACATGCTCGGGCGCACGTTCTCGTTCGACAGCATCCGCATCGCCTGGCGGCTCGAACTCGCGTGCCAGCTGCAGCGGGACCCACGGGCCTGCAACCTGTCGGCGACCCTGGCGCGGCACGTCGAGGCCGTGGTGGCCAGGGATGGCCGCTTCGTCACCAGCTACGATGCTGGCGGCACGCCACTCACCACGCAGACCTCCCTCAGCTTCCCGGCGGCCTTCCTGCCGGCCATGACCCGCGTCGTGCCGGATCGGGCCCGCAGCTGGCGCGCGCGGGAGCTCGGCGACGAGGCCCTCGATCAGCTCATGCGGGTCGACGACCGGTACTACGATGCCAACTGGGCGTGGTTCGGCCTGGCTGCCGCCGACGGTGTCCTCGTGCGACGCACGCCCTCGCTCGACCGGCTTCGCGTTCCTGTCCCGTGAGCCGGGCCCGTCAGGCTCAGGCGAGCCGGTGCGCTATATTCGCCACACAGCCATGACGACTCGAATCATCCTGTCCGCAACGTGCCTGTGCGCCACGCTGCTCGCCGCGTCCCTCGCCGCGCAACAGCCGCAGTCCACGACCACCCCCAAGCCCAGTCCGAAGGACACCGAGGTGTGGGAGCCCGAGCCCAGGGTCGTCTCGCCGGGCGCGACCATAGCCGAGCCACCGTCTGACGCCATCGTTCTCTTTGATGGGAAGAACCTCGACGAGTGGGTGAACGTGAAGGGCGGCGGCCCGGCGGGCTGGACCGTGGCCGATGGCGTCTTCACCGTCAACAAGCCGGTGGGCAACATCCAGACGAAGCGCTCGTTCGGCAGCTATCAGCTGCACATCGAGTGGCGGGTGCCGGCCAACATCACCGGGAAGGACCAGGCGCGCGGCAACAGCGGCCTCTTCCTGGCATCGACGGGTGGCGGCGACGCCGGCTACGAGCTGCAGATTCTCGACTCCTACAGCAACCGGACGTACTCGAACGGTCAGGCTGCCAGCATCTACAAGCAGGCCATCCCGCTGGCCAACGCGATGCGCAAGCCGGGGGAGTGGAACACGTACGACGTGATCTGGACGGCGCCTGGGTTCAACGCCGATGGGACGCTCAGGTCGCCGGCCCGTGTCACGGTGCTGCACAACGGCGTGCTGGTGCAGTACGGCTACGAGCTGA
Organism: Luteitalea sp.; assembly: GCF_044337415.1. Lineage (GTDB taxonomy): Bacteria > Acidobacteriota > Vicinamibacteria > Vicinamibacterales > Vicinamibacteraceae > Luteitalea. The sequence continues at coordinate 40,940 of NZ_JBIINP010000026.1, forward strand.
CGGGCGAGACCGTGTACATCGGCAAGCCGTCGTACAAGGCGCACGGGCCGACGCCCATCAAGCTCCAGGCCCACGGCGATCCCAGCGAGCCGCTGAGCTTCCGCAACATCTGGCTGCGCGAGCTGAAGTAGGTCGAGGCCTCGGATGCGACGGGGGCCGGTCGCGTTCGATGCCTGATCACGGCCCGGCTATTGACTCGCACCTGACCGGCTCGGCCTAATGGGCCGAGCCCGACCGTGTCGCCGTCCCCAGACTCCCCGCCGTCGCCGCCTGCCTCGCACGTGCGCGGGGTCGGCGTGGCCCTGTTCGTCCTCGCGGGGCTGTCGCTCATCGCGCCGCTCGCCAGCGGCACGACGATGCACCGCGTCGGCTTCTTCCTGGTGCTGGCCGGGCTGCTCGAGGTCTACGACGGGTTCAGGCGTGCCCGCAACGCCGACGCGCGCGCGGCCTGGTCCAACGGCGCGAGCACGGCCGCCCTCGGCCTGTTGATCCTCAGCGGCGGCTCGCTGGTCGCCGGCGCCTTCATGGTGGTGCTGGGTGGCTGGTTCCTGCTCGACGCCCTGCGCTACGCCTGGCGCGGCGTCGTGGCCATGCGCGCGCCGCAGGCCGCGGCCGACTACCGCCTGTGGCTGCTGCCGCTGCTGGCCAATCTCGTCCTCGGGTTGGCCATCCTGCTGCTGAGAAACCACGTCCAGCCGATCACGATCGCGATCACGGCGTTCCTGCGCATCCTCGGATCGGCCTGGAACGTCCTGGCCTCCCCGGTGCTCGCGCCGACCGACGCGGGCGACCGGGCGCTCGTCGACATCGGCCTCGCCGAGCATCCGGACATGCTCGTGGTCGCTGACCGCATCGAACAGGAGGAACTCGCACGCGGCCCCTTCGACCGCGAGTGGATCGTGGGGTTCACGGCCACGCTGTTCGCGCTGCACGCCGGCCGCATGGGATTCGATCGCACGCTCGTCGGGTTGCTCTCCCCGACGGTCGCGGTGCTCGGTGACTGGTGCATCGCGCTGCTGGTCGCCGCGTTCGTGGTGGTCCCGGCGCGCGTCGGGTTCCGCAAGATCACGCGTCCCTTCGAGCGTGCGGCGTGGAGGCTCTCGCTCGGCACCTGGCCGTCCCGGCTGGCGCGGGCCGCGCAGCGCATCGCGCGCTTCTGGCTCGATGCGCGCCTGCGTTTCGCCATCCGGCTCCGCCAGGCGCGGTACTCGCCCCGCACCGCGATCCGCCGTGGCTTGCGGATCGGGCTGCCGGTGTCGGCGGTCATCGCGGCCACCGTGCCCGTGTGGGGCATGAGCTGGTACTTCGACACGGAGAACTGGGCGGCGGGCGTGTGGAACTCCTGGGCCGAGGCGCGCACGGACACGTGGCGCGAGGAGATGATCGAGCGCGTTCGTGCGGGGTTGCCCGTGGGCACCGGTGCGCAGGCGTTCGCCGTGGCGCCCACCGACATGCCGGCGCGCGGCGACTTCGGGTTCCTCGTGATTGGCGACACGGGCGAGGGCGACGCGTCGCAGCACGTGCTGCGCGACTCGTTGTGGCAGGCTGCGGGGCAGCCGGGTGTGCGCTTCGTGGTGCTCTCGTCGGATGTGGTGTACCCCACCGGGGCGATGCGCAACTACGAGGCGAATTTCTGGCTGCCGTTCAAGGGCGTGCGCGTGCCGATCTACGCCATCCCGGGCAACCACGACTGGTACGACGCGCTCGAGGGGTTTGCCGCGACGTTCCTCGAGCCGTCGGCCGCGCGCCTCGCGATGCGCGCCCGCATCGAGGTCGACGGCCGGATCACCACCACGACAGACGGTGACATCGAGGCGTTGATCGCCAAGGCGGCTCGGCTGGGCCGCGAGTACGGCATCACCGTGGCGAAGCAGCGGGCGCCGTTCTTCCAGGTGCAGACCGAGGACTTCGCCTTGATTGCCGTCGACACCGGCGTGGCGCGTCGGGTGGACGAGGAAGAGTGGGCCTGGCTCGAGTCGGCGCTGCAGGCCGCGCGCGGCAAGTTCGTGATGGCCGTGCTGGGGCACCCGCTGTACGCCGGCGGGCAGTACCTGGCCGATCCCGACGACGATGATCCGACGGGGTTCGCCGCGATTCACGCGCTGCTGCGTCGCCACGGCGCGGCCATCGTGATGGCTGGCGACACGCACGACCTCGAGTACTACGAAGAACCGGCGGGCGCGGGCGGAACTGCCGCGCCGATGTACCACTGGGTCAATGGGGGCGGCGGTGCGTACCTCAGCTTCGGCACCGCGTTGGCCTGGCCCGAGACCCCTGCCACTCGTCGCTGGGGCTTCTACCCGGGGCGCCGTGCCGTCACCGACAAGATCGCATCGTCTACGCCGTGGTGGCGACGGCCGGCGTGGTGGTGGACGCGCGACCTCGGCGCGTGGCCGTTCTCGGCCGAGTGGCTGTCGGCCTTGTTCGATTCCAACGAGGCGCCGTTTTTCCAGAGTTTCGTGGAGGTGCGGGTGGAGCCGTCGGCGCGACGTGTTCGTATCCTGCCGTGGGGCGTGCATGGCCGCCTGCGCTGGAGCGACCTGCAGGCCTCGCCCGGGCTCAGGCCGGTAGGGGTGCCGCCAGACGCGCCGATCGAGTGGACCGTGCCCTGGCCCGGGCCCGCGCCGACCGTCCCGTCGCCGCCACCCAGCCAGCCGTAAGCCAGGACTGCCGACTCCCGACTGCCGACTGCCGACAGGTGCTGTGCACTGCCGACTCCCGACTCCCGACTGCCGTTCCCTCACTCCCACCTGAACACGCGCGCCGCGATCGCCGTGCCGGCCGCGAACATCACGCTGAGGATCGCCACCTCCGGCAGGTGCGCGCCCCAGCCCTCGCCGCGCCA
>NZ_JBIINP010000153.1:0-10223 GCF_044337415.1 Luteitalea sp.
CCGACTCCCGACTGCCGTTCCCTCACTCCCACCTGAACACGCGCGCCGCGATCGCCGTGCCGGCCGCGAACATCACGCTGAGGATCGCCACCTCCGGCAGGTGCGCGCCCCAGCCCTCGCCGCGCCACACGCCGCGGAGCAGTGACACCGCATGCGAGAGCGGCAACAGGTGCGCCACGACCTGCAACGCCGGCGGGAGGCGGTCGATGCTCACGAGCAGGCCCGAGAGGCCGAGCATCATGTAGACGATGAGGGAGGCCAGCGGTTGCGCGAACCGCGCCGTCGGTACCAGGCTCGCGATGACGAACGCGATCGACAGCAGACAGAGGGTGGTGAACAGCAGCGCGGCCGCGAACGACAGGAGCGGCACGCCCGAGGCCGGTCCGAAGCTGCGCGCGCCGGCCAGCACCAGCGCGCCGAGCGACAGCGCGGTGAACCCGAGCTTCACGATCACGTGCGCGAGCAGCAGGGTCACCGGGTGCAGCGGCGTGGCGCGCAGCCGCTTCAGGATGCCGCCCTCGCGGTAGATGGCGACGATGGCCACCAGCGAGATGACGGCACTGAGGGCGGTCATCACGGCCGCGAAGATCGGAAGGTCGCCAGCGAGCAGCGGTGGCATCTGCGTCTGCGGGACGCCGCGTCCCATGCGTCGCATCAGCAGGAACAGCAGGATGGGGAAGCCCACCGTGCCGACGACCCCGAGCGGTTCGCGGAGGAAGATCCTGGTCTCGATCCAGGTGAGCGTCCAGAGTCCACGCAGCATCGTGTCAGTCCCTGATGGAGTGGCCCGTGAGCCGGAGAAAGACGTCCTCGAGCGTCGCCACCTGCGACTGCACCGCGCGCACGTGCACGCCGTTGGTCGTCAGGCACGCCAGCACGTCGTCAAGGAAGTCCGGCCCGGTTCCCCGCACGAGCCATGCGCCGGCGCCCGCCGCCTCGACGCCGGTGACCGAGCGGCAGGCCGACAGCAGTGTCGCGGTGCGGGCATCGTCACTCGCGATGCGCACCGACACGTCGGGGCAATGCCGTCCGATGAGCGCCTCGGGTGAGCCGACGTCGATGACACGGCCGTGATCGACGATGGCGACGCGGTCGCACAGGCGCTCGGCCTCTTCCATGAGGTGCGTGGTGAGCACCACGGTCTTGCCGCGCGCCCGGATGCCGCGCACCAGATCCCAGATGGCGCGTCGCGCCTGCGGGTCCAGGCCGGTGGTCAACTCGTCGAGGAAGACCACTTCAGGGTCGTGGATCAGGGCGAGGGCGATGAACAGTCGTTGCTTCTGTCCGCCCGACAGCGTCATGAACCAGCTGTCGCGTTTCTCCTGCAGGCCCAACTGCAGCAGCAGGGCATCGGGATCGACGGTGTGGGTGTAGAGGCGGCTCCACAGCGTGAGGGCCTCACGCACCGTGATGCGCTTCTGCAGGTGGGCCTCCTGCAGCTGGACGCCGATGCGCGGCTGGAGCGCCCGCGCATCGCGGACCGGATCGAGATCGAGCACGCGGATGCGGCCGGCGTCTGGGCGACGCAAGCCTTCCACACACTCGAGCGTGGTCGTCTTGCCCGCGCCGTTGGGCCCGATCAGGCCGAAGATCTCGCCGGCCTGGACCTCGAAGGAGACGTCGCGCACGGCCTGGACCTTGCCGTACGACTTGCGGAGCGACTCGACGACGATCACGGGGAGCACGCGGTGCAAGCCTACCTGCTTCGCCGGCAAGCGCAAGCCACGGCAGAGTCGGCCGCGCGTCGCCCGTGAGCTAGCCCTTCGCACAGTGTCGGTGCCAACCGCCTGCGCCTACGATTCGGGGAGTCGCGCGCCGCCCGGCGCGCCCTCGAGGAGATCCCGACATGAGCATGATCGACAAGGCCGCTGAAATGGCCACCAACGCGCTGAACCAGGCTGCCGACGCTGCCTCCGCTGCCGCTGAATCCGCCTCGGAACTGGCGAGCGCCGCCGTTGCGTCTGCCTCCGAAGTGGCCGGGGACCTGAAGGACAAGGCCGTCGAGCTCGCGGGCGACGCCAAGGACGCGGCGAGTGCCGCCTACGAGAAGGGCGCGGCCGTGGTCGGCCACGTGGCCGACGGGGCCGCCGCCGCCGCCCACGCCGTGGTCGAGACCGGCAAGGACGTGGCCGAGAAGGGCGCGGCCGTGGCCAGCCATGTCGCCGACGGGGCCACCGACGCCGCCAACGCCGTGCTCGAGACCGGCAAGGACGTGGCCGGCACGGTGGCCGAGAAGGCCTCGGCCGTGGCCGACGCCGTCACGGAGAAGGTCGACGAGCTGAAGTCGTAGCCCGCCGGGGCCGGCTGTGCCCGCCGGCCTGGCGCCTCACCTGAGGCATTCCGCGGGAGCGGCGCTGGAATCGCCCCTCCCGCGGAGCCATTCTCCTGGCTCTCCCACTGCGAACCCGGGTCACGTCCCTCGATGCCCTGCGCGGGCTCGTCATCGTGCTGATGGCGCTCGACCACGCGCGTGATTTCTTCCATGCGGGCGCCATGACCGGCGCCCCGACCGATCTGGCGACGACCACGCCGCTGCTGTTCGCCACGCGCTGGGTGACGCACTTGTGCGCGCCGGTCTTCGCGTGGGCGGCGGGCGCCGGCGCGTGGCTGCGCCTGCAACGGCCCGACGACACACACGGGTCGCTGGCTCGCTATCTCGTGTCGCGAGGCCTCGGCCTCATCGTGCTCGAGCTGACGGTGATGCGACTGGCGATGACCTTCTCGTGGTCGCCGGCATGGCCCGTGCTGCTGCTCGTGTTGTGGATGCTCGGGATGTCGATGGTGGCGTTGGCGGCGCTCCAGTACCTGCCGGTGCGCGTCCTGCTGTGGGGGAGTGGCGCGGTCATCGCCTTGCACCATCTCGCCGATGGCGTGTCGCCAGAGTCGCTGGGGGCGTGGGCCGGCGCGTGGCGGGTGCTGCACGTGCCTGGCGTGATCACACCGGGCGGCATCGTCGCCGTCGTGGGCTATCCGCTCGTGCCGTGGATGGCCGTGATGGTGGCGGGGTTCGCCATGGCGCCCCTGTTCACCTGGACCGTGGCCGACCGCCGGCGGTGGCTCCTGCGTGGCGGCGCGGCGGCCGTGGCGGGATTCGTCGTGCTGCGCGCCATGAATGCGTACGGCGATCCGGCGCGCTGGTCGTGGCAGTCGTCGGGCGTGTTGACGCTCGTGTCGTTCCTCAACACGACCAAGTACCCGCCCTCGCTGGCGTTCCTGCTGATGACCCTCGGGCCGGCTGCCTGGCTCCTGGCCTGGCTCGACGCACGCCATCCGGCGCCCGGGCATCCGCTCGTGGTGTTCGGCCGCGTGCCGCTGTTCTTCTACGTCGCGCACTTCGCGCTGCTGCACGCCTTCGCGGTGGCGGCGGCGTGGGCACGCTACGGTGAGGCGGTGTGGGGATTCGCGTGGATGCCGGTGCCGTCGATGGGCGGGCCGGCCAGCGCGTTTCCGCGAGGCTTCGGGTACCCGCTGTGGGTCACGTACGTGGCGTGGGTGATCGTGCTCGCCCTGCTGTGGCCGGTGTGCCGTGCCTGGGCGGCGAGAAGGGCGCGGCAGGCGAGGTGATCGCCCGCCGCGCGCGGCGTCAGGACTGCGCCGGCACCGCCTGAATCGACAGCGCGATCTTCACCTCATCGCCGACGAGGAAGCCGCCCGTCTCGAGTGCGGCATTCCACATGAGGCCGTACTCCTTGCGGTTGATCGTGGTCTCGGCCTCGAACGCGATGCGCTGGTTGCCCCAGGGATCCTTGGCCGTGCCGAGGTAGGTGACCGGCAGCGTGATGGCCTGCGTGACGTCGCGGATCGTGAAGTGACCCGTCACGGCATACGCGCCGTCACCCGACGCGGTGATGCCCGTGCTGGTGAAGGTGATGGTCGGGTACTTCTCGACCTCGAAGAAGTCGGCCGAGCGCAGGTGCGCGTCGCGGTCCTTCTGGTTCGTGTCGATGCTCGCGGCCTTGATCGTGAACGCGACCGTCGAGCGCGTCGGATCCTCGGCGTCGAAGCCGATCGTGCCCTCGAACTCGGCGAAGCGTCCGCGCACCTTCGTGATCAGGTGGCGCACCGTGAAGGTGGCTTCCGAGTGGGCGGGATCGACGGCGTAGGTGGCGAGCGCGGGGGCAGTGGCAGTGGTCATGATGCTGTTCTCCTGAAGTTGGGGGGCGAAACCTCGGGGGCGACCCGAGGGGTCATGAACGGTCGGTGGCGCGGCGCAAGGCCGACAGGCCCTCGTTGAGCACCGGCAGCGTGTGGGCGTCGATCACGTCGGTGTAGCGGTCGAGAAAGGCCAGCACCACCCTGTCCAACTCGGCGAGGATCTGCAGGCCTGCGGGGGTGATGCGGGTCGTCACGTAGCGGCGGTCGTCGCCGCCACGGGTGCGGGCGATGTAGCCGGCTTCCTCCATGCGGTCGAGCAGTCGGGTGACGTCTGGCACCCTGCGCACCATGCGCGCGCCGACCTCGGTGCGGCACAGGCCCTGGTCGCCGGCCCCGCGGAGGATCCGCAGCACGTTGTACTGGGTGCTCGTGGTGCCCGAGGGCTTGAGCGCCGTCTCGAAGGCATGCTCGAGGACGGCCGCGGTGCGCTGGAGTCCGACGAACAGCTCCTCGACGGGGGAGCGGAAGGGGCGTGTCTGCTTGAGCTCGGCCTGCAGGTCCGTCTGCATGTGATGACAATAGGTGTTTGAACACGTATTGTCAACGAAAAAGGCGGGCGCCCCTTCCCGAACGCCCGCCTGCGCCCTACGGACGGGGCGGCGCTGCCGCCGCCGGCGCCCCCGGGGCTGCCGCCTTCGGCTTGAGCGGCGGGTGCCGCTGGCCCTGGTGGCACGTGAAGCAGGTCACGTACGACTCACCCGGCTTGGGTGGGTCGCCGACCTCCTTGGGGAACGCCTGGTTGACGGCGTCGGTGTACTTCATCATCGCGCGCGTCGCTTCCTTGTGTTCCTTGCGATCGCTCTCGAAGTTGTACGCCGACATGTCGTTGGGATCGGGCCCGGCGACGTGGCAGTACACGCAGCGCACACCCATCGCCGCGTTGTAGCCGCGCATGATCTCCATGAGCTGCTTCGGGTCGGTTTCCTTCGGCAGCACTTTCAGGTTCTTCGGCGTGGGCGGCAGCCAGTCGGCAGGCGGTCCGCCTGCCGGCGCAGCCGCCTGTGGCGCCGCGGCCGCGGGCGCCTGGGGCGCCTGGCCAGCCAGCATGACAACGGTGCCGCACAGCACGAAGGCGGCGAGGGGCACGAGACGACGCATCGGTACGTTCTCCCGGGGATACGACAGCAGTCGTGTGGACTGCCGCATGCTACCGCACTTGCCGCCCTAGAACAGCGGCGGGCGAGGCGGCTGTGCCTGCGGAGCCCCCTGCGGCGGACCAGTTGGGCCGCCGGCACCACCGGGCGCGCCAGGCTGATCAGGGCGACGGGTCTGGGGTTCCTTGTCGCCGCGATGGCAGGTCCAGCACGTCACGCGGGTGCCCGCGGCCGGCGGGTCGCCCACATCGGTGGGGAAGTCGCGGTTGAGCGACATCGTGAACTTCAGCATCGACCGCGCTTCCTTCTTGTTGGCCTTCTCGTCGCTGGCGAAGTCGTAGGTGCTGAGGTCCTGCTCGTTGGCGCCCGGCACGTGGCAGTACACGCAGCGCACGCCGAGCGCCTGCGTGAAGGTCCGCATCACGCCCGCCACCGCGCGCCCGTCCATCTCCTTGGGCAACACCTGGAGGTTCTTGGGCGTGGGGAAGTTCATCGGCGGACGGCCGCCCGGCGGACCACCCTGCGGACCACCCGGGGGTGGCCCCTGCGGCGCCTGTGCGGCGACGGTGGCCGACACGCCGAGCCACACGAGGGCGGCGACTGAGGCAAGGCCTCTGGTCATCTGACTCTCCCAGGAAGGGGCCAGCCCTGCTGCTGGTGCGGCCCATCCTAGACCGTCCCATAACCAAAGTTGTGTCAGAACCATGGAAACGTCGTGCCCGCGTCGAGCGGCGCCGCGGCAACCGGCACCGAGGCCACGGTGGCCTGCCGCCCGTGGCGGACTGGCCGGCGGTTCGGGCCGATGGTCGCGCTACACGGATGGCTGGCGTCGACTGCGGGCCGCGTCGATCGTGCGGGCCGCGATCTCGAACTGTTCCGGCGAGATGCCGTGCGAGATCGTGACGTCGTAGTGTCGATGCAGGTAGTCCTCGATCGACACCCACGCTTCGCCGTCGCGGATCGTGTGCGACCAGGCGCACATCGTCACGATCTGCTCGTGATGGTGGAGGCGTCGCCGCAGTTCGCGGACGCCCCCGACCAGCGCCACGCCGAACACGGCCAGCAGGCTCCATAGCGCGATGGCCTGCACCCGGAGCAGCGAGCGCAGCGCCGCAGTGCGGTCGGCGCGGAGGCGGGTCTGCTCGACGTCGATGCCCTGGATCACATGACGCAGGGCATCCATGAGGCGCTTGCCTTCGCCCTGGGCCACGGCGGCGCGTGCGGTGAGGAAGCGCCCCTGGCGCCCCTCGGCCACGCGGCCATCGATGACCCGCATGCGCTCGTGGACCAGGCGCTGCACCTGCGTCATGCGGGCGGCGTCATCGGGGGAGGTGGCGGTGGCCACGGCGGTGGCCACGGCGGTGGCGAGCAGCGGCGGCACGCGCGCGGCGCCGGCGGTGTACGCCTCCAGGAAGTGGGCATCCTCGGTCACGAGGAAGCCGCGTGCACCGGTCTCGGCGTCGGTGACCGCCGCGAACAGCGCCGCCGTGGTGCGCTGCAGGTCGTTGGCGTGGGTGAGGGTCTCGAGGACGGTCGTCACTTGCCTGTGGGTCAGGATCGCCGTGACGCTCGCGCCCGCGACGATCAGGAGGGGCACCACGATCAGTACGGCCGTGAGCGCGGCGGGCGAGACGCGTCCGAACAACGACCGAAGCCTGATCATGCGGGCGCGACTGGAGCGGTCGCCCTCCTTCTCATGACTCTACGCCTCGGGCGGGCGGCCCGCTAGGGCGCAAATCCTCACAACGGCATGACCTCTTGCTGGCCCGCCAGGCGTACCTGCAGAGCCGGGCGCGCACGCCGCCGATCGAACGGGCGTCGAACGCGGCGCGCTCCTCGAGACCATGGAGGCCTCGAGGTCGCTGATGAGTGCGTCGCGATCGTCGAGCGGGGGACGTCCTGCGCTACCGCTTGGCCGGAGTCGTCGTCGGGAAGCCACGGTTGGCCAGCAACGCGTTGACGTCCGGCTCGCGGCCCCGGAACTGACGGTACGCCTCGGCGCGATCGATGCGGTTGCCGGTGGCGAGGATGATGTCCTTGAACTTGCGCGCCACGCCCGGATCCCAGGGGCTGCCCGTTTCCTCGAAGGCCGCCCACGCATCGGACGCCATCACGTCGGACCACAGGTAGCTGTAGTAGCCGGCCGAGTACGAGTCGGACGTGAACAGGTGATTGAACTGCGGCAACCGGTGGCGCATCGCCACTTCCTTCGGCGCGCCGATGGCCGTGAGCGTGTCGCGCTCGAACGCGTCGGGATCGACCACGCCGCCGGGCAGCAGGTGCAGCCGCATGTCGACGATGGCCGAGGCGAGGTACTCGACGGTGGCGTAGCCCTGGTTGAACTTCGCGGTGTTCTTCACCTTGTCGACGAGGGCCTGCGGCATCGGCGCCTTCGTCTTGTAGTGGCGGAAGTAGGTGTCGAGCAGGTCACGCGTGAGCACCCAGTTCTCGTGCACCTGGCTCGGGAACTCGACGAAATCACGCGGTGTGCCCGCGAGGCCGGGGTAGGTCACGTTCATCAGCAGGCCGTGCAGCGCGTGCCCGAACTCGTGGAACAGCGTCTCGGCGTCGTCCAGGCTGATGAGCACCGGCTCGCCCGGCGCGCCCTTCACGAAGTTGTTGTTGTTGGAGGTGATCGGCGTGATCGGGCCGTCGAAGGTGCGCTGGCCTCGGTACCCGGAGGCCCAGGCCCCCGAGCGCTTGTACTGCCGCGCGAAGTCGTCGCGGTAGTAGACGCCCACGTGCCTGCCGGTGGCCTTGTCCTTCACCTCGTACACGCGCACGTCCGGGTGGAACACGGGGATCGTGCCGGTGACCTCGGTGAATGTCAGGCCGTACAGCTTCTCGGCCATCGCGTACGAGGCCGCGATCACGTTGTTGAGCTCGAAGTACGGCTTCAGCTCGTTGGTGTCGAGCGCGTACTTGGCCTTGCGGACCTTCTCGGCGTAGTACAGGTAGTCCCACGGCTCGATGGTGATCGCCTGGCCTTCCGTGGTGGCGATCGCCTGCATGTCGGCGACCTCTTCCTTCACGCGCGCCACGGCGGGCGTCCACACGCGCAGCATCAGCTCGGTGGCCTTCTGCGGGTCGCGCGCCATGGTGTCGTCCATGCGCCAATGTGCATGCGTCTGGTAGCCGAGCAGGGCAGCGCGCTCGGCGCGCAGCTTGACGATACGGGCGATGCCGGCGTTGGTGTCGTTGGCGTTGCCGTTGTCGCCGCGGCTCTTGAACGTCTTCCACACCTTCTCCCGCAGGTCGCGACGGGAGGAGAAGGTGAGGAAGGGGTCCACCGAGGAGCGCGTGTTGACGATGGCCCACTTGCCGGGCACCTTGCGCTCGTCGGCCGCCGCCTTGTAGGCCGAGACCAGGGCCGGGGGCAGGCCGGCGAGGTCGGCCTCGGTGTCCAGCGTGATCCAGGTGTCTTCGTCGGCGAGGACCTTCGTCGCGAAGTCGGAGAAGGCGCTGGCCAGTTCCTGGTTGATGCGCGACAGGTCCTTCTTCTGCGCCGCGCCGAGTTTCGCGCCCTGCCTCACGAAGCTGTCGTAGGTGCGCTGGGTGAGCCGCTGCTGGTCCGGCGTGAGGCCGGCGCTCGCCATCGAGCCCTGCACGGCGGCCACGCGTGCGAACAGCCGCTCGTTGAACGTGATCTCGTCGTCTGCGGCGGCAAAGATCGGCGACAAGTCGCGGTCGAGCGCCTGGTACTCGGGGGAGTTCCGGTTGTTGGTCATCACCCCGAAGAGCACGTCGACGCGGCCGAGCGAGCGTCCGGCGCGCTGGAGCGCCTCGATGGTGTTGGCGAAGGTGGCCGGCGCCGAGTTGCCCGTGATCGCCGCGATCTCCTGGCGCTGCAGGTCGATGGCGGCGAGGAACGCGGGCTTGAACAACGCCGGAGAGACCTTGTCCCAGGGCGGCACGCCGCCGTAGGGACCGGTCCACTCCTGCAGGAGCGGGTTGGTGGCGGCGGTCGCGGGAGCCTGGGCGGTGGTGGTCACGGGGGGCGCAAGGAGGCCCATCACGGCAACACCGGCGGGCAGGAAAGGGGTCAGTCGCACTCGTCCTCCAAGCGGACAACGTTGCGCCGGCGTGGCATCGGAGTCAAGTCGAGGCGATGGCTTCTGGCGCGGACGATCCGCTCTGCCCGTGGCGAAACACCCCTGTTGTGGCCATGGGTGAACCTCTACTGTTCGGTGGGACCAGGGGCCGGCGTTAGGACAAGGTGATTGGGCGCCCCTTCGGCGCCCCCGGAGGAATCATGGTCAGAAAAGCCTTGGGCGTGCTCTTGCTCGCCGGGACGTGCGCCGCGCCGGCATCGGCCGCGGTCATCTACACGCAGGATTTCGAGAACACGAACACGCTGCCGGACGGGTGGTCGGGCGCTGGGGGGATCTCGCCCACCGAAGGCCTCAATCCCTTCGGCTTCGGGCGGCAGCACCTGTTCAACAACACCTCGGACACCACCACCCTGCACGTGGCGACGGGGGCGGCCCACACGACGGCCACGGTGTCGTTCGACCTGGCGTTCTGGGATTCGGTCGACCAGGGGGGCGACACGTTCCGGGTGCTCCTGAACGGCGTGGCCATCATCGACACCAGCAACTTCGGGAACTACTTCGGTGAGTTCTCGGGACCGGGGGTTCTGCTGACCAATCCACACGGCGCGGTGAGCTTCGCTGTGCCGAACTACGGCAAGAACCCGGGCTATCGCGACCAGGGCCGCCGCTTCACGACGACCGTGGCACACACGGCGCAGGCGCTGACGCTCACGTTCCAGTACCCGAACAGCCAGGGCGGGACTGACGAGGCGTTCGGGATCGACAACGTGAAGGTGGAGATCAACTCGCGGACCACGCCCCCCGTGCCAGAGCCGACCAGCCTGGCGCTGCTCGGCCTGGCCGGTGTGTTCGTCGCGCGTCGCCGCCGCGCCTGAGCCCCCGGCAGGCACGCAGGAAGCAGGGGGAGCTGCTTCCTGCGTTG
>NZ_JBIINP010000078.1:0-18088 GCF_044337415.1 Luteitalea sp.
GTCTCGACGTCCTGCATGCGGTAGAGGCTGTCGCTGGCGGGCTGGGCCGGGCTCGGCGAGGCGGCGAGGCTGCAGACCAGGCCGACGATGAGGACAGGTAGGCGCATGGACGGCAGTCTACCTGCCGTCGCGGCGCCACGACGGGAGGTAGGGCCGGCTCTCCGAGCCCGGCCGGCCCTGCAGGTACAGCAGGCTACAGGCTACAGGCAGCCTGTCGCCTGCAGCCCGTGGCCCGTCCTTTCGGGCCGGGTCGGCCCAACCGGCCCTACCTCCGGGGCACGGGCACTGGCGTCGGCGCGTCGTCGAGTTGCAGCTGGAGACGAGTGAGCGTGACCGTGAAGCGCGACCCGGTGTCGTCGCCATCGACGCTGATCCAGACAGCCGCGGACTCGATGGGGGTGTCGAGGTCGACGGCGACGGTGAAGCGGCCAGACGCGTCTGGCGCGCTGACCACGCGCTCGGTGATCAACGCACTGGCGGGATGCTGCCGCGACTGGCCGATCTGCGATGGCGACAGGGCGACGTTGAAGAAGCGGATGCCGGCGATGCCCAGGTCGGGCGGGGCGAGGGCGAAGAGGCGCTGCACCCACGTGGGCGCCAGCGTGCGCTCGATCCAGCCGGGCCGGCGCGTACCTACTTCGACGAGGCCGACGCGCAGGGCGTAGTCGTCGGCGCCCCGGGTCCCCTGGCGTTGGGCATCGGTCCGGAGCGTCCCGACGATCCGTCCCTCCGCCCGGAGGCCTCGCACCCGCCGCGGTGAGTCGAGCGGGTACACGAGAGGGGCGGCCGACGCGTTGACGTCGATACGCAGGCCCTCGGCCCCGAAGGCGACCACGTGCGGCGCGATGGCGCGATAGCGCAGCACCTCCCAGCCGGCGTCGGCGGTCAGCGGAATCACGAGCAGCAGGGCAAGGGGCCACAGCATGAGGTCACCCCCTACGACGCCACCCCGCAGCCGCTGGCCCCGCGGCTCTCTCAAGTCTGAATCGTGAATTCTGAACTGCAGGGCGCAGTGCGTCAGCGCCCTGCGCCTATCCCTTGCCGCAGCGCACGAGCGCGAGCTGCGCGCGCTTGTACTTGAACGCGGCGACCCAGGCGTCGAGTCCCTTGAACACCCTGGCCGAGCCCGGTTCGGTCCAGGTCGGCGCCGTCCCGATCGACTCGACGCGCGCGGCGACGAACAACGCGCGGATGTGCTCGTCGGTGAGGCGCTCCAGGCGTTCCACGAGGAATCGTCGTCCCGCCTCGCTGATGCGCGGGTTGGCCCGGGAGGCTGGCCCGGCGCTCGCCGATGGCGTCACGTCGGCCCGGCAGCCGCGGACGGCGCGCTCCGGGTCGTCGGCCGGTGCCAGGAAGACCGGGCGCCGCGTCCACGGGTCGAGGTCGATCTTGGCGGTGCGCAGCGTGCCCTTGCCTGAACTGCCGAACGTGGCGCCGAGATCCTGAATCATCGCCAGCGACGAGGTGCAGGCGCGTGCGCCAGGGCGCTCGAACAGCGCCGGGAGGCCGGTGGGCCTGTCGTCGAGCGCGTGCACGTCGCCAGCCGTCGCATCGATGTCGCTGGCGCACACGAGCCGCTGCTGTTCCGGCTTGCGGTCGCCATGCTGCACGAAGGCGCCCAGCAGGCTCAGGGCGTCGAAGTGCATCCGCTGGCGATCGCGGTCGGGGCCCGGCGGCAGTGCCGTGATGGCCGCGTCGATCTCGCCGAACCGCCAGCCTTCATCGGTGTTGGCGGTCGAGAGGATCGGGGTTCCCCGGAAGGCAGGCTCGGTGACGCCCAGCAGGGTGCGCGTGGAGCGGGGGCCCACCCCGGTCATCGGATCCTCAGGGCAGTCCAGGCACTGCACCGTGAGCGGCAGCACGATGTCGGACGGGAATCCCAGGGCCCAGAAGAGCCGGACGGCGACGACTTCGGCGAACACCTCGCGATTGCCGGTCTTCGGGCGCCCGTCGTAGTACTTCACCCGGATCAGCCGTCCTGCGGCCGTGCGGCAGGTGAACTTGGGCGTCTTGCCGCCCATCTGCGCGCCGCCGGTCTGCCACGTGCAGGCGAACCCGCCGTCGGGATTGAGGTCGGCGCGGTTGCCGGTGGCCGGTGTGCCGCGGCCTTCGACGATTTCGGCGGGCGAGGGCAGTGCCCGGTCCTCCCACAGCGTCGCGGCCGCCAGGTAGGCCTGGCGCTGCTCCGGCGAGGTGACCAGCACTCGTGGGCGGTCCTGGGCATGCCCGACGGGGGCGAGGAGGGCGGCGAGCGCCAGAGCCCCGAGGATGCCTGGGGAGCGCGCGCGGTCGGCGAGAGGCCGGCGACGGAAGGACATGCCGACCATTGTACGAGGCCGGCCGGGCGGTAGGCCGCCCGACCGGGTCGGGGGAGGCCTACTTCTTCGCCGAATCCAGCGAGATGAGCAGGGCGTCGGTCCAGATCATGTCGAGGCGATCGCCGACCTTGACCTTCTCGAGCGCCTTCTTGTCCTCGACGCGCGAGGAGTACTTCCAGTCGTTCGGGCCGACGACCGTGATGGTGCTGGCCTTGCGGTCGAGCGCCGTCACCGTGGCGGTGATGGCGCGCTGCACGGCCGCCGTGCCGCCCGGGTGGGCGCCGTCCGACGTGACCGTCGACGCGGCGGCCGTGTCGATGGCCTTCTCGCCGACAGGCTTCACGCGCACCACGAGGTTCTCGTAGTAGCGGGCCGTGACGGTGTCGCCAACCTTGACCTCGTCGAACCGGCCCATGCCGGCCGGGGCGACGGTCGTGAGGAAGGTGCCGTCGGGACGCTTGAGCGTCAGCGTCCGGCTCTTCGACTCGATGGCCTGGACGGTGAGCGTCTCGACCTTCGTGTCGTAGGTGATGGTCTTGGTCGCCTGGCCGGCCGCGAGGCCAGCCGACATCAGGAGCAGCGCGAGTGCGCGAAAGGCATGGGTCATGGTCGAATAGGCTACCCGAGGTTCAGGAGGGCCGCCACCCTGGGCTGCAGCCCGGGGCGTCGCGGCCATGCGAGGATCACGCGTGGGGCGCGGCCGGTCCGGGGCCGGCGGCATGAGGCAACGACGACATGGCAGACAAGGCGAAGGGCGCGCGGCGCAGTGCGGCATGGTTCAGCGGCATCGACCGCAACACCTTCATCCACCGCAGCTGGATGAAGAACCAGGGCCATCCCGATCACGTGTTCGACGGGCGGCCGATCATCGGTATCTGCAACACCTGGTCGGAGCTCACGCCCTGCAACGCGCACTTCCGTGATCTGGCCGAGCACGTCAAGCACGGGGTGTACGAGGCTGGCGGCTTTCCGCTCGAGTTCCCCGTGATGTCGCTCGGCGAGACGCAATTGCGCCCCACCGCGATGCTGTTCCGCAACCTGGCCAGCATGGACGTCGAGGAGTCGATCCGCGGCAACCCGCTCGACGGCGTCGTGCTGCTCGTGGGCTGCGACAAGACGACGCCCGCGTGCGTGATGGGCGCCGCGAGCGTCGACCTGCCGACGCTGGTCGTCTCGGGCGGGCCGATGCTGAACGGCAAGTATCGTGGCACCGACATCGGTTCGGGCACGCACGTCTGGAAGTTCAGCGAGGACATGCGGTGCGGCCTGATGTCCCCCGAGGACTTCCGCGCGGCCGAGGCCGGCATGAGCCGCTCGGCCGGCCACTGCATGACGATGGGCACGGCCTCGACGATGGCGTGCCTGGTGGAAGCGCTGGGGATCGCGCTGCCGACCAATGCCGCCATCCCCGCCGTCGACGCGCGTCGCCGTCGCCTCGCGCACGCGGCCGGCAACCGGATCGTCGCGATGGTCGAGGAGGACCTCAAGCCCTCGCAGATCCTCACGCGCAAGGCCTTCGAGAACGCCGTACGTGCCGTCAATGCCGTGGGCGGCTCCACCAACGCCGTGATCCACCTGCTGGCCATCGCGGGACGCGTCGGCGTCGAGTTCTCGCTGGAGGACTGGGACCGCCTCGGCCGCGACGTGTCGTGCCTCGTCGACCTGATGCCGTCGGGCCGGTACCTGATGGAGGACTTCTACTACGCCGGCGGGCTCCCCGCCGTGCTGCGTGAACTCGGGGACCTGATCCATCGCGACGCGCTGACGGTCACGGGACGCACCGTGGGCGAGAACATCGCCGGCGCCCCCAACGACAACCCCGAGGTGATCCGCCCGCAGGACAACCCCGTGGTGCCCGACAGCGGCATCGCCGTGCTGAAGGGCAACCTTGCGCCAGACGGCGCGATCATCAAGCCGGCCGCGGCCAGCGCCGAGCTGCTGCGCCACACGGGCCGCGCCGTGGTGTTCGAGGACATCGACGACTTCCACGCGCGCATCGACGACGAGGCGCTCGACGTCGATGCCTCGTGTGTCCTCGTGCTGAAGCACTGCGGACCGAAGGGGTATCCGGGCATGCCGGAGGTCGGCAACATGCCGCTGCCCCCGAAGATCCTGCGCCAGGGCGTGACCGACATGGTCCGCATCTCCGACGCGCGCATGAGCGGCACGGCGTACGGCACGGTGGTGCTGCACGTCGCGCCAGAAGCCGCCGTCGGCGGGCCGCTCGCGCTCGTGCGCTCGGGCGACATGATCACGCTCGACGTGCCCGCACGGCAGCTCTCGCTGCTCGTGGACGAGGAGGAACTCGCCCGTCGGCGTGCCGAATGGCAGCCGCCGGCGCCCATCACGCAGCGCGGCTACGTGAAGCTCTATGTCGACCACGTGCTGCAGGCCAACGAAGGCGCCGACCTCGACTTCCTGAAGGGCGGCAGCGGGTCGGCCGTGCCGCGCCACTCACACTGAGCTCACAATTCGACATTCGAAACGTGAAATTCTCGCGGGGCACGGCTCCGCCGTCGCCCCTCGAGACGTATCGCGCGGCAAGGCCGGCAGGCCGGCCGCCGGTCGCTTTCAAATGTCGAATTTCGAATTGCCACCGCTCCGCCGACAGCTCGACGCCCTGATCCCGCCGGCACGCGTGCTGACCCGCCCGATCGACCTCGCGGCGTGGGCCTCCGACGCGAGCTTCTATCGCCCCGTCCCGAAGGCCGTCGTCCTGGCGGCTTCCATCGACGAGATTCGCGGGCTCTTCCGGCTGTCGCGTGAGATCGGCGTCCCGATCACCTTCCGCGCTGCAGGCACGAGCCTGTCGGGACAGGCCGTGACCGACGGCCTGCTGGTGGAGGTGAAGCGTCACTGGCGTCGCCTCGAGGTGCTCGACGGGGGCGCGCGCCTGCGCGTGCAGCCCGGCGTGCTCGGCGGCGAGGCCAACCTCGCGCTGCGACCGTTCGGGCGAAAGATTGGCCCCGATCCAGCCAGCCTCGCGGCCTGCGCGCTCGGCGGCATCCTGGCCAACAACGCGTCGGGGAAGTGCTGCGGCGTCGCGCAGAACGCCTATCACACGCTCGACAGCCTCACGTTCCTGCTGCCCTCGGGCACGCTGATCGACACGGCCGATCCCGACGCCGACGCGCGCTTCCGCAGCGCGGAACCGGCGCTGGCGGCCGGGCTGCTCGACCTGAAGGCCACGATCGAGGCCGACGAGGCGCTGGCCTCGCGCATCCGGGCCAAGTACCGGATGAAGAACACGACAGGATACGGGCTCAACGCGTTCCTCGACTTCGCGCGCCCGGTCGACATCTTCGCGCACCTGCTGATCGGGTCGGAGGGCACGCTGGCCTTCATCCCGGAGGCGGTATTGCGCACCGTGCCCGACCTGCCCCACAAGGCGACGGGCCTCCTGCTGTTTGCCACCATCCACGACGCGTGCGCCGCGATCGCGCCACTGAAGCAGGCGGGGGCGAAAGCCCTCGAGCTGATGGACCGTGCGTCGTTGCGGGCGGTGGAGCACCAGCCAGGCGTGCCCGACACGTTGCGCACGCTGCCGGACGGCGCGGCCGGGTTGCTCGTCGAGTTCCAGGCCGCGACGCCGCAGGCGCTGGCGGAGTACGCCGAAGCATCGGCGACGGTGGTGACCTCGTTGCCGCTGCTGCACCCCGCCGGATTCACCGACGACCCGCGCGCCATCGCGGCGCTGTGGCGGGTGCGCGAGGGGATGTATCCGTCGGTCGGCGCGGTCCGCAAGAGCGGCACCACCGTCATCATCGAGGACGTCGCCTTCCCGCTCGAGCGCCTGGGCGAAGCGGTGATCGACCTGCAGGCGCTGTTCGTGCGCCACGGCTACCCCGAGGCGATCATCTTCGGCCATGCCGGCGACGGCAACCTGCACTTCGTGATCACGCAGTCTTTCAACGACGCCGCGGCGATCGACCAGTACGCGCGCTTCATGGACGACGTGGTCGCGCTCGTGGTGGGGAAGTACGACGGCGCGCTCAAGGCCGAGCACGGCACCGGCCGCAACATGGCGCCCTTCGTCGAGACGGAGTGGGGCGGGGCAGCGCTGGCGATCATGCAGCGGCTCAAGGCGCTGGCCGACCCCGACGGGCTGCTGAACCCCGGCGTGATTCTCAATCCCGATCCGCGGGCGCACCTCACCGACCTCAAGTCGTTGCCCTCGGTGGAGGATGCCGTCGACACGTGCGTCGAGTGCGGCTTCTGCGAGCGCGTGTGCCCGTCGCGCGACGTCACGCTCACGCCGCGTCAGCGCATCCTGGTGCGGCGCGACATGGTGCGCCGCGAGCAGGCCGGCGAGTCGCGTGCGGTGCTCGACGCGCTCTGGCAGGACTACGCCTATGCCGGGCTCGACACGTGCGCCGTCGACGGGATGTGCGCCACCGCGTGCCCGGTGGGGATCAACACCGGCTCGCTCGTGAAGCAGTTCAGGCACGGGCGCCACTCGGCTGGCGCGGAGTCGCTCGGACAGGCCGTGGCGACGCGATTCGGGCTCGCGGAGTCGCTCGTGAAGACCGGGCTGCGGCTCGGACACCTCGTGCAGCGGGCGCTCGGCGCCGGCGCCATGCCTGCGCTCACGCGCCTGGCGCGGCGGCTCGGCGGGTCGGAACTGCCGCTGTGGACGCCGGAGATGCCGCGCCCTGCCGCGGCGCTCCCGCGCACGTCGCGTGCCGACATCGCCGCCGTGTACCTGCCCGCCTGCGTGTCGCGCGTCTTCGGTCACGTGCCCGGCGAGACGTCGGCCCTCTCGCTTCCAGCCGCATTGGTGGCCGTTGCCGCGCGCGCCGGGACGCCCATGTGGATTCCAGACGACGTGCACGGGACCTGCTGCGGGACGCCCTTCTCGTCGAAGGGGCTCGTGAGCGGCCATCGGCAGGCGGCCAACGACGCCATCGAGCGGTGCTGGCACTGGTCGCAGGAGGGGCGCCTGCCGGTCGTCGTCGACGCCAACTCGTGCACGCTCGGCCTGCGCGAGTGCGGTCCCGTCCTCACCGCCGCCAATCGCGAGCGGCTGTCGGCGATGCGCATCGTCGACAGCGTGACCTTCGCGCGGATGACGCTGCTACCGCGCCTCGAGGTCACGCATCGCGCCGGGAAGGTGGCCGTCCACCCGACGTGTTCACTGGCGCACCTGGGGCAGGCCGACGACCTGAGCGCCGTCGTGGCCGCCTGCGCCGCGGAGGTCGTGCATCCACCGCATGCGGGGTGCTGCGGGTTTGCCGGCGATCGCGGCTTCCTCGTCCCCGAACTCACGGCCTCGGCCACACGGGGCGAGGCCGACGAGGTGCGCGCGGCCGGCTGCGACGACCACGTGTCGGCCAACCGGATGTGCGAGGTCGCGCTCACGAGCGCCACGGGACGGCCGTATCGGTCGGTGATCCACCTGCTCGAGGAATCGACGCGCCCCGGCGCGTAGGCGTCGGCCATGGCCGACGCGAGGCAGACTGCAGGCCACAGGCTGCCTGTAGCCTGTCGCCTTTCGCCCCGGCGAGGTAGGGCCGCCTGTGCCAGCCCGGCCTGCGATACCATCCCCCGATGCAACACGCTGCTGATGGGTTGCCCCCGGGCTCCGGAGCGGACGCCGCCTCGCCGCATCCGCTGCCACCGGCCGGCTGCCTGCCGCCGATGACGGTGCGCGACATGCCGGAGCCGCTGCCGCTCACCAAGATCCTCGGCCCCAGCGTCATCCTGGCCGGCCTCGGCGTCGGATCGGGCGAGTACATCATCTGGCCGTTCATCACGGCGGCCGTCGGGCCGGCGTTCCTGTGGGCGGCGGTGGTCAGCGTCACGTTCCAGTACTTCATGAACATGGAGATCGAGCGGTACACGCTCGTGACCGGCGAGACGGCCATTGCCGGGTTCGTGAGGAAGTGGCGGCACTGGGGCTGGATCTTCTGCCTGTTCACGCTGCTGCCGAACATGTGGCCGGGGTGGGCCACCGGCGGCGTCACGGCGCTCACGTTCCTCATGGGTGGGGGCAACGTCGGCTACATCACCGTCGGCGTGATGATCGCCATCGGTTTCGCGCTCACCATGTCGCCCGTCGTCTACAAGACGCTCGAGCGCGCGCAGTTCTTCAAGGTCGGCCTCACGCTCGTCTTCCTGTCGGTGGCCATCGTCGAGGCGATCACGCCGGCGGCCTGGGCCGACCTGCCCCAGGCGATCAGTGGCTTCGGCACGCTGCCCGATGCCACGGCCATCCCGATCACGCTCTTGCTGAGCGCGCTGGTGTTTGCCGGCGCCGGTGGCGTGAACAACCTGGCGCAGAGCAACTGGATTCGCGACAAGGGCTTCGGCATGGGCGCGTACATCCCGCGCATCGTTTCGCCGATCACCGGCGAGGACGTCGCCGCGCCGACCACCGGCGTGATGATGCGGACCGACGGCGCCAACATGGCGCGATTCGCCGTGTGGTGGAAGCGGGCCAACGTCGAGCAACTGGTCAGCTTCTGGTTCATCTGCATCTTCTCGATCACCACCTTCTCGATGCTGGCCCACTCGACGATCAGTGGCCAGCAGTTCGCCAGCCAGGCGACGCTCGCCTTCATCAAGTCGGAAGGCGAGGTGCTGCAGCAGGTGGTGGCGCCGTGGTTCGGCAAGTTCTTCTGGGTGTTCGGGGCGCTGTCGCTGATCCTCGTGGCGCTCGGCACCGTCGACTACATCGCGCGCATCGTCGCCGACATCCTGCGGACGGTGTACCTGCAGGGGCACGCGTACTGGACCGAGAGCCGGATCTACTTCTTCGCCGTGTGGGGCGGGGTGGCCTCGGGCTCGATCATCCTGCTGAGCGGCATGCAGCAGCCGCTCGTGCTGCTGATGACGGCGGCGTGCCTGAACGGGCTCGTGATGATCGTGTACGGGGTGCTGCTCATCCAGCTGAACCTGCGCGGCCTGCCGGCGCCCCTGCGCATCGGCGGGCTCCGGCTGGTGATGATGGTGCTGGCGACGGCGTTCTACGCCTTCTTCGGCGGCTGGCTGGTCATCGCGCAGGTACGGACCTTCTTCGGCATGTAGTAATTCTGAATTCTGAATTCTGAATTACTGCTCCGTCCACTCGACACGATTGCCGCCGGCCGCACGCGCCGCGAACATCGCGTCATCGACGCGCGCAAGCACGTCGCCCATGGTCTCGCCGGGCCGCCAGGTGGCGACCCCGATCGAGAGCGTGACGGCGCCGATTTCGCCGTCCGGCGTCGCCGCGGCATCGGCGCGCAGCCGCCGCGCCACGGCCACCGCCTCGTCGAGTTCGGTGGCAGGCAACACCACCAGCGACGTGTCGCCGCCCCAGCGCATCACGGTGTCGCCGGGCCGCACCCCGTGCCGGAGCAGGCGCGCCACGTGCACCAGCACGCGCTCGCCGGCCCGGTACCCGTGGTGATCCGTGATGCGGTTGAAGTGATCGACATCGCCCAGCAGGAGCGAGTAGGCGCGGCGGGCGCGTGAGGCCTCGTCGTGCACCTCGCGCAGGTGCGTTGTTCCGGCCTGGTGGGTGAGCAACCCGGTCAGCGGGTCGGTCTGCGAGGCTTCGGCGAGCGTCGGCTTGCGCTGGGCCTGCCGCGCGGCCTGGTCGACGACGTGGCGGCTCCGCGCCTGCTCGGCGTCGACCTCCGCGCTGCAGTCACGGCAGATGGAGGCGAAATGTGCCACGACACCGTGCTCGTCGAGCACCGGCGTGGTGAGCCAGTCGGCGTGGAAGGCGGAGCCGTCGCGCCGGTACTGCACGAGCCTGCCGCGAAAGACGCGACCTTCGGCGCGGCATCGAAGGTGCTCGTCGCGGCCGGCCGTGGCCGTGCCGGGGCCGTCGAGCACGTCGAGACGGCGACCGAAGAGTTCGTGAGGCGCGTAGCCGGTGAGGGCAGAGAAGGCGGGATTGCAGTACTCGACCCGCGGCGCGCCGGCACTCAGGTCGGCGTCCGTGATGACGAGCGGCGTCACCCCCTGCGTGATGGCGGCCTCGATCAGCGCCGCCTGGCGAGTGGTGGTGTCCATGGCCCTCGGACCGGCTCTCCGGCTGATCAAGACATCGGCGGCGGAGGGGCGAGGGTACAGGGCCCCACCGGGACGGGGTGCCAGGAGCTCGGAGCTCGGAGCTCGGAGCCAAGTGTCAAGCGCCAAGCGCCAAGCGCCAATCGCTAGGCCTTAAGCGTCAAGCGTCAAGCGTTAATGTCGCGTGAGCGACTGCAGGGCGTCGCGGGCGCGCCGCGTCATCAGCGAGTCGCCGCCGCGGATGGAGAGCGCCACGGCGGCCTCGAACTCACGACGTGCGTCGCCCGTCTGCCCGGCGACGAGGGCCAACTCGCCGAACTGGTGGTGGATCCGGCCGCGCACCCAGTCGCGGGGCCCCGCAGCCAGGGCCTGCGTGAGATCGTCGTATGCCTCGGCATGGCGGCCCATCGCCGCGCGAGCCGCGCCACGGTGCCAGAGCCACAGCGCGGCTTCGCCATGGATTCGAGGGCCTGATGCCCAGCGACGGCCCGCGATGCCCCTGGAGAAGGCCGCGTCGGCCTCCGCCCAGCGACACGTTGCCGCGGCCGCCGCGCCCTCGTTGAGCCAGAAGAGGCGGTTTCCGGGATGGCGCGCCTGGAGCACCCGCACGTCCGCGACGACGGCCTCATGACGGCCCTCCCGCGCGTAGATGACCATCCGCAGGAGCAGGGCGTCGCTGGCCGTGAGGGCGCCTGGCGCCGCCGCTTCCTCGAGCAGGGCCATGGCGCGTGCGCGACTGCCCGAGAGACCGCTCACGCGGGCGACCATCCGCGCGGCCCAGGGCAACGTGGCGACCGTGTACTCGGACAGCGCGAGCAGCAGCGCCGATTCCGGGATCGCCGCGGAGCGCGCCCGTGCGCGCGTCATCGCGGCCACGGCGCGCCGCCCGCATCGCAGTGCGCCGATGGTGCGGCCCTCGACGGTGGCGCCGTACACGCATTCGAGTGCCGTCGTCGCTCCTACCTGGTAATGGGCGTCGGCGTCATCGTCCAGCTCGACCTGTCGAGCGGCGAGGTGCGCCGCCGTGGCGAGTGCCGCGGAGAATCGCGCCACCAGATGGGCTGGCGCCGGCGGGCGAGCGACGTCGCCCTCGGGCACCTCACCCGTGAAGGCCTCGAAGGTCGCGACGCCCTGCGCAAAGAGGATTTCGATCCACGCGATCGCGGCCATCGCGCGGTGAGGCGCCGGGTCGGACGGGTCGGCGGCAACCGCCTCGGCGAGCACGCGTCGACTCTCGTCGAACTGCAGGTCGTACGCGAGGGCGAAGCCGTCCTCCGTGCGTGCTCGTGACAACGGCGACGCCGAGACCGACACCGCAACAGAGGCCGCCATGGCGAACCCGGCGGCCCTGATGGGCCATGTGGTGACCCGCGCAGACGTGGTCCACCCCCTGAAGGGACTGTCAGCTGCGAAACGCGCGCCATTGGCCCGAGGCGCTCCTGCCGGGGCGTTCCCGTGGGCGTGGGCACTTTCCCGCAGCGCGCTGCGGAATGCTGCAGATGAGGCGGGTGTGGAGGCGGACTGACGAGCTCGAGGCTCAGGGCTCAGGGGTCGAGGCTCAAGGCTCAGGGCTCAAGGCTCAGAGAGCATGCTTTCCGAGCCCCCAGCCCCCAGCCCCCAGCCCCCAGCCCCCAGCCCCCAGCCCCAAGGCCTACGCCGGCAGCCCGCATGGCGTGCGCTACGGGCGAGACGGCAGCGCGTTGGTGTGGGTCAGAACAGCAGGCGCAACGACGCCTGCAGGCTGCGCGGCCGGCCAACCTGGTACAGGCGGTTCAGCCCGACCCCGCTGGATGTGCCGCCAAGTTGCGTCACGGCCATGCCTGTGGACTGGCCGAACAGGGGCGAGGCCGACAACGCCGTCACGGGATCGCCGAAGTTCGGGATGTTGAAGACATTGAACGCGTCGAGCCTGGCCTGCAGCCGGGTGCGTCCCCCGAGGGCGAACGTCCGTCGCAGGGACGCGTCGACCTGCCGCAGCGGGAAGCTGCGGAGCGCGTTGCGTCCGAGCGTGCCCTGCTGTCCGACGCCGGGCACGGCGAACGCATCGCGGTTGAGCCGACGTCCACCGGGGGCCTGCGGGTCGTCCACCCACGTCGGCACACCCGGCACGAGATCCACGCGCCTGCTGCTGGCCACATTCAGCGGGTCGACGACGGGACTGATGACGGTGATCGGCGTGGCCGAGCGATAGCGGCCGATGAGGTCGAGCCCCCAGCCTGACAGCAGGGCGCCCGCCACGCCGCCGCGCGGCCCTGGCAGGTCCCACGTGACCGAGGCGACCAGGTTGTGGCGTGCGTCGAAGTCGCTCGGCCCGAGATCCGCGTCGACGTCGACCGGGAAGCCGTCGATACCGCCGGTCGGGATGCCGGCCTGCGTTTCGTCCGAGATGTTGTCGGTCGACTCACTGAGCGTGTAGGAGACGAGCGCCTGCACCCCGCGTGACAGACGCCGCTGGTACTGCACCTGCAGCGCGTGGTAGTCCGACGACGCCAGGTTGCGGGTGAGCGAGACCAGGGCTGCCGTCGAGAACAGCGCGGGGTTGAGCTGCACGATGGCGGGCGTGCCGAGGGCCGCGTTCGCGGGCTGGTTGCGGAAGTTCTCGGTGCGCAGCAGGTCGCGTCCCTGGCTGCCCACGTACCCCACGGTGACCGACTGGCGATCGCCGAAGCCCTTCTCGAGGCTGATGTTGAAGTGGCGCGTGCGCGGCAGCGCGAGCGACCGATCCGTCACATGGAAGGTGGCCGCATACGGCGGGTCGGCATTGAAGGGCGTCGGCGTGAGCGTGGCATCAGCCAGGGGGAGCGGGCCCGGCGTCGGGATCGAACGCACCGAGTTGTAGGGGTATCCGGTGAACCCCCGCAGCGCGGTGCCCGTGCCCAGGTCATAGTACACGCCGAAGCCACCACGCACGACGAGGTCTCCCCGGTCCGAGAGCACGTAGGCGGCGCCCACGCGAGGGGCGAGGTTGGTGTAGCTGGTCTCGAAGAACGGGGTGCCTGCCGGGGCCAGCGTCATCGTGCGAGGGGCGTCGAGGCCGTCGAAGGTGAACGGCAGCAGCGGGTCTCCTGTCGGGGCCGGATTGATCTCGTAGCGGAGGCCATAGGTCAGGCTGAGTCGTGGCGTGACTCGCCAGTGGTCCTGCAGGAACACCGAGACGTTGTTGAGCGTGAAGCGCGTCTCCGGGGAGAAGGCCTGCACCTGCGCGCTGAAGGGGGCGCCGGTCGCGAGGGCTTCCTCGACGCTCCGGAACACGTAGGTGAATCCGTACGTGCTGAAGTCGGACAGCGGGTTCAGGCGGCGCCAGTCGAGTCCGGCCTTCAACTCGTGCCGACCCGTCACCAGCGTCGAGGTGTGGACGAGGTTGAACTGCTGCTGGGCGTTGCCCAGGCTCTTGCCGATGGTGAAGTTGGCCGGTGAGCGCCCCTGCTGGAACGGCATGCCCGCCGTGAGCTGCACGTTCAGGCGCGAGGACTCGCGCGCGGCGAAGGACGGGTACAGCGCATCGAGGTCGGGGATGACGGCGCCGTCGATCGCGTTCACGCCGAACGTGAAGAGCCCCCTGGACTCGCTGATGTTGGCGCGCGTGTCGTGCACCAGCCGTGTCCCCTGGCTCCACGTGCTGCCGATCGTCGTGGTGGTCGTCGAGAGGGCGAAGGCGTTCTCCCCATTGGCGAACGTGCGCTGCTCGAAGCTGGACGGCGCATGGTTCCATCGCCCGAACAGGCGCAGCGCACGCCCGACCTGCTGGTCGATCCGCACGCTGGTGGCGTCGAAGGTGGACGGGAAGGACACCGCCACACGGTATCGGCCGGTCAGGGCGGGGTCGCCGGGTTCGGCGGGCGTGTTCGGCAGCGGGAACGTGTCGAACAGCGCCCGGACGATGCCGCTGGCGCGCTCGCGCGCCTCGCGCGACGGCACGACCGCGAACGTCACGTCCTGTGGCTGGGTGAGGCGCAGGCCCTCGTACGAGGCGAAGAAGAAGGTCCGGCCACGACCGTCGAAGCCCGGCACCACCACGGGTCCACCGAGCACGCCGCCGAACTGGTGCTGCCGGAGTTGCAGCTTCTCGACACCGTTCCGGTTGTTGAACCAGTCGTTGGCGTCGAGCGCGTCGTCGCGCACGTAGTCGAATACCGAGCCGGTGAGCCGGTTGGTGCCGGCGCGCGTCACGAGCGACACCTGCCCGCCGGGCGACCGGCCGAACTCGGGCGCATAGCCCGATGTCTGCACCTTGAACTCCTCGAGGGCATCGACCGACACGAGCGCGTTGGTCCCGCCGGTCACGGTGAGGCCCGGCAGCGTGCCGGCCGCCTGCTGTGAGAACTGCGCATTGACGCTCGTGCCGACGTTGGCGCCCACGCCGTCGACGAGGAAGTAGTTGGCGTTGCCGCGCTGACCGTTCACCGAGAACTGGCCGGGCGAGGTGATCGTCGGCTTGGTCAGCACCACCCCCGGCGTGAGTTCGAGCAGCGTCTGGAAGCTGCGCCCGTTGAGCGGGAGATTCTCCACGAACTGGCGGTCCACGATGGTGCCGACGGCGGGGGAGGTGCGGTCGACGAGCGACGCGCCGGCCACCGTGACCGTCTCTGTGACGTCGCCGGGCTCGAGCCTGAGGGGCACGTCGGTGCGCGTCTCCACGTTCACGGTCACGGGCTCACGTACGGCGGTGCGGAACCCGGTGAGCCGCGCCTCGACGCGGTAGCGCCCCGGCGGCAGTCCGGTGAGCGTGAACAGTCCGGCGGTGCCGCTGGTCGTCTCGCGGGCGGCGCCTGTCGTGGCGCTGGTGGCGACGACCGTGGCGCCTGGCACCGGCGCATCGCTGCTGTCGAGCACGCGACCGACGAGGCTGCCCGTGCCCGCCTGAGCGAGGGCAACGCGAGGGAGGGCGCCGATCGGCAGCGCGAGCAGGGTGGCGAGGATGAGGCGGGAGAGGGAGGCTGGCATACCCGGCGACCATCGCGCGGTGCTGCCGCAACATCCACCCTGACTCCACGAACGCATCACGGAGCGGCACGGGCGGTCGCTGGTGGGCGTCGAACGACCACTGGTGTGATCGCCACGCCGCTCGCACGGCGAGAGGGGGGATGCTGGGTCGATGCCTCGTCTCTCGCCCCATGTGCTCGTTCTCGTGCTGTGGCTCGGCGCCACGGCCTGCGCCTCGCGTCACGTTCCGGTCGGCCGCACGCCGACGGCGCCTGTCCCTGCCTGTTTCGATACGGCGGCGCTGTCGCCAGCAGAGCGCGAGTTGAACGAGGCGTTACTCCTGAAGGCGCTCGACTCGGAGGCGCTCTACACGATCCTTGCCGACATCAAGCCGATGAGTTCCGGGTTCGAGCGTCAGGACATCTCCGTGGAGGCGCCCGATGGGACCACGGTCGAGGCCACGCGACGCGTGCTGGCCACATGGCAGTGCGGCGCCGACCTCGACGCCGGGCTACAGGCGTTCGCGCGCGTGCACGACGGCAAACGCACGCTGCATGCGTGGGTGGCCCGCCGTTCCGCCGTCCGGGCACTCATCACGCGTCAGTCGACCTTCTTCGCCGCGCTGGGTGTGACGCCGACGATGCCTGCTGGCGAGACGCTGCTCACCATCGAGCACGCCCTGCCTGCGGTACGTTTCCGAGGCTACGGCTGGCTGTTCGGCTATCCCGACGACGCGGTGACTTTCTTCGTGGACGCGGCGCTGTCGCAGGAGCGGACCGGGCAGTTCGTGGTGCGTGACTTCCGCAGCGTGCCGACGTTCGGGAATCCGACGAACCAGTTCGTGTGGGCACGACCGAAGGGGGCGGTCGACTCGCCAGAGGAGCTGGCGATCGAGGGGCGCGCGCGCGAGGTCCTGGCCGACTATCGCGCGCGTCGGGCGCGCTTCATCGGCCCCGGGCGGCCCGGGGCCGTCGCGCTGGTGCGGGAGGCGCTGGGAAAGGGCCCGGCCGATTCCGCCGGCGCCGGTGCCCCAGGCGCGCGCTGAATCTTCGGCGCCGGCGTCGAGGTGCTCAGCCCGCCGTGACCGGGTACCGGCGAAGGCGCCGCATGCCGAGCCAGGCGAGGATCACGGCTGGCACCGACAACCCGGCCACACTCGACATCACGCGCGTGGCCACCGCCAGCGTGTGTTCCTCGCGGTACTGGAACATCGGGACGGCCTCCAGCGACTGCAATCGGGTGCGCCCGAGAATCAGCGGCGTGAAGTGCGCGCGCCAGGCGGCGTGGAAGCGGTCCACTTCGGCCGAGAAGTGGCGGTACCGTGTCGTGCCGGTGCCCGCGAGATCGTTGAGCGCGTCCTGCATCAGCATGGCTGGCGACAGGTAGCGCAGCCGTTCGATCAGCGCCTGTTGCCGGCGGCGCTGTCGTTCGTAGGCATCCACCACCGGTCGCACGTCGCGCTCGACGGCGTCGTTGACCGCCAGCCGAATCGCGGCGGCATCGCCAGCGGCCGCCGCCGGATCACCACCGGCCAACTCCGGATGCTCCTCGAAATAGCGGGCCAGCAGCGCGCTGCCGTTCGCACTGGCCGAATCGGAGGCCTCGCGGATCGCCTGGACCATCTGCACCCGCGAGGGCACGGGATACAGGGCGTTGACCGCCACGCCCGCGAGCGCGGGGATCAGCACCACGAGCAGCAGCCATGTCCCAGCCAGCACGGTGGCGGTGCTTGCAGACCCGGCCCCGCGTGACACCACGAGGACACCCAGCGCGAACCACAGGACGCCGTAGGCACAGACCACCAGCCCCCACAAGGCGACCCGGACGCCCAGCCCCGGCCCCGCCCCCTGCCACGAGACGATGGCCGCAAGGGCGACCAGTGCCGTCCCGAGCACCAGCGCCAACAGGAGGGCGAGGCGCACGGCCACCTTCCCCGCGACCAGCGTGCCGACCGTCACCGGCTGCGACAGGACGAGCGCAAGCGTGCCGTCCTCACGTTCGCCCGACAGCAGGTTGTAGGTGAGGCCGATGATGAGGAGCGGAAAGAGGTAAATGACCACGAACGCGAGGTCGAAGCGCCCGACGAGCAGTCGATAGGGGTTCTCCAGCGCGGCAGGCGCGCCGCCGAGTTCGCGCGCCTCGGTCGACACCGGCACGGCGGAGGGCAGCAGGTCGCTCTGGCCAATCGAGAACGCCGCCAGCGGCCCGGGGGGCAGCACCGCGGAGCGAGTGCCCCGCCGCGCCCCGAACGTCGCCGGCAGGCGAGGGTCGGCAAACGGCGACAGCCGGCGTCCGGTGCGTGTCAGGTCCTCGATGTCCCTGGCCAGCGCCGCGTACCGCTCCCGTTCCTCGCTCGCGACGGCAGTGAGCGTGGCCTGCTGTGCCTGCACCCAGCGCGTGCCGTTCCAGGCGCCGAGCCCGACGGCCGCGGCGGCGATTCCAGCCACCAGCCACACCGTGGCGTCGGCTCGGAGCGTCTTCCAGTCGTGTCGGAGGATTCGCGCGATCATGCGAAGGACCCTGGTTCAGTCGATGGCCATGGTGCGTACGCCGATCAGCAGGGCGACGATCGAGCCGACGAGCCACGCGCCGAGAATCAGGAGGCTCCGCACCTGCCCGGACAGGGCCCACGTCGTCGACGGCGCCTCGTACCGGAATGGCGGGATGCGTTCCCAGAGGTCCTTGCCCGCCAGGTACACCTGGCCGGGGCGCGCATGTGCCGCGAGATCACCGTTCAGGGTCCGCTGCATCTCGCGGCGGTACTGCTCGGCTGCGCCGATGAAGTCGCGGTGGTGCCGGCCGTCGGTTCCGGCCAGGGCCATCGACAGGGACCGCACGGCCAGTGTCGG
>NZ_JBIINP010000080.1:0-18025 GCF_044337415.1 Luteitalea sp.
CATCAGGGTCTCGCGCCGGAACACCTCGCCGATGCGACGCTCGCGCGACTGGCTCCAGCGTGGATGGTCGACCTGCGGGTTCACGTTGGAGTAGAAGCCGTACTCCTGCGGCGCCGACACGTTCCAGGCCGTCTGTGGCTGGCCCGTCGTGAAACGGATGCGCGCGATCGACTTGGCGCTCTTGAAGCCGTACTTCCACGGCACCACGAGGCGCATCGGCGCGCCGTTCTGGTTGAGCAGCGTCTTGCCGTAGAGGCCGACCGCCATGAGCGTCAGCGGGTGCAGGGCCTCGTCGAGGCGCAGCCCTTCCTTGTAGGGCCAGTCGAGCACCGGCGACCGCAGTCCCGGCATCTCGGCCGGCCGCTGCACGGTGGTGAACTCGACGAACCTGGCCTTGGACGTCGGCTCCACGCGCTTGACGAGTTCGGCCAGCGGGAATCCCACCCAGGGAATCACCATCGACCACGCCTCGACGCAGCGCAGCCGATAGACGCGTTCCTCGAGGGGGAACCACTTGAGGAAATCCTCGAGCGCGTAGTCACCCGGCTTGCCGACCTCGCCGTCGATCTTCACGGTCCACGGCGTCGGCTTGAACTTGCCGCTGTAGGCCTTGGGGTCGCTCTTGTCGGTCCCGAACTCGTAGAAGTTGTTGTAGCTGGTGATGTCCTCGAACGAGTTGAGCGCCTCGCCCGTGGTGCTGAGCGGGCTCTTCTTCACGTTGGGCAGCGCCGGCTGGGCCGCCGCCTCGTCCACCGGCAGCAACGCCCCGGCGATCCCCCCGGCGGCCGCGCCCGCCGACGCGCGCAGGAAGGCGCGCCGATCGAGGTAGAGACGTTCGTCGGTGATCTCCCGCGTCGGGATCTGTGGCGTGGTGCGAATCAGCATCGGTCCGTTCCGTCGTCTTCCCGGTCGCCTTCCGGCGTCCTGCCAGCATACCTGGCGGCGAGCCGCTCGGGCGGCACTCCGCACAGGTAGCGTCCCATCGTCCACCAGTTGCGCAGCGTCCTGCGCCACCAGCCATCCCGTTCCCACCGACGCGCCGACGTGACCGCGTCCACCCGCGACCGCCACGGTGGGCCGACGCGTGCCAGCGCCCTGGCCAGCGCCACATCTTCCATCAGCGGGAGCGGTGGCACACCGCCGACCCGCGCCAGGGTCTCCCGCCGCACGAACAGGCCCTGGTCGCCGTACGGCAGCCGCCACAGGCGGACGCGCAGGCGCACCATGGCCTCGATCACGCGAGCTTGCCACGCCCGGGCGTCAAGCCGCAGGCGGAAGCACCCCCAGCAGTAAGACGTTCCGGGAGCCACAGCGGTTACTTCCGTGCGCCAGCTGGCCGCCAACCGCGTGTCGGCGTGCAGCAGCAGCACCACATCGGCCCGGGCCAGCGCGACGCCAGCCGCAAGCTGCCCACCCCGCCCTGCCGGGGCATCGAGCCACGTCACGTCGCCATGTGCCTGCCGCAGGGGGGCGAGGGACTGGTCGGTCGCGTCGCCGTTGACGATGATCCACTGCTCGTCGTGGCGCCTCGGCTGCGCGAGCAAGCCGGTCAGCGCGGCCGTGTCGTGCCACACCGGCACCACGACCGTCAGCACGGGAGGCACGGGGCCGTCGGACATCAGCGGCCGCATCGTGGCACACTGCGGGCGGAATCGTGTCCCAGGCCCCCGTCACGCTCGTCTTCATCACGTGGAACGCCCGGCCGCACCTGCTCCATGCGCTGCCGCCGGCGCTGTCGACCGGGTGGCCCGTGGTGGTTGTGGACAACGCGTCGCTGGACGGCACCGCCGAGTATGTGCGGGTCCGCACACCCCAGGCGCACCTGGTGGCTGCGGATCGGAACCTCGGATTCGCGGGCGGCGTGAACGCGGGCGTCCACGAGACCACCACGCCCTGGGTCCTGCTGCTCAACCCCGACATCGTCGTCGACCGCGGCGCCATCGAGCGCCTGATCGCGGCGGGTGAGGCGGCCGGGGACGTGGGTGCGGTCGGGGCGCAGCTGATCGGCCCCGATGGACGCCCGCAGGACAGCTACAGCCTGCGACGTTTCCCGACGCTCGGGTCGTTGGCCGCCGAACTGCTGCTGGTCCACCAGGTGTGGCGCGGCAACCCGGCCACGGCGCGCTACCTCGGCGCGGATCTCGATCGATCGCAGGACCAGGATGCCGAGCAGCCGGCGGCCGCCTGCCTGTTGGTGCGGCGGCAAGCGTTCGACCAGGTCGGGGGCTTCGACGCGGGCTTCCACCCGGCCTGGTTCGAGGACGTGGATTTCTGTCGGCGTCTGCGTGGCGCCGGGTGGCGCATCCGGTACGTCGCGGGTGCGCAGGTGCGGCACGAGGGTGGCGTGGCGATGCGGACGCTCGGCCTCGGCTCGTTCTCGTCCATCTGGTACCGGAACCTGTTGCGCTACGTCGGCAAGCACGGCACGCCCGCCGCGAGGGTGCTGATCCGTCCCCTCCTGGTGGCCGGCATGCTGCTCCGCGCCGCCATCAGCGTGCTGCGCGTGCGCCCGGCCGAGGCCCGCGCCTATCTTCGGGTGATTCCAATCGCGTTCAGATAGCCGCCCGACGCTCTTCCCGTTCCCCGTACCCGGTACCCGGTACCCGGTACCCCGTACCCGGATATAGACTCTGAGTCGCCTGCAATGCGTCTCGCCGCGCTCAGTCTTGCGATCCTCGTCTTCTCGGCCGCGCCGCCACGGCCGACGCTGGACGCCCAGGACCGCGCCGCCTTCCTGGCCTGGTTCACCCTGCTCGCCGACGCCCAGTTCTACCGGCCCACGGCCGACGTGACCGACTGCGCCGGGCTCGTGCGGCACGCGGCCCGCGAGGCGCTGCGCGAGCACACGCCGGAGTGGCAGCGACGCATGGCCATTCCCGGCGGGCAGTCGCGCGCCGAGGTGCGGGCGCGACTGGTGGCCACCAACGGCAGCCTGCCGCTCTTCAGGGTCAACGGCGACGCGCCGACGCGCTACGCGGAGTTCGCCGATGCCCGCACGATCCTGCGGTTCAATGCCGCGCTGGTCGGCCGCGATGCTGCCGCGGCGCGCCCCGGCGATCTGCTCGCCTTCCAGCAGGACGCGCGCCGGATGCCCGAGCACCTGATGGTGTTCGTCGGGCCGTCGGCTTACGAACCCGGTCCGCTCGACTGGGTGGTCTACCACACCGGGCCCGACACCACCACGGGCGCGCCCGGCGAGATGCGCAAGGCCACGCTGGCCGACCTGCGGCGGCACCCGGCGCCGCGCTGGCGGCCCGCGGCCGACAACCCCGCTTTCCTCGGGGTCTACCGATTGAGGATTCCATGACGATCCCCCGCCTCGTCCGAGGCCTGGTCACCTTCGGTCGTGCCGTGCCGCGCCTCGCGGCGCTGCTGGCTTCGCTCGTCGCGGCGACGACGCCTTCTCCGGCGCGCGCGCAGGAAGAGGCCGCCCGTCCCGCCGACCGACCGGCGTTCTCCCTCTCGAGCAGCGAGATCTTCCGCACGACGGCCTCGCCCTACGTCACGCTCACCTTCGAGCGCCTCGGCTCGCTCGACTTCCGCGTGTACAAGGTCGCCGACCCGGTCGCCTTCTTCAGCGGGCTGGACGACGCGCACGCGCTGGGGAGTGCCGAGTACACGGTCCCCACGGAGCAGACCTGGCTCGAGCGGCTCGCGTCGTGGAAGGCCGAGCGCCGCTCGGACCTCCAGTGGTTCCTCCGGCGGCAGACGAGCCACGAGTACCGCTCGCAGCGACGCGCCGGCGCCGACAAGGCCACCGTGCAGCGCCGCGTGCAGCTCGGGCTCACGGCCTACGCGCAGGTCCCACTGCTCAACGACAAGCAGGTCGTCGCGTCGTGGCGCGAGATCCTGCCCCGCCTGGCCGATGCAGACGTGCGTCGCATCCCGATCGAGGTGAAGGCGCCAGGCATCTATCTCATCGAGGCCGTGCACGGCACCCAGTTGGCGTACACGGTGCTGATGGTGTCCGACGTCGCGCTGATCACGAAGGTCGCGCCGGGCACGCTCCTCACGTACCTCGTCGATCGCGTGAAGGGCCAGCCGGTCGCGGGCTGCGAGGTGACCGCCATCGCCGACAAGGCCCGCCTCGGCACCGGCACCACAGACGCGCGCGGCCTGCTGGCGATGCCGTTGACCGACGCGCGTCCCGAGGACCTGATCACGGTCGCGCGCTGCGGCGCGCAGATGGTCGCGAGCACGCCGTCGACGTATGGCCTCGAGGCACCGGCGCGCGAACTGGTGGCGCACGTCTTCACCGACCGCCCCGTGTACAGGCCCGGCCACGTGGTGAAGGCCAAGGCCATCCTGCGGTGGCGGAGCGGCACCGCGCTGCTGCCCTTCGATCAGCCCTCCGTGGAGATGTCGGTCACCGACCGCACCGGCAAGGTCCTGCAGCGCGTGCGCAAGGACGTGGACGGATTCGGGGCCGTCGACACCGAGTTGACGCTCCCCGAGGCCGCGCCCCTCGGGTACTACACCGTCGAGGTGGCCTCGGGTGAGCAGAAGGCCAGCGCGACCTTCGAGGTGCAGGAGTACCGCAAGCCGGAGTACGAGGTCAGCGTCACGCCGGGCGTGAAGATGGCGCGCCAGGGCCAGACCGTCACCGTGACCGTGAACGCGCGGTACTACTTCGGCCAGCCGGTCCGCAACGCCGCGGTCAAGCTCGCGGTGTTTCTCGGCCCGTACTACTCGCCACTCCGGTGGGTCGACTCCGACGGCGAGGAGGGCGAGGGGAGCAACTACTTCTACGGCGACGAGATCGACACGCTCGAGGGGCGTCTCGACGCGAGCGGGCAGGCGACGTTCAAGGTCGACCTGCCCGTGCAGGACGAGAACCGCTCCGACGCCCAGATGCGGTTCGAGGCGCGCGTCACCGACGCCAGCGACCTCGAGGTGACCGGGAGTGGCCGCATGGTGGCCACCTACGGCGACTTCCTGATTGCCACGCGCGCCACGCCGAGCGTGGCCCGCCCGGGCACCCCCCTCACGCTGCGTCTGCGGACCGTGGACTATCGCGGCGGCGGCGTGGCGGGCGTCCCCGTGACCGTCGATCTGGTCCGCGTGTCGTGGGACGAGGACTCCGGCGAGCAGAAGCGCGAGGTGATCACCTCGGGGAAGGTGACGACGGCGGCCGACGGACGTGCCACGTGGGACACCCGCGCGCCAGCCGCCGGCGGCAGTTACCGGCTCGAGGCGCGCGCGCTGTCTGGCGACCGCCAGGTCACCGACGACAGCTTCGTCTGGGTGCCCGGCGCGACAGACGACGTGTTCGAGAACGACAGCGAGTCCATCGAACTGGTGACCGACAAGAGCACCTACGCGCCGGGCGAGACGGCGAAGGTCGCCGTGCGCGGCACCGCGCCAGACGTGCCGGTCCTCATCACCAAGGAAGCACGCACCCTCACCTGGTACGACCTGCGGCAGCCCAGCGCCGACGGCGTCTTCGACGTCGCCATCACCGACACCGACCTCGGCGATACCTGGGTGAACCTCCTGTACGTCAAGGACGACAAGGTCTTCTACGCCGAGAAGAAGCTGCGCGTCCCGGCCGCGGCGCGGGCCCTGAAGATCGAGGTGACGGCCGACAAGGCCATCTATCGCCCTGGCGAGCCCGGCACCTACACGGTGCGCACCCTCGATGCCTCGGGGGCCCCGGTGCAGGCGCAGGTCGCGATCGGCGTCGTGGACGAAGCCGTGTACGGGGTCCGTCCCGATACCACCGCCGACCCGCTCCGCGTGTTCTACCGCACCGAGTACACCCGGGTGTCCACCGACTACTCGCGGCAGTACTACTTCATGGGCTACTCGGGCACGCTCCGCATGAAGCTGGCCGAGCGTCGTCGTCCGCTGTCGCTGGCCGACTTCAAGGGCGACACGCCGACACGCCCACAGGTGCGCAAGCGCTTCCCCGACGCCATCTACTGGAGCCCCTCGGTGGTGACCGGCCCCGACGGGACGGCCACCGTGAAGGTGGACTACCCGGACTCGCTGACCACCTGGCGCCTCACGGCGCGCGCGGTCACGCAGCAGACGCAGGCGGGCATGGCCGTGGCGCGCACCGTCACCACGCGTGACCTGCTGCTTCGCCTCGTGCCGCCCCGCTTCCTGACCGAGCGCGACGATGTCCGCGTGCCGGTGATCGTGCACAACTACCAGGAGGGCGCGGCGGTGCCCGTCGAGGTGACGGCGACCGCCACGGGGCTCGAAGCCAGGTCGCCGGGCGCACAGGCCGTCACCGTCGCCAACGGCGGCGAGGCGCGCACCGAGTGGGCGTTCGCCGCGAGTGCACCGGGCTCGGCCACGATCACGGCCTCGGCGTCCTCACCGGGCGCGAGCGACGCGATGGAGCTCACGATTCCGGTCAAGCCATACGGCGCGCGCCGCGACGTCGGCATGTCGGGCTCGACGCCCGCCGGCCAGTCGCGCACCGTCGACCTCACCATCCCCGAGGCCTCCAACGCCGGCGCCCGCAGCGTTGTCGTGAGCCTGATGCCGTCGATGGCGGGCTCGCTGCTCGGCGCCCTCGACGACCTGGTCAACTATCCGTACGGATGCACCGAGCAGACCGTGTCGAGCTTCGTGCCCAACCTCCTCGTGATGCGGACGCTGGACCAGCTCAAGCTCGCGCCGACCGAGCGGATGGGCATGCTCGACCGCGTGTCGCGCACCGGCCTCGACAAGCTCGTGCGCCTGCAGCACGAGAACGGCGCCTGGGGTTGGTGGAAGACAGACGATGACCATCCGTTCATGACCGCCTACGCGTTGTACGGCTTGCTCGAGGCGAAGGCCGCCGAGCTTGACGTGCCGTACGACGCGCTGAACAAGGGCACCACGGCACTCGCAAGGCAGTTGCAGCAGACGCCGGCGATGGTGCCGGAGCTGAAGGCGTACGCGGCGTACGTGCTGGCGCGCGCGGCCGCCTCCGACGTGACGCCGCAGGCGGAAGGCTTCGAGCTGCCGGCCCTGGTCACGGAGCTGTGGAACCGCCGCAGCGACATGACGCCGTACGGACAGGCCTGGCTGCTGCTCGCGCTGCACGCGCAGAAGGACGCGCGCGCCGGGGAACTCGCGGGCATCCTGTCCACGCGCGCGCAGACCAAGGGCGACCTCGCCTGGTGGCCGACCGAGAACGACCCGCTGCTCGGCGACTGGGGCGACGCCACGGCGGATGCCACGGCAGCCGTCGTGCAGGCGCTCGCGGCAGTCCGCCCGACCGACCCGTTGATCGACCCGGCCGTGCGGTGGCTGCTCGCCAACCGCCAGAGCGGCCTCACGTGGAACAGCACGAAGCAGACCGCGATGGTGCTGTACGGCCTGCTTGGTGCGATGCAGGGCCGCAAGGAGCAGCCTGCCGCCAGCACGGTGACGGTGACGATGAATGGCCAGTCGCAGAGCGTGAGCTTCGCGCCCGAGGACTGGACGCGCCCCTTCCCTGCCCTGATCACGCTCCCGGCAGGCGCGGGCAAGAGCAGCGTCACGATCAGCAGCAACGGCGGACCGGTGTACTGGACGGCGAGTGCCCGCTACTACGACACGGCGGCCGGCCTCGAGCGCAGCGGGTCGCGCAAGCTGGCGCTCAGCCGCAAGTACTTCTCGCTCACACCCGTGAAGCGTGATGGCCGGGTCGTGTACGAGGAACGCGCGTTCTCCGGCACCGCGGCGCCTGGCGAGCTGATCCTCGTCCGCCTCGTCGTGGCGGGCTCCAACGACTGGCGCTACCTGATGATCGAGGACCCGCTGCCGGCCGGCGCCGAGGCCGTCTCGCGGCCCGACACGCTGGAACTCGCCAAACCACCGGACTGGACCTATGGCAGTCACCGCGAGTACCGCGACGATCGCGTCGCGCTGTTCCTCGACGCGCTGCCCGGCCGTGCCGAGTTCACCTACCTCCTGCGCGTGACCACACCCGGACAGTTCCGGGCGATGCCGGCGCAGGTGACCCCGATGTACGTGCCGGGCGTGTACGCGTCGAGTGCCGTGGCGGCGCTCACCGTACCCAGCCCGCAGGAGTCGCTGCGATGATCCCCGCCGTGCTCAGGACTGCCCTCTGGATCGGCGTGGTGGATGCCCTCGCCGGCGCGGCGCTCGCCGGCTTCCTCTACACGCCGGAATCCAACGTGCTCATGCTGGCCGCCTCGGCGCTGCTCGTGCTGCTGGCCGGCGTGCTGCTCGTGCTGTCGTCGGCATCGGCCGCGCATGGACTCGTCCACCACCGCGCGCCCTGGGCGAGCCTGGGCGCCGCGGCGCGACGCCTGCCCGTGCTGCTGTTCGTGCTCGTCGTGCTCGGGGTGATCTGCGGCTCGGCCGGCTGGTTCGAGCGGTGGTGGATGGCCAACGCCGGCCAGGTCGATGCCGCCGCGATCGCGGCGGGCGACATCACGCGTACGGGCTGGGTGCACACGGCCGTGCACTGGATCGTCGTGCTGATCCAGTGGGTGCTCGTGCCGGCGTGGCTGGCGTCGGCCCTCGCCTGGGCGGCCGGCTACGAGACGCGCGACGTGCTCACCCTCAAGTGGCTGAC
Organism: Luteitalea sp.; assembly: GCF_044337415.1. Classification (GTDB taxonomy): domain Bacteria; phylum Acidobacteriota; class Vicinamibacteria; order Vicinamibacterales; family Vicinamibacteraceae; genus Luteitalea. The sequence goes on from NZ_JBIINP010000080.1 coordinate 8,522, forward strand.
CGCCGGCCTGCACTGGCGTCTCGTGCTCGTCGCGCTCGCGGCCGTCGCGATCGGCGTGTGGCTGCCGTGGCGATGGGTCTACTGGCGCCCGAAGACGCTGCCGGCCTCGACGCTGGAGGTGGTGTTCGTCGGCGTCAAGTTGCTGGTCATCTACGCGCTCTCGCAGGTGGGATGGGCGTTCACGCTCTACACCGCCGCACAGGCGGTGCCCACGCCGGCCGGGGTGACCACAACGCCCGTGCCGTCGACGGCGCCCCCGCCGGTGGCCTCGTCCACCGGCACCCGACTGGACGAGCGCGCCTGATGGTCGGGCCCGTCCTGCTGCTCGCCGTGGTCGCGACGACCAGCCCCCAGGCGCTGACCTCCGGCACCGTCGCGCCACAGGCCGTGTGCCGCAGCATCGGCCTGGATCCGGTGCGCATCTGGCGGGTGCAGCAGGTGGCGGGACGCTGGCAGCTGGCCCACTGGCGCGGCCGCATCGACGAGGCGGCGACGGTGCGGGTGACGTTGCCCCCGAACGCCGAGGTCAGGCTCTCACCCACCGTCGTGGCCGTGCGGGGCAAGACCAGCAACGGCGGCATCGACGTGACGCTCAGTGGCACCCCTGCCGCTGCCACGCTCGACGCGTACGTCAGCTACGAACTCGAGGTGAACGTCGATGCGTCGCTGACGCCGGCGATCGAGGAGATTGCGACCGAGGGCCCGGTCGGCGTCAGGTGCGAGGTTGCACAGGACTAGGAGCGGGTAACGGGTAACGGGTAGCGGGTAGCGGGTAGCGGTCTGCCACGAGACGAGAGAGACACGCGAATGATCGGACGACGGGAACTGATGGGGACGATGGCGGCCAGCGCGCTTGCGGGCGCGGCACGTCCGGCGATGCGCGCGCAAGGTGCGTCGGCGCGTGGGCTGCGCATCGGGCAGGGTGCGCGCTGGGTGGTGATCGGCGACTCCATTACCGACACCGGCCGCGCCAAGCCGATTGGCGAGGCACCGAACGGCCTCGGCACCGGCTACGTGCTGACGCTCGATGCGCTGCTGCAGGCCTGGTATCCGGCGCGACGTATCCGGCTGTTCAACGTCGGGACGAGCGGCCACAACGTGCGCGATCTCGCGGCCCGCTGGCAGACCGACGTCTTCGACCTGAAGCCGGACTGGCTGACGGTGATGATCGGGGCCAACGACGTGTGGCGGCAGTTCGATCGCGTCACGCAGCCGGAGCGCTCGGTGCTGCCCGACGAGTACGAGCGCGTCTACGACGAACTGCTCACGAAGACGGCGCCCACGCTCAAGGGCGGGCTGATGCTCGTCACGCCGTTCTTCCTGGAACTGCGGACCAACGATCCGATGCGCGCCCGCATGGACGAGTACGGCGCCATCGTCAAGCGGCTCGCGGCGAAGCACAAGGCGGTGCTCGTCGACAGCCAGGCCGCCTTCGACGTGGTGCTGAAGGACCTGCCGTCGCACATGATCAACTGGGACCGCGTGCACCTGAACCACATCGGCGCAGCCGCGCTGGCCCGCGCCATCCTCAACAGCGTCGGCTTCGAGTGGGCGTGAAGCGCTGAGGGCCGGGCCTCGCGGCCCGGCCCCGGAGTTCGGCAGTCGGCGGTCGGCAGTCTACAGGGCGCTGGACACTCCGCCCTGTAGTTCAGAATTCAGAGTTCCGAATGAGATGGGGCCGATCTTCCAAGGAATCGCAGCCCCTGCGCATGCCGTGATGCGGCGCTCCCTGCATCGCGGCATCGCAGCATTGGCGTCGCCGCGGCAGTGTCAGGGCCGCGGAGTGGCCTTCGGCGCGGTCCGCGGCGCCGTCTTGGCCGTGTCGCCGAGCTCGAGATCCGGCACGCCGAACTTGCCCTGCAGCGACCGCAACTGCTCCAGGTCGATCGTTCCCACGATGTTGACCAGCGTGACCTCGCGGGGCTCGACGTTCAGCACCGCGAGCCCGCCGGGCCGGTCGCCGTTGCGCCAGAGGTACACGGCCATGTCGCTGCCGTCCTTGGACGACCGGGACGCCATCAGGCGCGTCCACTGCCCCGTCGACAGCTGCTTGCGCACCGAGTCGAGCATGGCCGGGTCGTAAGCTCCGTCCTTGCCGAACGTGAAGCTCTTCACGTAGATGCCCTTGAGCGACGACATCAGCGACTTGAGCTGCGCGTCGTCTGTGCCGCTGCCCATGAAGGACGCGGCCATCCCGAGCAGGGCCTGATCCACCGACACGTCGACCACGTCGGTGGCCGTGGCGCTGAGGCGCGAGAGATCGGGCAACTGGAGCAGCTGCGCCTGGGCAGGAGCGGCGGCCCACAGCCCCGCGATGACGACACAGGTAACGACACACTGACGCATCATGGGCGTCCTTCCTTTCCGGAGAGGCCCGCGGTCGGCATCAGCGACGCGGGAGACACGGGACGCACCACCTTGCGGTGCGCGGTATTGAGTTCGCGGCTGGCGATCTGCAGCGCCAGCAGGACCTGGGCGCGGGCCGCAAGCGCGTCGCGCCGGGTCTGGTACTCGCGCCACGCGAGCGGGCCGGCCAGCACGGCGAGGACGGTCGCGGCGATGGCCGTGAGGCGCCCGAAGCGACTCCACACGGCCGGCGCAGGACGGGTCTCGCGCTCGATGCGGGCGCGGACGCGCTGGGCGAAGCCCTCCGGCGGGTCCACGGGCGGCAGGGCACGACGAAGGCGGGCATCGGGATTCATCGGACGGCCTCCCGCTGCAGCCGCGCGCGCATCACGGTGAGGCCGCGGCGCAGGTGACTCTTGACGGTGTTCAGGGACATGTCGAGCGTGTCGGCGATCTCGGTCGGTGCGAGATCGTCCATGTAGCGAAGCATCACGATGAGGCGGGCCCGCGGCGCCAGGCGCTGCAGGGCGCGGTGGACCAGCCGCTCGGCCAGCGGGTCGCCGGCCCCGTGCCCGACCTGGGGCTCAGCGATGTCCTCGAGCGACCTCGAGGCCTTCCGCGCACGCAGCGTGTCGATCACCCGGTGCGTCGTCGTCCGCCGCAGCCAGGCGCCGAGGTGCGCCGCGGATTCGATCCGGCCGAGCGCCGCGTGCAACTGCATGAAGACGTCCTGGGCAATCTCCTCGGCCAGCATCTGGTCCCGGACGGCGTGCCAGGCCAGGGAGTAGACCCGCCGCTGGTGACGCCGCACGAGCGCCTCGAAGGCGTCGAGGTCGCCGTGGCGCGCCGTGTCCAGGAGTCGCTGGTCACGGTCAGCCAGGGAGGTCGGAGTGAGAAGGGTGGCAGGGGCGTTCATGGCGCTCACCAGCCATATACGGAGACAGGGGGGCTTCGGGGTGCATGGGGAGGGCCGGGTAGCGGGTAACGGGTAGCGGGTACGGGGCCGGGCGGGTCGCGGGTGGCCTGTCGCCTGCAGCCTGTCGCCCGAGGTCATCGGGCCGGGCTGGGACAGCCGGCCCTACCTTGGACGACGCGGGCAGCCTGCAGCCCGTAGCCTGTAGCCGGGCTCTACCTCAGGTCGCGCCAGCTCGCGAGCCCCTGAGGCAAGGCCGCTGCGGTGCACGAGGCGGCGCGGCCGTAGACCTCCTGCATCCGTTCGAGGCTGCCTGGGCGGCGCATCTCATCGTCGGTCGGGCACGGGCCCCGGTCACCGGGACGGTCGGTCCACCGCGCGGCGAGAATCGCCAGGCCTTCGGTCGCCCACGCCGGCCCCTGGGCCAGGAGCGGCCACGTCAGGACGTGCACGAACTCGTGCGCAAGGGTGGTGGTCAGCGCCTCGGCCGACGGCGGACCTGGTGGCGGCGCGACGTCGATCCGATACGCCGCACCGCCCTCTGCGCGCGTGCTGGCGCTCGTCCACCACGCCCGCCCGGTCGCGCGCTGGTAGGCCTCGCGCGTCGGGTGGATCTCGAGGGTGACCGTCCGCGCGTCGACGACGCCGAGGACGTGCCGCTGGCGTGCGAGGAGTCGCTTCGCACCGGTCAGCAACGCCGGCGCCAGGGGCTGCCACGCCGACGGCACACGCAGCACGACCTTGTCCTGCAGCGCCTGGAGCGTCGCGCCCGGCAGGTACGTCCTGAGCACCTCGTCGAGGCCGGCGCCACGCCCGGCAAGCTCTGACGCACCGCGCAGGCAGAGTCCGGCACCGTGCCCCTTGCCGCGCCCCGTGAAGCGGTAACCGCGCCCTGTGCGCGTCACCTCGAAGGCGTGGCTCTTCAGGATGTCCCAGCCGAGCGCCCGGCCGACGATGTGACGGAAGGTCGTAGCCTCGATGTTGGCGGGAGCGAGGCCGTCGAGCGCCAGGCGTGTGGGCATGCCCTCGGGGGACCTGGCCTCGACGCGGACGTCGCGCAGGACGTCGCCCTGATGTCCGGCGGCGCGCAGCACCTTCAGCAGATCGTCGACGGGCACATCGCTCGTCCAGGTACCGACCTCGTGGGCGGCGGGATCGGCGCCCGTCCGTGTCACGCCGGGGTCCGCACCACCCCACAGTTCGCGCGGCGACACGAGTCGACCGCCGCACGAGGCCGAGTACGGCACTGCGACAACGCGCCCCGCGCGGGCCAGGACGAGCCCGCGCGTCCGCAAGGCCGCCGCCCGGCTCCAGCCCGTGACCGGTCCCACCACCTGGCAGTGTGTCGTGTCGCAGAGGTCGAAGCCCTCGCGCGCGTGTCGTCCGCCGGGCGCCAGCGCGTAGCTGCGCGCCGCCACCGCCAGCGCATCGAGTGCCGCTGCCGGCATCGACCGCTCCCCTTCCGCGGCCACGACGCCGGCGACGTAGTCCTCGAGTCCACGCACCTCGACACGCGGCGTCGACGTCGCGCCGGCCTCGCGCAGGCGCCCCACACGGACACGCGGCTCGTCGTTCGCATCGACCTGCTGCCACAAGGCGTGGGCGAGGCGCGCCGCATCGCGCCCCGGGACGCCCGCAGCGCGCACCACGACGGCCTCGCCGGTTTCCGGCCGCCACGCCACGACACGCCCGTCCTGCTGCCCCGTGCCGGCGAGGGTCGTGCCCGTCTTGGCCCACATCTCATGCTGTTCGTCGCGCAGCGCGAGGGCCGTGCCCTCACGGGCGGCGCGTCGCACGCCGCGGCCGATCAACGCACCACCTGGCTGCGCGTCGGCGCTCACGTCCATCGCGGCGAGCGCGATGCGTGCCCAGTCGCGCATGCCGAGCTTCGGGCCCTCGAGGCCGAGGCCGACCAGCCCGATCGGCGCGTCGCCGAGCGGCGCCGCGCTCACCCGCGCCGTCGTGGCCAGCGCGCGAAAGGTCCGTTCGAGACCAGCCCGGTCGAGCCGCTCGGCCAGGCGCACGAAGAAGTGGTTACAGGAGTGCGCGAGCGCGTCGTCGAGGGCGATGGGGCGCCCGAAATCGGGATGGACACAATCGGCCTCGCGCCCTGCCACGCGCACGCGGCGCGGGCAGGCCAGGTGCAGGTCGGGTGTGACGAGTCCCTGGTCCACGGCGGCGCGCGCCACGACCAGCTTGAAGAGCGACCCCGCATGCACGGCGTCGTCGAGGCGCTCGGGCAGGTTGGCGGCCAGCACGCGCCCGCCCGGCCACGACATGCGCATCCAGGCGACGCGCGCAAGTTGGGGCCCGACATCGTCGAGGTCGACTGACGGCGTGGGGTCGGCGTCGACGACTGCGGGACTGGGTCGAGGCGGCGCGGCATCGGCGCGCGCGGGCGCTGGCGCCTCGCCCGGCGTCTCTCGGGGCGCGCTGCAGGCGACGCACAGGACCGCCAGGGCCAGGCTGGCCAGGCCCTGCGTCAGCAGCCGAGGAAGGTGCGCGTCTCCTGCCACATCAGGTCGAGGTGCCCGTGCAACTGGTGGCCGTCCTGCAGGAGCCGGAGCGACACGTTCGGGCGGCCCTGGCAGAACTCGATCACGCCCTGCGGCTTCACCACGTCGTCCTGCATGCCCTGGAAGATGAGCGTGGGCTGGTCCACCACGGCATGCGCCGCGTGGTAGGTCATGGCGTCGCGGTAGAACTCGTAGTGGAGTTGGCGCGGCCGATTCTCGCCGTAATGGAAGAACTCGCGCGTGCCCGTCCGCTCCCACTCGTCGACCACGCCGGGGCCGAAGTCCTCGCGACGGTCGTGCCCGAACAGCAGCGCGGGTGCCAGCAACACGAGCTTCGTGATCGGGTGATGCGGCAGCACCGGCGCGAGCCGCGCCGCGGCATTCCACGCCACGAAGCCGCCCATGCTCGAGCCCATCAGGACGACAGGCCCCGGAGGTCCGTGGGCGATGACGCTGCCGACCTCATCGAGCATGCGCGTCACCGTGAGCGTGCCGAAGTCCGGCGCATTCAGGTCCGGCGTCACGACGGGGATGCCGACCTCGGCGAACCGCTCGCTGAAGAACTGCCCCTTGCCCGACTGCGGAGAGGACGCGAAGCCGTGGAGGTAGACGACGCGGGAGGTCATTCCCCATGCCTCATGCCACATGCCTCATTCATCATGCGACATGTCTCACGCCCGAAGTGCCCCCTCAGGCTTCTCCCCTTCACGCTTGTTCCTTGTGCCTTCGCCTTGTCATGAGTCATGACGCATGAATCATGAAGCATGAGGCATGAGAAGCGTCAGATCTGCCCTTTGCACCCCGGCCGGCACTTGCACGGGATCTCGGCGGTGCCGCCCGTGTAGTAGTCGTACGAGAGCTCCTCGCCCGCCTCGATCGTGCGGCCGGCGCGGATCCAGATGACCCCGTCGATGATGTGGCTGTAGCAGTTGGGCTTGCAGGCGTGATTGATGAAGCGCGCGACGTTGCCGCCGAACTTGGCGTCCACGGCCCATCGGGTGCTCAGCTCGAAGCACCAGATGCAGCCCTTCTCGAGGTACGCCACCTCGCGGTCGTGGCTGTCCTTGGCGCCGACCAACTGGCCCGAGTAGTAGATGATCCGCGTGTTCTTCGTGATGCGCTCGAGGGCGAACACGCCCCAGCCATGCACGCCGCTCTTGCGGCGCTCGATGCGCGGCAGCGGGAAATCGTCGGGAAGCTTCACCACCTGGCCCGCGACGCGGGACTTCAGCTTGACCTTGGTGCCCTCGATGACGAGGGGAGCGTACTCGAAGCGGGGCGCCTTGCCCTTCGCCTTGGTGCTGCCCTTGCGGGCCGTGACGCGCTGTGCCAACCAGTTGCCTCCGTGCGATCGCGGCATTGTAACAGCAGGTGTCCTGCCGCCTGCGGCGCGTGTGGCGCTCAGATCACGCCGCGCGCTTGAAGATCGGCGAGTGCGGCCTCGTCGAGACCGAGCAGGTCGCCATAGATCTCGCGGTTGTGCGCCCCGAGCGGCGGCCCCGGCCACGTGGTGCGCCCCGGCGTGGCCGACAACTGCGGCGCGACGGCCGGGATGGCGACGTCTTCGCCGGTGTCGACCGTGACGTGCTCGATCAGGCCACGCGCGGCGAAGTGCGGATCGGTGAACTGATCGGCGACCGAGTAGATCGGCCCGCACGGCACGTCGGCGCCGTCGAGTTGGGCGAACGCCGTGTCGTACGGCTGCGTCTGCGTCCACGCGCCGATGGCCGCGTCGATCTCCGCCGCGTGAGGCACACGCCCATCGTTGGTCTGCAGGCGCGGGTCGTCGGCCAGGTCGGCGCGACCGATCGTCCGCATCAGCCGCTTGAAGATGCTGTCGGCGTTGCCGCCGATGATGATGTACCGCCCATCGGCGCACGGATACACGTTGGTCGGCACGATGCCGCTGACCGTCGACCCGTGCCGCTCGCGCACCACGCCCGCTGTCGCGTACTCGGGCAGCGTGGATTCCATCAGGTTGAAGATGGACTCGTAGAGAGCCACGTCCACCATCTGGCCCTCGCCCGTGCCCTTGCCGTCGCGATGGTGCAACGCGAGCAGCAGGCCGAGCACCGCGTGCAGGCCGCCAATGGTGTCGCCGAGGCTCAGGTTGGCGCGCGCGGGCGGACGGTCGGGAAACCCGTTCACGTAGCGCAGGCCGCCCATGCCCTCGGCCACCGCCGCAAAGCCCGGACGTCGCGCATACGGCCCCGTCTGCCCGAAGCCCGAGATGCGCACCATGATCAGGCGCGGGTTGATGGCCTTGAGCGCCTCGTAGCCGAGTCCCCACGCCTCGAGCCGCCCCGGGCGGAAGTTCTCGACCACCACGTCGCAGTGCTCGACGAGCCGCCGCACCAGCGCGCGCGCCTCTTCCTGCCGGAGGTCGGCCGTGATGCAGCGCTTGTTGCGCCCCATGGCGTACCACCACAGGGCCGTGCCGTTGTGCACGTGTCGCCACGTGCGCAGCGGGTCGCCGCCATCGGGCGGCTCGACCTTGATGACGTCGGCCCCGAAATAGGCCAGCAGCATCGTGGAGAACGGCCCGGCAATCAGTTGCCCGAGTTCGAGGACGCGGAGGCCTTCAAGCGGCGCGGTCACGACGCCAATTCTAGCGGCCTTCGCCCTTTGCTCTTTGCTCTTTGCCCTTTGCCCTTCGCCAGTCGACCGTCCTCTTTTGCGCTTGCCCTTCGTCGTGCCCTTCCGCTGCGTGCCGTGCCCCCGGCGCCCGACATTGCCGGCATTCCCGGCATCGCAGCATTTCTGTGTACTATCCCTCCCTTATGGCAGCGAGCGCGAGCTTCGACATCACGTCCACCGTGGACCTGCAGGAAGTGGACAACGCCGTGAACCAGGCCCAGAAGGAGATCGGGCAGCGCTACGACTTCAAGGGCGCGCACATCGAGATCGACTTCGACAAGGCCAAGAGCACCATCACCCTGCTGGCCGACGACGACTACAAGCTGTCGGCAGTGTGGGAGGTGCTGCAGGGCAAGATGTTCAAGCGCAACGTGCCGATCAAGAACATGAAGCTGGGCGACAAGGAGTCGGCGGCCGGCAGCGCCGTGCGCCGCGTCGTCTCGCTGCAGCAGGGCATCCCCACCGAAGCCGCCAAGGCCATCGTGAAGTTCCTGAAGGACGAGGGGATGAAGAAGGTGCAGGCCACGATCATGGCCGAGCAGGTCCGCGTGAGCTCGAACTCGAAGGACGAACTGCAGGAGGCCATGAAGCGCCTCCGCGGCCACGACTTCGAGATCGAGCTGATGTTCGGGAATTACCGATCGTAGCGGGTACCGGGTTCCGGGTACCGGGTACGGTAGTCGAGGCACGGGCCGGGCTCGGCCTTCGACGTTGCTCAGGCCGCCCCGAGCGAAGTCGAGGGGCGGAGAGCCGGCCCTACCTCGAGGGCTGGATCGGACCACGAACCACGAGGAGTGCGCCGCCCGGATCGGTGAACCCGGCGATCCGACCGGCCGACGGCACGTCGTGTGCGAAGTGCGTGCAGCCGCCCAGCGTCTCGGCGTCGCGACAGGCCGCATCGGCATCGGCCACGACGACGATGGTGTTCCAGCGCGGTGGGACATACCAGTCGGCGGCGATCGGGAGCACCCCGCCTTCCTGGTGCCCCTCGCGCTCGAGCACGATGTAGCTGTCGAAGGGCACGAAGGCCGTCGTCCGCGGCTGCCAGCCGAAGAGGCCTCCGTAGAACTGCACGGCGCGCTCGGGTTCGCG
>NZ_JBIINP010000027.1:0-43363 GCF_044337415.1 Luteitalea sp.
ACGGCGTCGGCCGTGCCCTGGAACCACGACGTGTTGTCGGGGGTCTGCTCGGCGGCCAGGATGTCGACGAAGCCCTGCGAGAAGTGATCGAGCCGGTAGCTCTGCGCGACGTGGCGGTTCAGCGAGGCGGAGTTGAACTGCGTGAGCACGAAGATGCGGCGCAGGTTCGCGTGCAGGCAGTTGCTCACCGGCACGTCGATGAGGCGGTACTTGCCGCCGATCGGGACGGCGGGCTTGGAGCGGGTCCACGTGAGTGGGAAGAGCCGGTTCCCGCGGCCACCACCCAGGATGAGGGTCAGCACCGAATGCATGGTGCCCTCACCTTAGTGCCCCCGGCTGGTCCGTGGCAAGCCAGCCCTCGTACCGGGCGCGCGCGCAAGAGTTTACCGGTTCTACACGCGGCCATCGCGGCCGTGACACGCGCCGCCCACATTCTCTGAGGGCATGACCCATCAGACAGAGGTCCTGCCGCCCCGGCCGCCCCGGGCCCGGATGTCCGTCATCGTCTGCGCCTTCAACGAGGAGGCAACCATTGCCGCGTGCCTGCACTCGGTGCTGGCCCAGACGCGTCCCCCCGACGAAGTGATCCTGGTGGACAACGCGAGCACCGACGACACCGCGCGGGTCGCCGGCGCGATTGCGGGGGTGCGCGTCGTGCACGAGCCCAGGAAGGGACTGACGCGGGCACGTGAGGCCGGCCGCCGCGCGGCCACGGGCGACCTGCTTGCGTGGCTCGATGCCGACTGCCGCGCGCCGCTCTGCTGGCTCGAGCGCATGGAGCGGCGCCTCTCGCGTCCCGGGGTGATCGCCGTGTCGGGACCGTTCCGCTACTACGACTGGGACTGGCGCGGGCGGCTGCTCCTGCGGGCCTACGACCTCACGCTGGCGCCGCTCACGCACTGGCTGGTGCGTGACGTGGCCGGACGCGGCGCGGTCCTGTACGGCGGCAACTTCGCCGTGCGCGCCGACCGGCTGGCGCAGATCGGCGGCTTCGACACCTCGATCGAGTTCCACGGCGAGGACACCAACCTCGCCCGCCGACTGCACCCGCTCGGGCGCGTCGCGCTCGCCCGCGAGTGCTGGATGTACACGTCCGCCCGCCGCTACCTCGCCATGGGGCGGCTGACGGTCCTGCGACTCTACGCACGGAACTTCTGGCACGAGCTCGTGTGGCAGGCGCCCGCCGACACGGCCCATCTCGACGTGAGGTCCTGACCCATGCCCGGATTCGAGCCCTTCCTGCTCTGCGACTTCCACGTCCACACGCGGTGGAGCGACGGCACCCTGAGCATCCGCGAGGTGTGCGACCTGTACGGCCAGACGGGCCACGTGGACGTGATCGCGATCACCGATCACATCCTGATGGCCGGAGACATGCTGGGGAGGGCGGCACGAGCGGCGTCGCTCGGGCGGCGGCACTTCTCGGTGCAGCGGGAGCACTTTGCCGCCTATCTCGAGGAGATTGCCGAGGAGGGCCGACGAGCCATGGCCAAGTACGGCTTGTTGGTCATCCCGGGCGCCGAGGTCACGCAGAACCACCTGCGGGCGACCCGCAACAGCCACATCATCGGGCTCGGCATCCACGAGTGGATCAGCGCCGACCAATCGGCTGAAGCGATCCTCCTCGACATCCGCCGCCAGGGTGGATTGAGCATCGCCTGCCATCCGCAGCATCGCTCCACCCGCCGACTCGAGATCAGCACCTGCCACCTGTGGGACAACCGGGCCTCGCTCGCGCACCTGATCGACGTCTGGGAAGCCGCCAATCGGGATGACCTGTTCCCGGTCACCAGCGAGGCCGCCTATCCGTACGTCGCCAACAGCGACTTCCACCGGCCGCGGCACCTCTATTCGTGGAAGACCCTGCTGAAGGCGCGGAAGGACTGGCCCTCCATCGCGGCGGCGCTCCGGGCCAACGTGGGCGTCGGGGTGTTCCTCTATCGTCAGCAACTCCGTGAAAGCCAGGCCGCGTCGCCCGGCGTGACCCAGGCGTGGGCTGAGCCGCAGGCTTCCACTCCGGCGGCGGACGGCGCCCGGGCGGCGCTCGTGGGCGTGACGGTGTGACCCCGCTGGCGCGGCTCTCCGCTGCGGGGCGGTGCTTTGTTTACGTGGAATTTACAGGGGGCTGGTCGAGCTCACCGCTATGATCGCCCCCACGGAGCCCGCCACGGCAGGTTTCCACTCTCGGCCCTGCATGGCCATCTTGCCCCGCCACGGTGCCCCTCCTGCAACCGCCGGGGAGCGGCGGAGGCGGGGCCGGTCCACCTAGGAGACGGTGTGGCGCGATTCAGCCTGATTCCGAAAGACGGTCGGTTCTTCGACGACTTCATCCACATGGCGCAGGTCATCGACAAGGGGTCGGCCGTGCTGGTGGACATGCTGGCGGGCGACACGCCCCGCTGGGACGCCGCCGACGAACTGAAGGCGCTCGAGCACAGCTGCGACCAGATTGCGCACGATGCCCTGCACCGGCTGAACCAGACCTTCGTCACGCCGCTGGACCGCGAGGATATCCACACGCTGGTCCTCTATCTGGACAACGTGATGGACATGATGGATGCCGCCGGTGGCTGCATTCGTCTCTACCGGGTCCAGGCCCCGCGCTATGGCGCCCGTGAACTCGCGGCCATCATCCAGAAGTCCACCCAGCAGATCCTGCTGGCCACGCAGCGGCTCGAGAGCCGGCAAGGCCTCGAGCCCATGGTGGTCGAGATCAACCGTCTCGAGAACGAGGCCGACCTGATTCATCGCGAGGCCATCGGCCGGCTCTTCTCCGAGGAGCAGAACGCCATCGAGGTCCTGAAGTGGAAGGAAATCCTCGACCTCCTCGAGAAGGCCACCGATGAATGCGAAGACGTCGCCAACGAAATCGAAGGCGTCGTCGTGAAGTACGCCTAGCATCGGGTTCCTCATGGATGCCGCGCTTCCCGTCGTCGTACTGCTGATCCTGCTCGCGCTCGCCTTCGACTACATCAACGGATTCCACGACGCCGCCAACTCCATCGCCACGGTCGTCTCGACCCGCGTGCTCACGCCCGGGCAGGCGGTCGTCTGGGCCGCGTTCTTCAATTTCGTCGCGGCGTTCGCCTTCGGCACGGCCGTCGCCAAGACGGTCGGGGCCGGGATGGTCGACCTGAAGGTCGTGACTTTCGCGGTCATCGGCGCCGGGCTGACCGGCGCCATCGTCTGGAACCTGATCACCTGGTTCTACGGCCTGCCCACCAGTTCCTCGCACGCGCTCTTCGGCGGATACGCGGGAGCCGCGGTGGCCAAGGCCGGCCTGCCGGCGATCATCTGGTCGGGCTGGACCAAGACGCTCATCTTCATCGTCGTCGCGCCGACCGTGGGACTGCTGGTCGGGCTCGGGACGATGACGGCGACCTTCTGGCTGTTCCGCAAGACCGCACCGGCCAGGGTCGATGCGCTCTTCCGCCGCCTGCAGCTCCTCTCCGCCGCCCTGTTCAGCCTGATGCACGGCGCCAACGATGCCCAGAAGACGATGGGCATCATCACCGGCGTCCTGGTGACGGCGGGCTACCTGAAGACCTTCGAGGTGCCGTTCTGGGTGGTCCTGGCCGCCCACCTGGCGATCGGACTGGGCACACTCTCGGGCGGCTGGCGCATCGTGAAGACGATGGGCACCAAGATCACCAAGCTGGCGCCCGTGGGTGGATTCGCGGCAGAGACGGGGGCGGCCGTGGCCATCCTCATCGCCACCGTCCTCGGCGTGGGCATCAGCACCACCCACACGATCACCGGGGCCATCGTCGGCGTCGGCGCGACCCGCCGCTTGTCGGCAGTGCGCTGGGGCGTGGCGGGCCGCATTGTCTGGGCCTGGGTCCTGACGATCCCGGCGGCCGCGACCGTCGGGGCGGCCACCTACGGGTTCCTGAAGGTGGTTGGCGCGGACTGAGCCGCCCGGCGTGGATGGAAGAACGAAAAACTGGGCGAGCGGCCGTCAGGCGCTCGCCCCTCGTGCGTTCCGGCGTGCTGACGCGCCGGCTTACTCGACGAACTTGTAGCCCAGCCCCACGACGGTCTCGATCTGCTCGCCGGCGATGCCCAGCTTGGCGCGCAGCCGGCCGATGTGCACATCGACCGAGCGCGTCTCGATGAGACGGTCGTAGCCCCAGACCCGCTCGAGCAACCGGTCGCGCGACAGGACCCGGCCCCGGTTCTCGACCAGGCACCGCAGCAACTCGAACTCGCGCCGCGTCAGCTTGATGGGCTCGCCGCCCACGTGGACGGCGACGGCGTCGAAGTCGGCGGTGAGGTGGGTGCCCCGGTAGGTCGCGCCAGCGGCGGGGCGGGTGGTGGCCTCGCGCGGGCGGCGCAGCACCGCACGGACCCGAGCGGCGAGCTCACGCAGGCTGAACGGCTTGGTCACGTAGTCGTCGGCGCCCAGATCGAGGCCAGACACCCGGTCGACCTCCGAGGTGCGCGCCGTCAGCATGATGATGGGCACATGCTTGGTGGCAGGGCGCGCCCGCAGCAGTCGACACACCTCGAAGCCCGAAAGGACCGGCAGGTTCAGGTCGAGGACGACCAGGTCCGGTACCTGCTCGGCAACCGCCTTCAGGGCGGCATCGCCGCTGTTGACCATCTCGACGCGGGTGTCGGGTTCGCGCTCGAGCGCGTGCTTGATGAGCCCCGCGATGTCGTGCTCGTCTTCCACGACGAGGATGCGGGTGGTGGCGGGCGATGCTGCCTGACCGGGCCAGGACAACGGGGCAACCCCTTCCGATTGAGCCAGACTCACGCGTGCTCCCCTTCGATACTGGAATGCGCGATCGACGACCGCGCCACCCTGACGTTACGTGGCTGTCGTTTCCCTGCAGTGTCGATTGCGTTAATTGTGGGTTTCGCGTCAGGCGCATCAGGCCTTGTGTCGACGCGTCGTCTCGACCTGGTGCGTCGTGGCATCGCCCGCCGACCCGGATGCGGGCAAGCCGCGCGGCTGCGGCATTGAGCCGGCCGGCGGGCTGCGTGTAGAGTCCGCCCATGCCTACTCGCCGCCGCTTCGTCCGCGACTGCTCGTCCCTCCTCGCCGGTGGCGTCGCCGCCCTGCGGGGGGCACCGGTGCTGGCCGCGCAGGTGGCGGATGCCGGCGCCGGGTCCCTGACCGACGTGCCGGGCATCAGGGTGGGGCACGCCACCGACCCGAGGCGCCCGACCGGCTGCACGGCCATCCTCTTCGATGCACCGGTGACGGCCGGCGTCGACTACGACGGGTCGGCGCCGGGCGAGATGCTCGGCGTGATGCTGCAGCCGGTCAGCCCGCTGCAGCACATCCACGGGCTGCTGTTGACCGGTGGCGGGCCGATGGGACTCGAGGCCGTGAGCGGCGCCGTACGCTACCTCGAGGCGCGGCAGGTCGGCTACGACTGGGGGATCCCCAACGTGCGCATCCCGATCGTCGTCGGCGCGGTCATCGATGATCTTGCGCTGGGCGATGGCCGCATCCGGCCGGACGCGGCCCTGGCGATGCGCGCCTGCGAGGCGGCGAGTGCCGGGCCAGTCCCGGAGGGAAGCGTGGGCGTTGGCGCGGGGGCCACCGTAGGCAAGATGTTCCGCAGCCGGAAGCTGGGCGGCATGAAGGGTGGTGTCGGCAGCGTGTCGGTGCGGGCGGGTGAGGTGGTCGTCGCCGCCCTCAGCGTGGTCAACGCGGCCGGCGACATCCGTGACTGGCGCACGGGGCGCCTCGTGGCCGGTGCCCGCGCGCTCGACGGCCGGACGCTGGTCGACAGCGCCGCACAACTGCGACGCGACCTGGAGGCCACGCGCTCGCGCGCGACCGTGGGCCTGGACGACGAGCCCCTGCGGGCGACGACGTTGACGGTGATCGCCACCAACGTGGCGCTGGACAAGACGAGCCTGACCAAGCTGGCGATGATGGCCAATACCGGTGCGGCGCGTGCGATCAACCCGTACCACACCAACGGCGACGGGGATCAGGTCATCACCATCTCGACGGGGCGGCTGACCTCGACGGCGTCGCTGACCGCCATCGGCGCGGTGGCGGCCGAGGCGGCCGCGCACGCGATCCTGCGGGGCGTCGAACAGGCGACCGGGCTGGACGGCTGGCCCGCCGTGCGCGACCTGCGCTGACGCCACCGGACCGGCGGCCCCGTCACGGTCACGCCCGGGCGGCGGCTGGCGCCTCGCGGCTATGATGGAGGCGCCGTGTCCATCGCGTCAGACCTCGGTCAGCCCTTGCCGCTTCGCGAGAACCGCTTCCGCCGCGCGTTCCTGCTGGTCTTCGTTCTCGGGATCACGGTCGTGTTCCTCGGGATGATCCGCAGCTTCCTGCTGACCATCCTGCTGGCGGCCATCTTCGCCGGGCTCGCGTACCCGCTGTTCCAACGGCTGGTGCAGGTGTTCCGGGGGCGCCGGCCATTGGCGGCCGCGGGCACGCTGCTCGTGGGCGTGGTGGCCGTGGCGGCGCCGCTGGGACTGGTGGCCTGGATGGTCACCACGGAGGCCATTCGCCTCAGCGCCAGCGTGCGCCCGTGGGTCGAGCGGGTGTCGAGCCAGCCGGGGTCGATCACGCCGGCCATCGAACGCCTGCCGTACGGCGAGTACCTGGTGCCCTACCGCGAGCAGATCCTGCAGAAGGCCGGGGAGTGGGCGGCCGGTGTCGGCGGGTTCATGGTGTCGTCGCTCTCGGACACGACGCTGGGGACCGTCAACGCGCTGTTCAACTTCTTCATCCTCCTGTACACGGTGTTCTTCCTGCTGCTCGACGGTCCCGACCTGCTGCACGCGATGCGGCGGTTCCTGCCGCTGCGAGAGGGCGAGCGCGACCTGCTGCTCGACAAGTTCGTGTCGGTGACACGCGCGACGCTCAAGGGCACGCTCGTGATCGGACTCGCGCAGGGCACCATGGCGGGCATCGCCTTCTGGGTGGCGGGGATCGCGCACGCGTCGTTCTGGGGCGCGGTCATGGTGGTGCTGTCGGTCATTCCCATGCTGGGTGGCGCCATCGTCTGGGTCCCGGCATGCCTCTACCTCGGGTTGAGCGGCGACTGGGGCCGGGCCGTGTTGCTGGCGGCCTTCTGCGCGCTGGTGGTGGGTTCGGTCGACAACGTCTTGCGCCCGAGACTGGTCGGCCGCGACACCGAGATGCACGACCTGATGATCCTGTTCTCGACGCTGGGCGGGATCTTCGTGTTCGGGGCGCTGGGCTTCATCATCGGCCCCATCATCGCGGCGCTGTTCCAGACGTCGTGGGAGTTGTTCGGCCTGGCGTTCGCCGACACCCTGCCGTCGGCGGCAGACGCGGCGGCCGCCCCGACGACGGTGGACATCGACGTCGTGGTCATCGAAGCCGACGACGCCCACCGTTCCTGAGGCTCAGGCGCGTGCGGGAGCCCCCGCCCTCGACAGCGCCCGCAGCGCGTCCGCACCGACCGGGGCCTCGGCGACCATCGGCACGCACGCCATGCGCGTGGCGTGGCGTTGGCGCACGTCCTCGAGCCAGTGCTGTTCGCGCTCGGCCCGCAGACGCAACAGCGGGTCGGTGAGTCCAGGCGCGGCGGCCAGACTCTGGTTCACCACCCATGCGAACGGCGTGATGCCGGCGCGTACGAGGTCGGCCTGCAGGTGCGCGGCCTCGTGGACCGGCGTGGCCTCAGGCACGGTGACCAAGAGGACGCGCGTGAACTGCGGATCGCGCAGGCGCGGCAGCAACTGGCTGACGGCGTCGGGCAGCGCACCCGTGCTGGCGCGAGCCACCTCACGGTGGTAGGCCTCGGCGGCATCGAGCAACAGGAGCGTATGGCCCGTCGGTGCCGTGTCGAGCACGACGAAGCCATGCGTGCCCTCGTCGACGGCCCGCGCGAAGGCGCGGAACACCGCGATCTCTTCCGTGCATGGCGAGCGCAGGTCTTCCTCGAGCAGCGCGCGGCCGTGCGCGTCCAGTCCGGCGCCCGCCGTGGCGAGCACCTCGTCCGAGTACGCGCGTGTCTCGGCCGCCGGGTCGATGCGCGCCACGGTGAGGCGGGGGACGTCTGCGCCAATCGTGACGGCGAGGTGCGCGGCAGGGTCGGTCGTCGTGAGGTGTACCTCGTGGCCGCGATCGGCGAGGCGCACGGCGATCGCGGCGGCGATCGTCGTCTTGCCGACGCCGCCCTTGCCCATGGTGAAGATCACGCCGCGCCCGCGCGTGGCCATCGCGTCGACGAGTGCGTCCAGCGGATCGGCATCGATGGAGGCCGCGTCGTCGGCTCGACGGGCGAGGGGTTGGGCGTTGCCGAAAGCGCGAAGGCCGTCGACGCCCATCGGAGCCACGCCGCCGAGCGGCACCTCGAGGCACGAGAGCGAACGCAGCTGACCCGGCAGGGTGGCCAGCGCCGCGCGTCCGCGGGCATCGAGCGCCGCGGCAAGGGCGTCCGTGGTGCCGGCGGCCGTGAACACGCCGTTCACGACGAGGCGTTGGTGCGTGACGCCGAGCGCCGACAACTCGGTGCTCGTGCGCGCGGCCTCGGCGATCGGGGAGGTGTCGGGCCGGGCCACGAGCACGACCGTCGTGATCGCGGGGTCCTTCAGCGCTTCGAGGCTCCGACGATACGTGTCCACGCGGCCCTCGAGGCCGGCGAGGGGGCCGAGGCAGGACGTGCCGGTCGTGTTCGTGTCGATGAAGCCGGTCCACGCCGCGGGGAGGGCCAGCAGGCGCAGTGTGTGGCCGGTGGGCGCCGTGTCGAAGATCACGTGATCCACGTCGGCGGCCACGCTGCTGCCCGACAGCAGGGCCGTGAAGGCGTCGAACGCGGCGATCTCGAGCGTGCACGCGCCCGACAACTGCTCCTCGATGCGCGCCACGGCCGAGGCGGGCAGCACGCCGCGATACGGTCCGACGACGCGCTCGCGGTAGGCGAGGGCCGCCGCTTCCGGGTCGATGTTGAGGGCCTGCAGGCCAGGCACTCCGGGCACATCACGGGGCGAGCCGGCCAGCCCGACACCGAGGACCTCGTCGAGGTTCGACGCGGGATCGGTCGACACCAGCAGCACGCGCTTGCCGGCGTCGGCGAGGCGCACGGCCGTCGCACAGGCGACCGACGTCTTGCCCACGCCACCCTTGCCCGTGAAAAACAGGATGCGGGTGGCGCCGGTGGCGAGCGCGTCGATCGCAGTCATGTCAGCAGCAGCCGGAGCCCGGCGTGCATCCGTTGGCCACCGCCGACAGCTTCAGGCGCGGCTTCGTCGTGGAGGCTGCGGGCTGCAGGCCAGCGGCCTGCGCGAGGGCGTCGCGGCGCGGGTAGGCGCCGCGCTGCAGCACCTGACCATCGACGAGGACCACCGGGAGGCAGGCCTCGCCCTCCAGGGAGAGCAGTTCGCGCACCACCTCGGTGCCCACGAAGTCCTGCGGCACCTGCGCGAGGTTGTGGCGCACCACGTCCACGCCCTGCTGCCCGAGCCACTGCACGTCGGCCGCGAATGCTGCGAGGAGCGGGTCCACCGAGGGGCCGCACACCCCGGATGAACAGCAGAGGGGCGGGTCGAACACGTCGATGCGGGTCATGCCTGGACTCCTTCGGGGGGTGCCCATCCCTTGCGGGCGAGCAACGCGTGCACGCGACGCGCGATGTCGTCGCGGATGAGGCGGACTTCCTCCATGGGGCGGTCCTTCGGGTCCTGCAGCGGCCAGTCGTCGCGCTCGAGGCCCGGGACGTGCGGGCAGGCCTCGCCGCAGCCCATGGTGATCAGCATCGTGGATCCCGCGGCGAGCTCGTCGGTGAGCAACTGCGGCTGCGCGCCCGACAGATCCACGCCCAACTCGTGCATCGCCTCGACGACCACCGGATGCACGCGAGGGCCGGGCGCCGTGCCTGCCGAGATGGCGTGGGCGTGCGCCTGATCGGCCTGCAGGTTGAACATCGCGGCCGCCATCTGCGAACGGCCGGCGTTGTGGATGCACGCGAAGATGACGCGCGCGGACGGGCTGGTCATGTCGTGGACCTCTCGAGTCGGGAACGGCGCGATGCCGGGGGAACAGGAGTGGCGCAGCAGCCGGCGATGCGCGACACGAGGGTCGGCACCGCGCGGCCGGTGGTTCGCGCGAGCTGCTTGCCGTCGACGGCTGGTTCGGGGCAGTGGCGCACGGCGTGCAGCACCGCGTCGAGCGCATGGCGCACCTGTGGCGCCAGGTCCTCAGCGACGCGGTAGTGCACCCACAGCCCGGCGCGTCGTGTCTGCACGAGGCCGGTGCGGCGCAGGTAGGCCAGGTGTCGTGAGGCCGTCGGCTGCGGGATGTCGAGGCTCCCGTGGATGTGGCACACGCACACCTCGCCGTCGGCCAGCAGCGCGAGGATGCGCAGGCGCGTCGGGTCGGCCAGGGCGGCACAGACCTCGGCGATGTCGGCGACGGCGGTGGAACTTCGGGCGTCTGGCATGCGTCGATGTCCTGCGAAGTGTATTCGCATTGACAAATATACGGACTCGCGGATACGTTGTCCATAGTGTATTCGCATCAGCGAATGTAGTCAGGGCTCAGGCCGCCTGTCGGCCGTGGCCCGCCAGCGGCGGAGTGGAAGATGACCGACATCAAGGCAGTGGTGCAGGAGCGGTACGGCACGTTCGCAGCGTCAGTGGAGTCCAGTGGTCCTGTCGTGTCCTGTTGTGGCACGACCGGGTGCTGTGACGATCCGATCACCGGCGGCCTGTACTCGCCCGAGGAGATCGGGACGTTGCCGCCAGAGGCCTTCCAGGCGTCGCTCGGGTGCGGCAATCCCACGGCGTTGATCGATCTGGCGCCGGGGCAGGTGGTGCTCGATCTCGGGTCGGGCGGCGGCATCGACGTGCTGCTCTCGGCGCGTCGCGTCGGCCCCACGGGCAAGGCCTACGGGCTCGACATGACGGCAGACATGCTCGCGCTGGCGCGCCGCAATCAGGCGCGGGCCGGCCTGCCGAACGTCGAATTCCTCGAGGGTACGATCGAGGACATCCCGCTGCCCGAGGCGTCGGTGGACGTGATCATCTCCAACTGCGTGATCAATCTCTCGGCTGACAAGCCGCGCGTGTTGCGCGAGGCCTTCCGTGTGCTGAAGCCGGGTGGACGCTTCGCCGTCTCCGACGTGCTGGTGCGCGGCGACGTGCCCGAGGATGTCAGGCGCAACATGGGCCTCTGGGTCGGCTGCATCGCCGGCGCGCTGAACGAGGACGAGTACGTCGCCGGACTCCGAGCGGCTGGCTTCCAGGCTGTCGACATCGAGCCGTGGCGCGAGTACTCAGCCGCCGATGCCCAGGCCTACTTCGAGGATGCGGGGCAGCCGGTCGGCGACCTGGCAGCAGCCGACGGCCGCTTCTTCAGCGGCTTCGTGCGGGCGCGCAAGCCCGGCGCGCGATGAGTCCCGTGCTCCGTCCCGCCGCGCCCGGGGACTGGCCGGCCATCGCGGCATTGCTCTCGCAGCACGGGCTGCCCACCGAGGGCGCCGCCGACCACCTGGCGCACTTCATCGTGGCCGAGGAGGCGGGGAGCATTGCCGGCGTGGCGGGCCTCGAGGTGTACGGCGACGCGGCGCTGCTGCGCTCGGTCGCGGTCGCCGAGCCTGGGGCGGGGCTGGGGTCGGTACTGGTCACGGCGGCGATCACGCAGGCTCGTGCGTCGGGCGTACACGACGTGATCCTGCTCACGACGACGGCGGCGCGCTTCTTCCCGCGCTTCGGCTTCGAACGCATCGGGCGCGAGGCCGTGCCTGCCGCACTGCTGGCGTCGTCGGAGTTCCGGGGCGCCTGTCCGGCGAGCGCCGAGACCATGGCGCTGCGCATCGTCGCATCGAATTGAGATCGGCGTCATCGCCTCGACACGAGGGCGGGCGACACTGACCCTGCGCTGCACTTGGGAGATCTCCAGGGTGGCGCCACTGGATGGCAAGGGTCCCGGGAATACGGGGCCCTTTTTTCTGTTTACGGGTAATGCCGCGATGCCGCGATGCCGGAATGTCGGGACAGGGTCGGCAGTCGGCAGTCGGCAGTCGGCAGTCGGCAGTCGGCAGTCGGCGGAACCTACCGGGCGGGGAGCACGGATCCCACGACGCCTTGCGGGTAATGCCGCGATGCCGCGATGCCGCGATGCCGGAATGTCGGGACAGGGTCGGCGGTCGGCAGTCGGTAGTCGGTAGTGGGCGGTGACCGAGACACGAAAGGCCTGCCGTGCATGCGGCACCGCAGGCCCTTCGTTCGCCGTGGGGACGTGGCGTTCCCCGGGCAGCGATGTTCGAGTGTTCGTGGGGGAGGCTCTCGGATTTACCGAGCGGGCAGCACGGATTCCATGACGCCCCCGAGCGGTCGCGGCAGCCTGGCGTCGATGCCGATCGGCTGGAGCGTCGCCCGATCGCCGTCGCCCCACATCAGCCGCCATGCGCGGGTGCCGTCCTCGAAGGCCCAGATCGTCGCCAGGTTCTCGGCGCGCTCACCCGATCGCGCGGCATTCGACGTGAAGAGTTCCTCGGGGCCCGCATCCATCGTCAGGTGCACGACGGCGACGCGCGCTGCCCCCCGGCCGTGCGACAGGTGCCGATACTCGACGACGAAGTCCCCGGGTGATGGTTCAGACGCTCTCATGTCGACCTCCTGCGCGGGCGCACGTTGGAGGGACGTCTGGTCGGCCTCCCGGGCGCGCTCGATGCGCAAGGCGTCCAGACTATCGGAGGCCTGTCGCGGCCGGATGGCGCTGAGGTAACGTCGGTGCGTCGGAATCGTGGGGCCGGGAGGCGGCATCGCCCTCACGGGCCCGGTGCGACACTGCGCTGTCACACGCCCCGGCTACCGTGCCCGCAGCCAGTCGACGCACCCGCGGGCGCCTCAGCGGCCCCCACGAGCCCGCCGACCATCAGTCACGCGAGCATGCGCATATCCCCGGTTGTCATCGTCGGTGCCGGCATCATCGGACTCGCCCACGCCATCACGGCGCGCGAACACGGGCACGACGTCGTCGTGTTCGAGCGCGACGGCCGTGCGTTGGGGGCGTCCGTCCGTAACTTCGGCACGTTGTGGCCGATCGGCTGCGTCCCCGGAGCCGAGCGGGCGCAGGCACTCTTCGGCATCGAGCGCTGGGCGCACCTGTCCGAGGAGGCTGGTTTCTGGATGGGCCGGCAGGGCTCGCTCAGCCTGGCGTACCGGGAGGAGGCGTGGGCCGTCCTCCAGGAGTTCAGGGACGGCGTCGACGACTGCACGCTGCTCGACGCCGACGCCGTGCTGCGCCGGTTCCCGGCAGCCAACCCGCGGGGCCTGCGGGGGGCCATCTACAGCGCCGCGGAGGCGGTGGTGCACCCGGCCTCGACGCTGGCGGCACTGGCCGACTACGCACGACGTCGCGGCATCACCATCCATTTCGGGACACCGGTGGTCAAGGTGCACGACGAGGCCGTCGAGACGAGTGATGGCCGCCGCGTCCCGTTCCAGCACCTGGTGATCGCTGCCGGCGACGAGATGCGCCTGCTGTTTCCGGAGGCCCTGGCGGCCGCGCATGTGCAGCGCTGCCGCCTGCAGATGATGCGCACCGTGCCGCAGCCGGCGGCCTTCGACATGGGGGCGGTGTTCGTGAGTGACCTGACACTCTGCCACTACCCGGCCTTCAAGGACTGCCCGAGCACGCCGCTGCTCCGTGCGCGCCTCGAGCGCGAACTGCCTCATCACTGCGACTGGGGAGTTCATGTGATCGCCGCGCAGCACGACGACCGCACCCTCACGCTGGGCGATTCGCACGAGTACGGACTCGACTTCGACCCCGACAGCCACGAGGGTGTCGAGCAGCTGATCCTCGACGCGCTGGGCGACTTCGTGGATCTGCCGGACCCCCGCATCGCGTCGCGCTGGCATGGTGTGTACCTGAAGAGCACGGTGGGCGAGACCCAGGTCGTGCTGCACCCTCGTGAACGGGTGACGATGGTCACCGCCATGGGTGGGCTGGGCATGACGCTGAGCTGGGGACTGGCGGCGCGCACCGTGGAAGGCTGGCGATCGTGAACACGTCGCTCGTCGTGTTCGACTGGGCGGGTACGCTCGTGGACTTCGGCAGCCGTGCGCCGCTGGCGGCCTTTCTCGACGCGTTCGCGGAGGCGGGGCTGCCGATCACCGAGGCGGTCGCGCGGGCACCGATGGGCGCCCACAAGCGGGACCACGTGCGCGAGATCCTCGCCGACCCCGAGGTCGCCGGACGCGTCCGCCGCGACCTCCGTCGCGAGCCTGACGAGGACCTCGTGGAGGAACTGTTCCTCGCGTTCTCCCGGCACCTGCCGGCGCACGTGCCGGCGCACGCGGCCCCCATCCCCGGGGTCATCGAGACGCTTGAATGGCTGCGGCGCCACGGCGTGTCGATTGGCAGCACCACGGGCTACACGCGCGCGATGATGGCCGCGCTCGAGCCAGTGGCGCGTGCGGCCGGCGTGGCGCCCGACCTGGTCATCTGCGCCGACGAGGTTCCGCAGCCTCGGCCGGCCCCCTGGGCCTGCCTGCGCATCGCCGAGCAGTTCGGCGTCCATCCGTCGCGCGCCGTCAAGGTCGGCGACACGCCCGCGGACATGGCCGAAGGGCGCAACGCCGGCATGCGCTGCGTGGGTGTCAGTGCCACGGGCAACGAGGTGGGCCTCGACGCCGCTGTGTTGGGCGCCCTCGACGACCGGGACCGCGGCGCCCGCATCGCCCGGGCCGAACGGCACCTGTTCGATGCGGGTGCCGACGCGGTCATCGAGAGCGTCGCCGACCTGCCCCGCTGGCTGGAGACTGCCGGGTGAGTGCGGCGCGAGTCGCGATCTTCGACGGTCCCGGCCGCCCGTTCCAACTGGTCGACCGCCCGCTTCCCGAGCAACTCGAGCCCGGGACCGTGCTCGTGGCCATCGCGATGGCCACCATCTGCGGGTCCGACATCCACACGCAGGCTGGCCGTCGACGCGAGCCGACGCCGTCCGTGCTCGGGCACGAGGGCGTCGGATGCGTGCTGGCGGCGGGGGAGGGACGCGGCGGCTGGGTGGGCCGGCGCATCACCTGGACGTCGACCGACGGCTGTGGCGCCTGCCCGGCGTGTCGCGACTGGGACCTGCCGCAGAAGTGCGCGCACGTCTTCAAGTACGGCCATGCGCGTGCCGAGGAGTCGCACGGACTGTCGGGCACGCTGGCGACGCACATTCTGTTGCGTGAGGGGACGCACCTCGTCGAGGTGCCGGCACACGTGCCCGACGCGGTGGCTGCGTCGGCCAACTGCTCGCTGGCGACCATGGCGCACGCCGTGGAGCAGCGGCCGTCGCCCTGTCGCACGGCCCTGGTCCTCGGCGCGGGACTGCTCGGGCTGCACGGCTGCGCGTTGCTGCGCCGGATCGGTGTCGAGCGCGTCCTGATGACCGACACCGACCCGTCGCGACTCGCCCAGGTGGCGGCATTCGAGGGCGAGGCGGTCGTCGCGGCGGACGTGCCGCCCCACACGGTCGACCTGGTGATCGACACGACGGGGGATCCGCGGGTGATGGGGGAGGTCCTTCGGGTGCTCCGCCCCGGCGGGACCTGCACGCTGGTGGGGTCGGTGCATCCGCAGCCGGCGCTCGCCCTCACGGGAGAGGCCCTGGTCCGTGGCTGCGTCACGCTGCGTGGCGTTCACAACTACGCGCCGCGTCATCTGGTCGCGGCCGTGGAGTACCTGCAGGCGTCGTCGCTGCCGTGGGACACGATCGTGAGTCCGCCGCTCCCGCTCGAGGGCATCGACGACGCCTTCGTGCTCGCCGGGACGCGGCGCTGGGCCCGTGTCGCGGTCTGTCCGTCATCCTGACGTCACACGGTCGCGCTCCGTCCGTCACGGCCCCGCACTACAACGCAGAGGTGTCCCACACCTTCGACGAGGTCGTCGCCACCTACCGCACGTTCGGCCACCGCCACTATGGCGAAGACGTCACCGAACTCCAGCATGCCCTGCAGTGCGCCACGTTCGCCCAGGCGGCCGGCGAGCCGGCGGAGGTCGTCGCGGCAGCGCTGCTGCACGACTATGGTCATCTCTGTCATGCCCTCGGCGAGGACATCGCCGACCACGGCATCGACGCGCGACACGAGGAGATCGGCTACGCGCTGCTGAGGGAGACGTTCACCGACGGCATCGCCGACGCCGCGCGCCTCCATGTGGCGGCCAAGCGGTACCTGTGCCTCAGGGACCCCGGGTACGAGGGGGGCCTGTCGGACGCGTCACGCACCAGCCTGCACCTGCAGGGCGGCGTGATGTCGGAGGAAGAAGCGCTCGCCTTCGAGCGAGAGCCGCACTTCGCCCTGGCGGTGCGTGTGCGTCGCTACGACGACATGGGCAAGGTGGCCGACATGCCGACGCCCGACCTCGAGGCGTTCCTGCCGTTGCTCAGCAGCTTCGTGCGGCAGGCCTGATCGTGGACGCCCTGTTGCGGCGTTGGATGTCGCGCCCCTGGGTCTTCACGACCTGGAGCGTGCTGGCGGCGTTCGGCGCGTACGCGGCGATGTACGGGTTCAGGAAGCCGTTCACCGTGGGCGTCTACGGCGGCCCCGATGCCAAGGCATGGCTCGTCACCGCGCAGGTGGTCGGGTACATGCTGTCGAAGGTGATCGGGATCCGTGTGATCGCCGAGATGCCGGCGTCGCGACGCGTCGTGTCGCTGCTCGGCAGCGTGGCCGTCGCGCAGGTGGCGCTCGTGCTGTTTGCCATCACGCCGTGGCCCTTCAACAGTGCCTGGCTGCTGGTGAACGGCCTCGCGCTCGGCCTCGTGTTCGGCCTGGTGCTCGGTTTCGTCGAGGGGCGATGCCAGACGGAACTGTTCGTGGCGGGCATGTGCGCCAGCTTCATCCTCGCCGATGGCGCCGCCAAGTCGGTCGGCGCGATGGTCCTGGCGTACGGGGTGGCGGAGCGCTGGATGCCGGCCGTGGCCGGCCTGCTGTTCTCGGCGCCGCTGGTGCTGTTCGTCTGGATGCTCACGAGGATTCCGGCGCCGTCGGCCCGCGACGAAGCGGAGCGTTCGCGGCGCGTCCCGATGAACGCCGCCCATCGCGTGGCCATGCGCCAGCGGATGGGCGTCGGGCTGACGGGCCTCCTGCTGGCCTACCTGCAGATCACGATGCTGCGCAGCGTGCGCGCCGACTTCGCGCCGGAGATCTGGGCCGGCCTCGGTCTCGGGCACCAACCGGCCATCTTCACGACCTCCGAGTTGTGGGTCACGCTGCTGGTGGTCGGCGTCAACGGCAGCCTGGTGCTGGTGCGTGACAATCGGCGGGCCTTCCTGTGGGGGCTGACGCTCTCGGTCGCGGGCCTGTGCGTGGCACTCGCCGCACTCGTTGGCCACCGCCTCGGCATGCTGTCGCCGTTCCCGTTCATGGTCCTGCTCGGCGCGGGCATGTATGTGCCCTACGTGGCCGTGCACACGACGCTGTTCGAGCGCCTCATCGCTCTCACGCGCGAGCAGGGCAACATGGGCTACCTCATGTACCTGGCCGACGCCGTCGGCTACCTGGGCTACGCGGCCATCCTGGTCTCGCGGGCGCTCCTGCCGAACCCGCAGGACTTTCTCGGCTTCTTCACCCAGCTCGCCGGCGGCCTGCTCGTTGTCGCCCTGGTCGCCATGCTGAGCGCAGGCGCCCTCCATGCTCGCGGAGTCGAGTGGCGCGTCTCCCGCCCATCGGCCTGAGCGGACGGGTCGCCCTCGCCCCGATCTGTCGACGGCTCCGGAGCACTGACCTCCGGGCCAGCAGCTGACGCCCGGCGGACGAGACCCTCGCGTGAGGACCTCGCCCGCGCGGACGGGAGGCCGGCGTCAGAACGTGACGCGGAGCCCCAATTGCACCTGGCGGGCGTCGAAGGTGCCCGTGATGGTGCCGAACGCCACCGAACTGAAGTTGCCGTTGGGCGCCGCGAAGTTCGTGCGGTTCAGCAGGTTGAAGGCCTCACCGCGCACCTCGAGGTTCGTCCGGGGGCCGATGGGGAGCCGGAAGCGCTTCTGCACGGCAAAGTCCACCGACCAGTAGAGGGGCCCGCGCACCGTGTTGCGCTCGGCGTTGCCGAAGGGCGCGGACACGGCCGGGATGGAGAAGGCGGCGCGATTGAAGTAGTTGGTGATCGACTTGTCGCCGTATGGATCCCCCGTCACGTTCGGCCGGTAGTTGTTGGCGCCGCGGAAGTCGGCCGTGATGCCGGAGACCTGCGCCTGCGCCGTCGGAACGTAGGTGAAGGTCACCGGGTCGCCGGCGTTCAGGAGGCTGATGAAGGCGATCTGCCACCCGCCGAGGATCGCGTCGGCCAGGGCCGGCAGGTTCCCCAGGTAGCGGCGTCCGGTGCCCACCGGTACGTCCCACACCAGGCTGCTGGTCCAGTTGTAGGGCTGGTCGTAGCCGGAGATGGCGTACTCGGCGTCGATGTTGTTGAAGTCCTGGACGGCCGGTGAGTTGCCGTTCGGGTTCTCGAGCGAGCCGGCGCCGCTGTCACGGGACCGCGACAGCGTCAGCGCGTTGACGAAGGCGAATCCGCTCGCGCGCGTCTCGGTCTTGAGCTGGAAGCCCTGATAGTCGGAGCGTCCGCCGTTCCACGCATAGGTGATGTCGCCGAACGAGGCGATCGGCCGGCGCGCCTGCAAGGACAGCGACTCGCCCGGCGCGTTGGGGCGCGCCTGGTTGAAGTTGGCGAACTGCAGCAGGCCGTCGGCGCGATTGCCCACGTACGCGACGTCGACGATGGTGCCGCGGAACAGCTCGCGCTGCAGCGACACGTACCAGCTGTCGACGCGACTCGAGCGGTAGTCGTTGGGCATGTACGTCACGTTGGCCGCTGTCGGGTTGAAGTTGGCTGCTGCATTCCAGCCGAGGGGGAAGCCCTGCTGCTGCGTGCGGAACGACGCGGCCGTCGGGTCGTTCTGGACGGCCACGGCGTTGATCACCTGCGGGCCGTTGATCGCCAGGATGTTGCCGCCGCCGGCGCGCTGGAAGTGGACGTACGACGTGCCGTAGCCGCCGCGGACGACCGTCGACGGCGTCAGCGACCAGGCGAAACCGACGCGCGGCGCCAGGTTGTTGCGGTCGGGCCGGATCGTCGAGCGGTCCTCCATCGACCCGTCGCGCGCCGGGATCATCGCCAGCGCGACCGGGTCGAAGTTCGACAGCACGTTGTTGGCCTCCCACTGTGGCGTCGCGTACTCGTAGCGCACGCCGACATTGAGCGTGAGCGCGTCGCTGAGGCGGATGTCGTCCTGCACGTAGGCGAAGTGCATACGCTGCCGCATGTCGGCCGCCAGGATGTTGCTGAGGCCGTACTGCGACTGGTAGCCGAACATGAAGTCCGACAGGTTGTAGATCGTGTTGGCGGCCGCCCCGGTCGGGCGCGTGAACTGGCCGGCATAGACGTTGATGCCGTAGAGCGGGTTCACGTCCTGCACCTGCGTGTGAATCTCCTGGAACTCGTAGCCGACCTTGAGCGACTGCCGGCCGCGGACGAAGGCGTAGTTGACCTTCGGGTTCCATGCGCTCGGGTACTGCCACTGCGGGTTGGTAGCCTGCCGCCCGAGCTGCGTCAAGCCCGTGATGTTCAGCGAGGGCAGGCCGCCGGCGACGCGGGGATCGTCGGGCAGGCCCGTGATGCCGTAGGCGTCGAACGCGCTGGCCGTGCCGAGCGACAGCGGGTCCTTGCCGGCCTTCGTGTCGGACCACCCGAAGCGCACCTCGAGCAGCTGCGTGGCCCCGGGCATGTACGTCGCGCCGAGCGCCAGCTGCTTGTTGCGCACGTACGTCGTGCCGTTGCTGTTGCCGCCCGAGGGCAGCGGCAGCGTCGGCTCGTCGACGATCAGCGTGTCGCGGTCGCCGTAGCGACCGAAGATCGAGAGCCGCGACGACAGCCGCCCGTCGAGCTTGATGTTGAACTTGTCGGTGTCGTTGGTCGACAGCACCGTCCGCCGGTAGTTGTTCGAGACGCCGGCGCTCGTGGGCTCGGGCAGCTCGGCCAGCACCTTGCGTGCCAGGTCGGTCATCGGAATCGTGCTGCCGGCCGCGTAGACCGTGCCCGTGCGCGGATCCCGGACCGGGACCGCGAGGATGCCGTTGCGCTGCGCCATGTCGGGAATCGAGGCGAATCCGATCGTCTCGCGGTCCTGACGAAGGCCCTCGTAGTCGGCGAAGAAGAACGTCCGGTTCCGGAGGATCGGTCCCCCGAGGACGAACCCGAACTGGTCGCGCGTGAGCTTCGGCTCGGTCCCGGCGGCCGGCTTGAAGAAGCCCGTGGCGTTGAGCGACGGGTCGCGCCGGTATTCCCAGGCCGAGCCGCTGAGCGTGTTGCTGCCGCTCTTGTACGCCACGTTCATCGTGCCGCCGCCGCTGCGCCCGTACTCGGCGCTCATGTTGTTGGTCACCACGCGCATCTCGGCGAGCGCGTCGGGCGGCGGCTGGATCACCTGGTTGGACAGGCCCTGGTTGCTCGTTCCGTACGCGTTGTTGTCGACGCCGTCGAGCAGGTAGTTGTTGTAGGTGCTGCGCAGCCCGTTGATCGTGAACGAGCCCTCGCGGCCGGTCCCCTGCGTGTTGTTGATGGCCGAGCGACGCACGCCAGGGGCGAGGAGCGCCAGCGCCGAGTACTCGCGGCCCGGGAGCGGCAGGGCCACGGCCTGCTCGGAGGTGATGACCGAACTGCGCTGGCTCGAGTCGCGCTCGAGCCGCACACCCTGGGCCTGCACCTCGATCGACTCACTCAGGTCGCCGACCTTGAGCATCACGTCGACGCGCTGGCGGTTGCCGATGGCCAGCGCGACGTCTGGGACGGTCGTCGTGGCGAAGCTCGAGAGCTCCACCTTGACCTCGTAGCGGCCGACACGCAGCGTGAAGAACTCGTAGGCGCCGCTCGCGTTGGTGACCGTCACCTGCGTGACGTTGGTCGCGAGGTTGCGCAGGGTGACGGTGGCGCCGGGGAGGGCGCCGCCGCTGTCGTCGGTGACGGTCCCCGTGATGGAGCCGGTTTCGAACTGCGCCCATGTCGGCGTGACGCAGACGAGCATGAAGACCCAGACCAGCATGAGTCGAGTGATGGCCAACAACACTGCCTCCTGAAATGGACGAGGGTGCAAGGCGTCGCACGGATCGGCGACGGACCCCCTCAGGCTAGGGAGGCGGCCTGACGTTCCTGTGACGACCGCGATGCACCGTTGTCATGTGTGTGGCCTGTCACGGCGGCGTCACGGCCGCGCGCTAGCGTGCCGCCATGCCGATGCCGTTCCTGCGACTCGCCGTCCTCGCCGCCCTGTCGATCAGCACACTGGCGGCGCCGCCAGCGGGCACCTTCGTGATCGCCCATCGTGGGGCGTCTGCCTACGCGCCCGAGCACACGGCCGAGGCCTACAATCTGGCCATCGCGCAGGGGGCCGACTATGTCGAGCAGGATCTCGGCATCACGAAGGACGGCGTACTCGTCTGCACGCACGACACCATGCTCGAGCGCACGAGCAACGTGCGTGCGCTGTTCCCTGATCGTTACACCGAGGTCACGCGGCAGGGGCGTGTCGAGCGTCACTGGTTCGTCGACAGCTTCACGCTCGCCGAGATCAAGCAGCTCGATGCCGGATCGTGGCTCGACCCGAAGTTCGCCGGCGCGAAGATGCTCACCTTCCAGGAAGCCATCGACCTGGTGAAGGGGAAGGCCGGCTTCTTCCCGGAGTTGAAGACGCCAGGCCGGTTCAGGAGCCTCGGCTTCGATCCCGAAGCGCTGGTGGCCGATGCGCTTCGCAAGAACGGCCTCGTGGGCACCTCGTTCAAGGGACGTCCGGAAGTGCACCTGCAGGTCTTCGAGGAAGACAGCCTGCGGCGCCTGGCGAAGGTTCTCCCCGACGTGCCGCGGAGTTTCCTCATCGGATCAGCAGACGGCGCGAAGCGGTGGCTCACGCCGGCCGGCCTGTCCGAACTCCGCACCTTCGCCACCGGCATCGCGCCGGCGTACCAGATCGTCGACCGCATGCCGTCACTCGTGGCTGACGCGCACGCCGCTGGACTGACCGTGGTGCCGTACACGTTCGCGATGCGCCCGGTGAAGGACCCGTATCCCGACGCGCCCGCCGAGTGGCGTGCGGCCATCGAGCAGTCGCTGCGCAGCCTGCCGACCACGCGTGAGGCCCTGACGGCCGAGATGCGCCGGTTCGTCGACGTGCATCGCGTCGATGGCCTCTTCACCGACAATCCGGACCTCTTTCCTCGCTGACGTGCGGGCCTGCCTTGCCATCGATACGCAGGCGTCGCCGGAGTGTCACGTGGCTCTGGGACCATCGCCCCGCGATGCCAGAACCGTGGGCAACCCGGCCAGGTCACGACGGGCCCGCGCGGTGCGTCGCGTGGGGGAGCAGAGTCACCCAGCCATGACATTCCAACAACTGTCCGTCCCGGTCAGCGATGTGAGCGGTGGAGACGCGCTGCCTGCCGATCCGTATGACGACGTGCTCGCCGGCGCTGCGGCGCTGCGGCGACAGTCGCTGATCAACGTCGAGCGTGACGGTGACGCTCGACGCCTCCTCTTCCGCGGCGCCGACCATGTCGAGGTCCGTCGCTGGATCGACCAGGAGCAGTCGCTGGTCGGGCTCCTCCGCTTCGGGGATGTCCGGCGCGCGATCTCGGGCGCGCTCTGCGTCTCGGTCGCGCCTGCGGCGCCGGCGCGGGCTGCCCTGGAACTCCTGACGGAACTGTCGGGGGAGTGAGCCTGCTGCGCCGCCTGCCTGCCGCATGAACTCCACGACCGCCCTCGGTTCCCCGTCGTCCATGCCGTCGTTGTACGACCGGCTGGCGCCGCTGTACGACGTGGTCTACGGATTGGGCCTGCAACCGGGCCGCCGACGGGCCATGGCGGCGATGGCAGTGCGCGCCGGAGAGCGCGTGCTCGAAGTCGGCATCGGCACCGGACTCGGTGCCCTCACGTATCCGGCAGGCGTGTCGGTGGTCGGTATCGACCTGTCGGCCGCGATGCTGCGTCGTGCCGCGCACCGGTTCCGCAGGCCGCCGCAGGCCCACGTGGCGTTGGCGCGGATGGACGCCGGGGCCCTGGCGTTGCCCGACGACACGTTCGATGCGGTGTATGCGCCCTACATGGTCAACGTCGTCCCCGACCCCGTGGCCGTGGGCCGGGAACTGCGTCGCGTGTGCCGGCCCGGCGGACGGGTCGTGCTGCTGAACCACTTCGCCGGCGCCGGGGCCGCGTCGCCAGTGGTCGACCGACTGGCCGGGCGCATCGCCGCGCGCCTGGGAGACGTCGACTGGGACATCGACCTCGGGACCTTCCTCGCCGGTTCCGGGCTCGCCGCGTTGTCGGTCGAGCGTGTCAACTTCGCCGGCGTGTCGACGCTGGTGGTGTGCCGTGTTCCATCCCGCACCCTTCACCCGCCATGTCCATCCAAGGAGGTGTCATGACGTTTGCCGAGACGCTGCGCCAGCAGCGGTGGGACGACCACCGCTACTATCACCATAACCGCATCAACCAGTCGCTGCACCTGGTCAGCGCGCTGAGCTTCCTGGCCGCGTACGTGTGGCTGTTCGTGGAGCCGACCATCGCGGTGATGATCGCGTGGCTGGTCTCGATGCCGACCCGGCAGGCCGGCCACTTCTTCTTCGAGCCGCATACCTACGACGAGGTCAACCAGGCGACCCACGAGCACAAGGAAGCGATCAAGGTCGGCTACAACCTCGCGCGCAAGGTGGTGCTCCTCTCGATCTGGTTGCTCTCGCCGCTGGTGCTGCTGCTCGACCCTTCGGTGTTCGGCTGGCTCACCCCGCACCACGACGCGTGGAGCCTCGCGCACAACGTGTCGATGCTGTGGCTCGTCGTCGGCGTCGGCGGCGTCCTGTTCCGGATGGTCCAGCTGTTCGTGCTGGCCGACGTCCAGACGGGGCTGGCGTGGGGCACGAAGATCCTCACCGATCCCGTGCACGACATCACGCTCTACTGGCGCGCCCCGCTGCAGGTGCTGCGCGGCGAGTTGTATGCGCCCGCGCACACGACGCGCGAGGCCTAGCCGGGGCGTCCCCGACGGCGGCCAGGTCTGGCCGCCGCCGGACTCACGCCGGACCCCGGCCCAGGCGGACGCGCAGCACCTCGCGCAGCACGGAGGCGCGCACCGACTTCGTGGTGGCCTCGGCCGGGTGCCACCACCAGCCGTCCTGGGCCATCTGCGCGCCGGCAGCGAGGATGCGATCGGCCACCGCGGCGACGTCATCGGACGTGTAGTCGTGGCTGAAGATCAGGCGCCCCGTCCCGATCCAGCTGAGGGCCAGTCCGTGTGCCCGCAGGTAGAACTGCAGCATCCAGTTGTAGCGCGAGGGCGCGGTGTGCCCGATGGTCCAGATGGACGACAGGTTGCCGACGCGGATGGGGAGGCCGGCGCCTTCGAAGCGTCGGTTGCACTCGAGCGCGTACCCGTCCCACCGCGCTTCCTCGTGGCGGTAGGCCTCGGCCACTGCTGGCGACTCCAGGTGCGAGAGGAAGGCATCCATCGTCGCCATGACGTACGGATGGGCGTTGAAGGTGCCGCGGGCAAAGCAGATGTCGCTGGGACGGTCTTCGCGGAACCGCTTCATCAGCGCCGCCTTGCCGCAGAGCACGCCGACGGGCAGTCCGCCCCCGAGGCTCTTGCCATAGGTCACCAGGTCGGCGCCGACGCCGAAGTACTCCTGGGCGCCGCCGAGCGCCAGGCGGAAGCCGACGAAGACCTCGTCGAAGATCAGCACGATGCCGCGCCGCGTGCAGACGGCGCGGAGGTCGGCCAGCCAGGCCTCGTAGCGGTCTCGCTGTGGCGTCGCCCGCCTGTCGCCGGCGATGAGCGTGCCGTCGCTGGGGGCCCCGCTGTTGGGGTGCAACGCCTGAATCGGGTTGACCAGCACACAGGCGATGTCGTCGCGGGTCTCGAGCACGCGCAGGGTCCGTTCGGACATGTCACCGAGCACGTACACGTCGCCGACGGCCCTGGGGTTGCCCACGCCGGGCTGCACGCCGTCCCACCAGCCGTGGTAGGCCCCGACGAACTGCACGACGTGCGATCGGCCGGTGTGGTAGCGCGCCAGCCGGACGGCCTGCATCACGGCCTCGGTCCCGGACATGTGGAACGACACCTCGTCGAGGCCGGAGATCCGGCGGAGCCGTTCCACGTTGGCCTCGACCACCGGGTGGTACGCGCCGAGCACCGGGCCGAGGTCGCGCGCCCGCGCCACGCCGTCCTCGATGCAGCGCTTGTAGAAGTCGTGCCCGAACACGTTGACGCCATACGAGCCCGCGACGTCGTAGTAGCGATGGCCGTCGAGGTCTTCCAGGAACACCCCCGACGACGCCTGCAGCACGCGCCCGACCTGGAGGTGCGAGCGGAGGTAGCGCGCGTACTGGAAGGGCACCTGGTATGCCTTGATGAACTGCAGGTCCGACACCATCGGCTCGAGCCGGGTGGTGGCCGCAATCGACCGCGGCGAGCGCTGCGCCAGCAGTGCGGCCAGTCGCCCGAAGCCCTCGCGCCTGGCCATGACGATGTCTGGCGGGGCGCCGTCGGCACCGAAGAACATCGCCTCGTCGTAGCTGTAGCCCGGCAGCAGCCGGGCTATCCGCCGCGCCAGCCGCACATGGCCCTGCAGCGACGGGTGCTTGGCGCGCGACAACTGCAGGCGCCTGCGGCCCGCCCGCGCTGCCCACACGCTTGCCGGCAGACCCACCGACGCCAGCGCCACCCACTCACTCGTCATCACGTCTCCTCATGTCTCTCCGCCGCCTGATCGATGCCGCCGTCGCCCACGACGGCGTGAACTTCGTGATGACCAACCGCGTGCCGCGTCGCGCGCTCACGCAGTTCATGGGCTGGTTCAGCCGCATACGCCAGCCGCTGATCCGCGACATCTCCATCGCGGCGTGGCGCTGGTTCGATCCATCGCTCGACCTCACCGAGGCGAGGCACACGCGGTTCGCCAGCCTGCACGACTGCTTCATTCGGGAACTGCGCACCGGGGCGCGGCCCGTTGCCGGCGCCACCGATGTGCTCGTGAGTCCCGCTGATGCCATCGTCGGGGCACACGGCCGTATCGCGGAGGGCTGGGTGGTCCAGGCCAAGGACGACCGCTATCCGCTCGCGGAACTGCTGTGCGACCCGGCGCTGGCCACGGCGTACACCGGTGGCGCGTTCGTCACGCTCCGACTCACCGCGGCGATGTACCACCGGTTTCATGCCCCGGAGGATGGGATCGTGCGCCGGGTCACCTACGTGCCGGGCGATGTCTGGAACGTGAATCCGCCGGCCCTCCGTCGTGTGGCCCGGTTGTTCTGCCGCAACGAGCGCGCCGTGGTGCAACTGGAGGTGGAGGGGCTGTCGGCGCCGCTGCTGCTCGTTGCCGTGGCGGCCGTGCTCGTGGCCAGCATCCGGGTGCACGCGCTCGGTGGCCTCGTCCGCACGGAGCGCCCGTCGGTCCGTGCTTGCGCGAGCCCCGTCGCTCGCGGCGACGAGATGGGCTGGTTCGAGCACGGATCGACGATCGTGGTGATCGCCCCGCCGGGCATCGAGCCTTGTGAGGGCCTCCGTGAAGGCACCGGCATCCGCATGGGCGAGCCATTGCTGCGCCGCGTGTCGCGGTGAGGACACGGCCCACAGCCTAACGGTCCCATCTGACGGCCGCGTGACGATGTGTCGCACCGGCATGCGTCTCGGGCGCGAAGTTTACGAAGCCTACATCGCGACATCACCCGATGGTCACGCGACACCCGCACGCTGCAGGAGGCTGGCGTCCGCTGCCGGACGCGTCCGACGCCTTCGGAAGGGGGGCTCGTGAAGATCGACACGCACGTCCACACCCACTACTCGGGCTACACCGGGCTCGCGCCCCTCACGCGGTTGATGCGCGAGTCATACAACACGCCGGAGCGCGTGTATGCCCTGGCGAAAGCCCGTGGCATGGACCTGGTCGCCATCACCGATCACGACACGATCAGCGGCGCCCTCACTCTGGCAGAGCGGCCGGACGTGATCGTCGGCTGCGAGGTGACGGCGCACTTCCGTGATGGCGTGCGGGTGCACCTCAACGTGCTGGACATCACCGAGGCCCAGTTCGCCGAGATCGATCGGGCGCGGCTCGCGATTCACGAGCTGATGCCGTACCTGCGGGCCGAAGGCATCTTCGTGAGCCTCAACCACGTGGCGTCGCGCGTCAACGGGCACGTCACTGCCGCGCACCTGGCCTGGCTCCTGCCCTGGGTCGACGGCATGGAGGTGCGCAACGGATCCCGGCTCGCGGTGCAGAACAGCGCGGCGTGCGCGCTGGCGGCCGCAGCAGGTTCGGTGCCGTGCGGCGGGAGCGATGCACACACCGAGCGTGGCATCGGCCGCACCTGGGTCGAGGCGCCGGCGGCCACCTGCCGGGCGTCGTTCATGCGCGAACTGCGCGCCGGTCGCGTGCAGGTGGGCGGGCAGCACGGCCACTACTTCACGATGGCGTCCGACATCCTCCGGTTCGCCACGAACTTCTATCGCGAGCGGATCGGGATGCTGCTGCGCCACCCGTTGGCGTGGCGGAACCACGCCGTGTGCGGTGTGGCGATCGCGGCGTGTCCGCTGGTCCTGGTCCCGCTGGTCCTGGCCCACGGCCACTTCCGGGACGAGGAGCGGTTCACCGAGTCGTTGCTGCTCGACCTGGTGGCCAGGCCGCCGGTGTCGGGGCAGGCCGTCCCGGAGGCCGCGTGATGCGCGTCGGTATCTTCACCGACAACGACTTCGGCAAGATCAACGGCGTCACCACCACGCTCAAGGCCGTCCTCGACCACGCGCCGGACGACGTGACTGTGCGCGTGTACACGGCGTCGCGCGCAGCGGTGGAGACGCCAGGCTACCTCGCGCTGCGCGCTCCCGCGTTCGGGATCCCGTTCTACGAAGGCATGGACATGTGCGCGCCCCGGTTCGGCGCCTTCCTGCGGGCGGCGCAGCGCGACCGCCTCGATGTCGTGCACTACACGACGCCCGGGCCGATGGGACTCGTCGCGCAGTACGTGGCATGGCGGCTCCGGCTGCCGATGGTCGGCAGCTTCCATACACTGCTGGCCGACTACGCGGCGATGCTCAGCGGATCGCAACGGCTCGGCGACCTGATGGCGGCGTACCTCCGCTGGCCCTACGGGCGATGCCTTCGGGTGCTCGTCCCGTCGGCCGCGACGCGCGACCAACTCGTGGCCGCCCGGATCGCCCCCGATCGCCTGCACGTGTGGAGCCGCGGCGTGGACACCGTGCGATTCGACCCGAATCGGCGGTCGATGGAACTTCGTCGCGCGTGGGGTGCGGCCGATGGTCGGCCCGTGGTGGTGTACGCGGGGCGGTTGTCGGTGGAGAAGGGATTGCTCGACATCCCGGCCCTGTGGCGGTACGCGACGGCGACCGGGCCAGCACGGCTGGTCATCGCCGGCGACGGGCCGTTGCGCGCCGAGTTGCAGCGGCGGTTGCCCGAGGCGACATTCACCGGACCGCTCACGCACGATGCGCTGGCCGTGGTCATGGCCTCGGCTGACGCGTTCCTGTTTCCGAGTCGTACCGACACCCTGGGCAACGTCGTCCTCGAGGCCCAGGCGAGCGGGTTGCCCGTGCTGGTCTCCGACGCCGGTGGCCCACAGGAAAACCTCGTGCCGGGGCACTCCGGTTTCGTGTGCCGGCCTGGTGCGATGGGCGAGGGCTTCGAGGCCAGGCTCGCACAGCTGGTGGCGTCGGCAGACCTGCGGGCGCGCTTGTCCGTCGGGGCACGCCACTACGCGCTCCAGCGCACCTGGAAGGGCGCGATGCAGCCGCTGTTCCAGACATGGCGCGACGCCGGAAGCCTGGCCCAGCGCAGTCCCGCGGGGCGATGGGCGGTGCAGCCGACGTCATGGAGCTGACGCGTCGGCCGCCGGCGCCCCTCGAGCGACCGCGACCGGTGGCGCTACCGCCAGCGGTGCGCGCACTGGCTGCGTCCTGGAACTGGAAGGCGGCGGTCTGCTCGTCCATCGTCAGGGCCAGCCTGTTTGCCGCGACCAATGCGGCTGCGGGTTTCGACGCGGCCGCGCACGCTGCCCTCGTCGAACTGTCGTACAGGGGCGTGGCGTCCGGTGTGTACGGCGCCGCCACGCAGGCCCTGAGCCGCGCCAGACCGCGCTGGTGCGCCACGCTCATGGCCGTCGTGTGCCTCCCGCTGGCGGGCCACGGTGTCGAATGGCTGGTGCATCGCGCCGCCGGTACCGCCCTGTTGTCGGCCAGCATCAGCGCGTCGGTGGCGCTGAGCGTGGTGTCGACCGCGTTCAACCTGTATGCGATGCGCAGGGGAGTGCTGGTGGTAGGACCCGCCGGCGGGTCGCTGGCGCAGGACTTCCGTCGGTTGCCGCGCCTGGTGGCGGAGTTCCTGCTGGCCCCCTTCAGGGGCGTCTGACACGACAGCGTCGGCGATAGCTGCCGGCATCGGCTCGGTTCACGTGTTGCGTCGACCCTCCTGCTCGTCCGCGGGCGGAGTGTCGGGAACGCCCGCGGCCTGCTCCAGCAGGAATGCGCGGACCGCCGGGTCGGACGCGAGCCCGGCGGCGCGGGCGTAGGCCTCCCGAGCCCCGCTCGCCTCGCCCAGGCGGGCGAGCACCTGCGCGCGCAAGGCCCAGTAGGGCTGGTACGTGTTGACGAGGGCGACCGACAGGTCGTCGAGCAGCCTCAGCGCCGGCTCGGCTCCCTCAGTCTCGGCAACGGCCGCCGCGTGTCCAACGCGTGCGC
Source organism: Luteitalea sp. (assembly GCF_044337415.1). Taxonomy (GTDB): domain Bacteria; phylum Acidobacteriota; class Vicinamibacteria; order Vicinamibacterales; family Vicinamibacteraceae; genus Luteitalea. The sequence goes on from NZ_JBIINP010000027.1 coordinate 29,682, forward strand.
CCAGACTCGGTGCCAGGCGGACCAGCCCCTCGTACAACTGGGCGATGGCCGACCAGGGCGCCAGTCCGGTGTGACGGCGCGAGGCGTGCGCGGCCTGGATGGCGGCCTCGATCTGGAACGGCCCCGGGGCCGCGAGTCGAGACGCCTCGTGCAACAGCCGGTCGGCCTCATCCATGCGGGATGCGTCCCACCGTGACACGTCCTGGCTGACCAGGGGGACGAAGCGGCCCTGCGGCGTGCGCCGCGCGTTGCGTCGCGCGTCGCTGTGCAGCATCAGCGCGAGCAACCCGCGTGCCTCCGGCGCGTCGGGCAGGAGGTCGACCACCACCCGGCACAGCCAGATGGCTTCCTCAGCCAGGTCGCTCATGCCGTCGGTGCCCTGGACCACCTCCTGCCATGCGACGCCAAATGCGGCATAGATGGCTTCGAGGACATCCCCCAGTCGCTCCTCGAGCAGCGGACCCGTGGGCACGTCGAACGGAATCCCGGCCTGCGCGATGCGTTTCTTCGCTCGCACGAGGCGCTGGCTCATGGCGGACGGTGAGACGACGAAGGCGGACGCCAGGCGCGCGGCGTCGAGGCCCAGGACGACCTGGAGCATCAGCGGGGCGCGCACCCCGCGATCGATGGCCGGGTGCGCACAGATGAACAACAGCTTCAATCGTTCGTCGGGGAAGGGCGCCTCGTCACCGGCGGGCGAGGTCTGGTCCATCAAGGCCGTCAGCGCCGGCACGGCGTCATCGCGCACGCGCTGGCGGCGTTGACTGCTCACGAGGGCGTGGCGCGCCGCCGTCAGCAACCAGGCATCGGGGCGATCGGGCACGCCTCGCGTCGGCCACGTCCGGAGTGCGGCATGCAGCGCGTCCGCGAGTGCGTCTTCAGCCGCCGCCACGTCGCGTGTGCGCGTGGCCAGGTAGGACAGCAGACGCCCGTACGAGTGGCGAGCGACGTGTTCCGCCGCCCGCCTCGCGTCGTCACTCATCACCCCTGCATCGGCGGCAGTTCGGGGCGGACTTCCACCCCCCCGGTCGACGCGCACGGCGCGCGCGCCGCCCACTGGAGCGCGTCGTCCAGCGTCGGCACGTCGACCACGAAGAACCCGCCCAACTGCTCCTTGGTCTCGGGGAAGGGCCCGTCCTGCACCTGGCGCACGCCGTCACGCATCCGTACCGTGGTTGCGAGGTCGGGGGGCTGCAAGCCGCCTCCGCCACGGACGATGCCGGCGTCCTGAAGGGCGCGGATGTACGAGGCCCAGCTGCCCCAGTAGACCTGTGAATCGGTCTGGCGGCGTCCGAAGTCCTCCGGGGTCTCGTAGAACATGATCATGTACTGCATGGCCACTCCTCTGTTCGTCAGGTGGGGTGGGGCCGGGTCATCCGGCCCGCAGCATCATGACGCGCGAGCCTTGCCCGTTTCGACACGATGGACGCCGGGGCGGGCCGACATGGTTCGTGGGCACCAGACGTCGAGGCAGGCGGGACGAGGCAGACGGGCGCGACACGCCGGGGCGTCGGCGTCGGGCAGGCGACGGCCGTCAGTCGACGACGAAGCTGAAGACCTTGTGGCGGTCGCCCATGGTCAGGAGTGACCCGAAGAGACGCACCTTCTCGACGACGTTGTCGGCCGTACGGACGACGAGCACGGTGTCACGCCTGACGAGGAAGTCGACGTAGTCGGTCGTCTCGCCCTCGAACAGGACAGCGTCGAGTGACATCGGATGGCCACCGTGCCGGGCCATCGTGGCCGCGAGCGAGAGCTCGCTGCGCTGATGCAGGCGGTCCCAGACGAAGTCCATGGGCATGTTCCGCTCGGGTCGGCTCGCGGGCAGGCGCGGCCACACCCAGGCCTCGAACTCGTCGCGGGTGAGTGCGAGGGTGCGCAGACCGGCGAGATCCCGCGACAGGAGGAGACGCAGGACCGCGCGTCCGAGGTCTTCGGGGCTGCCGAACGTGTTGGAGAGCGGTGGGCGGGAGCGCTGGCGCTGGCACGCCGCTCCTCCGACCAACGGAACCACGAGAGCCGCCAGGGCTGCCCGTCGCGAGCAGCCCTGGCGTGGGAGTGTGGGCACGGCGCCTAGCGTAGCGTGAAGTCCGTCCAGCCCCGCGTCCAGTCCTGCTCCGGATCCGGACTCAGCGCGCCGATGAACGTCGTGACCTCGAAGAAGCCGTCGTTGGGTGGCGTCGCCGGGGCCAACTGGCCGCCTGCGAGCGAGCCGATCGTCGGACGGAAGTTGGGGTTGGTGAGGTTGAACGGGTCGATGAGACCCGGGTCGGCAATGCGCACCGTGGGGTGCGTCATGAAAGTGACCGAGGCCGGGCTGAACTGCGCGCCCGCGCGCGTGATGCCGTTGCCGAAGAAGATGCTGTTGCGGACGGTGAGCGCGCCTTCCTGGGCCTGCGCCGCCGCCGCCGTGCCGTTGATGTCGACGCCCCAGCTCTTGAAGCCCGTCACGACGGCGTTGCGGATGGTGGCCGCCGTGCCGCGGCGCAGGAGCATGCCGATGTTGCTCTCGTTGCCGAAGGTCGTCGTCGGGTCGCCCACGAGCGTCACGTTGTAGATCGTGGGGTTCGAGCGCGGCAGCAGGTTGTTGTTGACGTCGTTGTTGTCGGCCTCGAAGCCCATGTCGGCGTCGTCGCCGCGCTGCTGGATGACCACGTACTGCACGCGTCCGCTCCAGCCGAACGTCCAGTCCAGGCTGTCGTCACGGATGGCGTTGAGTACCAGGTGCTTGGCGTCGACCGTGCCGCCGAAGAACTCGACGCCGTCGTCGCGGTTCATCTTCACCTGCACGTAGTCGACGGTCGTGCCGCGGCCCACGCCCTGGAAGGCGATGCCGTTCAGCTCGTTGTCGGGGCTGAACTCGATGCCCGCGAACTCGACGCGCAGGTAGCGGAGGATGCCGCTGTTGTCGTTGGGATCGGTGCCGCCGTAGTCGCCCGTGTCGCCCTCGCCGACCGCGATGCCGCCAGGGACGTTCAGGGGCGCGCGCCCGTTGATGATGAGGCCACCCCAGTCACCGCGGTTGCGGTTGCCGATGGCCTGGTCCGAGGTCATGACCACGGGCTGGCTGGCGGTGCCGAGCGCGTTCAGCCGGCCGCCGGGGGAGACCACGAGGGTGCCGAGCGTGGCCAGTTCACCGGCCACCGTCGTCCCAGCCTGGATGTTCAGGACGCCGCCCGGGTCGATGAAGACCGCGCCGCGGAGCACGTAGTAGTGGTCGTTGGTCAGGTTCAGCGGGCTGGACAACCGGCCCTGGATGATCCGGATCGGCTTGTCGACGCCGGGGACGGTGTAGGCCGGTCCGATGACGGTGGTCTGGCCCACGAGGGTCGCGCGTTGGGTCGCCGCGAGCGCCGTGACGGCGAGCAGGAGGGCCGCGGTGCGGACGAAACGGTTCAGTGGCATGCGATTCATGACTAGAAGGCCGAGAAGCCGAAGTTGACCGAGAACGTGCGGCCGAGCTCGAAGTAGCGCTGGCGCAACTCGCCCTGGGTGAACTCGTAGGGGTCGTTCGTGAGGTTGTCGGCGCTGAGGCGGAGCGTCAGGCGCCGGAACAGGCGCTGCGAATACACCACGTCGAGCTGGTTACGGCCTTCCTGGATGATGTCGGGCAGGCCGTAGGCCCCCACGTCGGTGATGCGGTCGCCGACGAAGTTCCAGAGCACGCGGAAGGACGCCGACGAGCCGAAGCGCGTCTCGGCCATCACGTTGAACAGGTTGTTGGACTGGCCGGCGAGCGGGCGCTCGCTGGAGGTCTGCACCTGCGCCGCCGCCTGCGACAGCGTCACGCTCGAGTCGATGTACGAGTAGTTGGCGCCGACGAAGAACCAGTTGGTCAGGCGCTTGCGGGCCTCGAGCTCGATGCCGACGTTGCGGGCGCTCTCGGCGTTGGCGTACGAGGTGCGGATGTTGGCCGTCGGTTCGAGCACGCGCTCGATCGGGCTGTCGAAGTTCTTGTAGAAGAAGCTCACGGCCAGCACTTCCTCGGCGCGCGGGAAGATCTCGTAGCGCACGTCGAAGTTCTGGATGAGCGCCTGCTGCAGGTCGGGATTGCCGACGCTCGAGCGGCCGCCGACCACGTCGGTGAACTCGAACGGCGCCAGCTCGCGGAACTCCGGACGGTTGGCCGTCTGGCTGAACCCGACGCGCAGGTTCGAGGCCGGCGTCAGCGCCCAGACCATGTTGACCGACGGGAAGAGGTTGGTCTCGTCGAGGCGGGCCGTGATGACCTGCGGATCGAACGACAGGCTGAACAGGTCGCGCGTGTTGACTTCCTGCGTGAACTGCTCGACGCGCAGGCCGCCGATCAGGCGCAGGCGCGAGGACAGCGAGAGGTCCACCATGCCGTAGCCCGCCGCGACCTGCTGGGAGGCGTCGTAGAAGTCGGTCGTGCGCGTCTCTTCCTTCAACTCGAAGCCGTTCGGGCTGATGTTGGCCGGCGTGAGGAGCACCTCGGGCGCCGACGTGATCGGCAGGCCGGTCAGGTTGAGGGGCACCAGGCGGAAGCGACGCGACTGGAACTCGCGCTGCCGGTCGAGGTACGCACCGCCGAACTTCCAGAGAAGAGCCTTGCCCCCCGCCTGCTGGAGCACCGACCAGTTCACCTGTCCGTCGATGGTCTCGTCCTCGAGGTCGTTGAACATGCGGAAGCCGCTCTGCGAGAGGTCCGCGAACTCGTACGGGTTGGCCGGGTTGATGGCCTGGTAGATCGTCTCGCGCAGGTCCGGTTCGTTGCGCAGCCCCCGGCCGTAGCCGACGCGCCAGTCGATGTGGCTGTTGGAGAGGCCCGCGAAGAAGTGGTCACCCGTGAGGTTGTTGGTGGTGATGCGCTCCTCGGTCCAGAAGAGACGCTGGGCGCTCTGGTAGCGGGCGGCCTCGCCGTTGAAGCCGGTGTACCGTCGGGCCTCGTCCTCGCCGTTGTTGGTCAGGAAGTTGTCGAACGAGAGGCGATGCGTCGGCGTGAACTGGTAGGCGAGGTTGGCCACCACGCCCATCGTCGCGCGCTTGGTGGCGTACTCGAAGTCGTAGTCGACGAAGTTCTCCAGCTGGTCGTTCTGGCCGATCACGTAGGTGATCTGGTTGTCGGTGTAGTACTGCTCACGGTAGTTCTGGCTGTAGCTGGCCACCACGCCGAGCTTGCCGAACCGGTTGCCGAACACCGCACCGAAGCTCTGGTTCGGGTCGCCCGTCGAGGGCAGCACCGACCAGTTGTTCGAGAACGACTCGCCGAAGGTCTCGAGCTGCGCCTGCGTGAAGCCGACGTCCGGCGTGAAGCGGCCGGCGCCGCGGATCACGCGCGAACTGGGGATGATGGCCGGCAGGGCGCGGTCAGCCGTCCCGAAGCCCCACCAGTCGTTGCTGCCGCCGCGGTAGCTGAGGATGTCCTGGCCCGTCGTCTGGTCGTTGAACCCGAACCCGAGCGACAGGTCCAGGACCGGCCGCGACGGGAACTTCAGCGGCTCGATCTGGACCAGGCCGCCCGCGAACTCCGCGCTCTGATCGGGCGAGTACGTCTTGGCGACCTTGACGTTGTCGATGAGGCCGGCCGGGAAGAGGTCGAGCGAGACCACCCGCCGCTCCGGCTCGGTCGTGGGCAGCGACACGCCGCCCAGCGTCGTGCTGCTGTACCGCTCACCGAGGCCACGCACGAACACGTAGCCGTCGCCGACCACCGACAGGCCCGTGACGCGCGACAGGCCCGAGGCCGCGTTGCTGTCGTTGTTGGCCTTCATCTCGTCGGAGCCGATGTTGTCGGACACGACGGCCGAGTTCTTGCGCTCGAGGAGCTGCGCTTCGGCGGTCGACGAATTGGCGTCCGTGACGTCGGACGTGACGGTCACCTGCTCCGCGAAGCCCTCCATCGACAGGCCGACATCGGCAGTGATGGGCGAGCCCGGCTGCGCGTCGACGCGAACCGTGCGTGTCTGGTAGCCGCCCATCGACACCTTCAGCTCGTGGGGGCCGACCGGCAGGTCGATGACGTAGCGGCCGTCGACGTCCGTGTAGACGATGGTCTCACTGCCGACCAACTCCACCGGCACGCCGGGCAGCGGGATGGCGTTGCCCTGGTCGAGCACTCGGCCAGCCACGCGTACCCGGGACGCCGCAGACGCGCGGGAGGCGGGCACCGCCGCAGATCCCGTGGGTTGGGCAAGGCCGGTCGTGGGGAGCGTCGTGGCGAACAGCAGGGCCACGCCTGTGTAACGAAGCAATCTCATTGGGGTCCTCTATTGGGGGGCCCGTCCGCCCATACCTGACGCGGCATGCCCGCCATCAAGGCTAGGGACGGCTCGTCACCGGGTCACGACGGGTTGGTTTCCGGGAGGTTAAATGCCTGATCCCTGCGTGTTTCGCGTGTGATGTCGGTGTGGCGTCCGGCCCCACCAGCGAACGGTCGCTCTGGTACGATGCCGTCGCGCGTGTGCGGAATTGCGGGGATCTACCGCCAGGACGGCGGTCCGGTGGAGCAGGCATGGCTCGGCGCCATGGCGGACCGGTTGTGCCACCGCGGACCCGACGCCGACGGATTCCTGGCTGAGCCGGGGCTCGGCTTCGCCCACCGACGCCTCAGCGTCATCGACGTCTCCGACGCGGGGCGCCAGCCCATCGGCACCGAGGACGGCCGCTTCCAGGTCTGCTACAACGGCGAGATCTACAACTTCGACGACATCCGCCGCGACCTGCTGGCGCGTGGGCACGTGTTCGTGTCGCGCACCGACACGGAGGTGGTCGCGCACGCGTGGGAGGAGTGGGGGCCGGCCGCGCTGCCGCGTTTCAACGGCATGTTCGCGTTCGCGGTGTGGGACAGGCGCGAGCGACGGCTGTGGCTGGTCCGTGATCGGCTGGGCGTCAAGCCGCTCTACTACACACAGCAGGATGGCCGCCTGATCTTCGGCTCGGAGATCAAGGCGCTCCTGGCCGTGCCCGGCGTGCAGCGCTCGCTCGACCCGGCGGCGCTCGACGCGTTCCTGGCGCTGAACTACGTACCGGGGCCGCGCACCATCTGGCGCGAGGTCGCGCAACTCCCGCCGGGACACCTCCTGACGGCCGATGCCTCCGGCGTGCGCGTCGAGTCGTGGTGGGACGTGCACTTCGGTCGTGATCTGCGCACCGACCGCTCGGCCGCCATCGACGAGATTCGCGCGCTGTGCGACGACGCCGTGCGACTGCGGCTGGTGTCGGACGTGCCGCTCGGCGCGTTCCTCAGTGGCGGACTCGATTCATCGGCCGTCGTCCACTTCATGCGACCCCGGCACACCGGGCCGCTGCACACGTTCAGCGTCCGCTTCGAGGAGGGCTCGTTCGACGAGGGGCCCTACGCCGCGCTGGTCGCGAAGACCTACGACCTCACGCACCACGAGGTCGTGTGCCGGGCGTCGGATGTCGAGGGCTGCCTCGATCGGCTCGTGTGGCACGCCGATTCCCCGGTCGCCGACATCTCGATGGTGCCGATGTTCCGCCTGGCCGAGGAGACGCGCCGCCACGTGACCGTGGTGCTCTCGGGCGACGGCGGCGACGAGGTGTTCGGTGGCTACGCGGTGTACCACGCCGACCGCGCCGCGCACGTGTGGCGGGCGCTGCCACGTTGGTTCCGAGAGCGGCTCGTGCGGCCGATCGTGGAGGGACTCCCGGCCTCGACGAGCAAGATGAGCCTCGACTACGCGCTGCGGCAGTTCGTGGCGGGCGCCGGGGAAGCGCCCGAACAGGCGCACTACCACTGGCGGACGATCTGCACGCGCGACGAACGCGCGAGCCTGCTGCGGCCAGACGTGCGCGAGGCGGCGGCGCGCGAAGCCGCGCCCGAGGCGCCGTTCCTCGCCGCCTACCTCGCTTCAGGTGCGCCCGAGGTGATGGACCGGCTGTTCCACGTCGACGTCAAGACCTTCCTGGCCGACTCGATCCTCCCGAAGGTGGATCGCACGACGATGGCGTTCGGGCTCGAAGCGCGTGAGCCGTGGCTCGACTACCGCCTGGTGGAACTCGGCGCGCGCCTGCCGTGGCGGTGGAAGCTGCACGGTCGCGACACGAAGGTGATCTTCAAGGACGCGATGCGCGGCCTCGTGCCGGACCCGATCGTGCGGCGCACGAAGGCAGGATTCCACGCGCCGCTCGCGTCGTGGTTCCGCGGGCCGCTGCAGCCCTTGCTCCGCCACACGCTGTCTGCCGACGCCCTCGCGGCGATTCCTGAGCTCGATCCGGCCCGGGTACAGGCGATGATGGAGGCGCACGTCGCCGGTCGCGCCAACCACGCGTTCAAGCTGTGGGGCCTGGTCACGCTCGTGCGCTGGGCCCAGGCCTGGCGTCCCTGACCCTCATGCCCGAAGCCGTCTCGATCATCGTCCCGGTCTACAACGAGGAGGGCGCCATCGCGTCCACGCTCGCCGCGATCGACGCCACCATGCAGCCCACCGGGCGCAGGTACGAGGTGCTGGTCGTGGACGACGGGTCGGCCGACGGGACGCCGCTGGCGCTGGCGGCGACATCGGCCCGTGTGGTGCGTCACCGCGCCAATCGGGGCTATGGCGCCTCGTTGAAGACCGGCATCCGCGCCACCGCGCACCCGCTCATCGCCATCCTCGACGCCGACGGCACGTACCCGATCGCGCGGCTGCCGGAACTGCTCGCGCGCGCCGACGACGCGGACATGGTCGTCGGGGCACGCACTGGCGCCAGCGTGCACGTGCCGGCGCTGAGACGCCCGGTGAAATGGCTGCTCACGCGTGTCGCGAACCTGCTGAGCGGCCACCGCATTCCCGACCTCAACTCGGGCATGCGGGTCTTCCGTCGCGACCTCGCGGAGCGGTTCTTCGGGTTGTACCCGGAGGGGTTCTCGTTCACGTCCACGATCACGCTCGCCTCGCACATCAACGGCTATCGCGTGGAGTACGTGCCGATCGACTACTACCGTCGCACCGGCGCCTCGTCGATCCGGCCGGTGCGCGACACGCTGAACTTCTTACTGCTGATCGTCCGGATGGTGGTCACGTTCCGCCCGCTCAACGTGTTCCTGCCGACGGCGGCGGCGCTGCTGATGCTCGGTGCCGTCAAGGCGGCGCTCGATTTCTCCCGAACCGGGGCGTTCGGTGTCGGCGCCGCCATCCTCATCCTGACCGCGATTCAGATCGCGCTGATGGGCCTGCTGGCCGACCTGGTGACGCGGAGGACGAGCCTGTAGGCCGGACGAAGGCGACAGGCGACGGGCGGCAGGCAGACTGCAGCGGTCGCTGACCGTTGACCAAGGTCGACGGCTACGACTGGGGTGTGCGCGGGAGCGTGATCGTGAACACGGCGCCGCCTTCGGGACGGTTGGTCGCGCTCACCAACCCGCCGTGCAGTTCCACCAGGTGCCGCACGATCGACAGGCCCAGGCCGGTGCCGCCCGACTCGCGCGACCGTGCCTTGTCCACACGGTAGAACCGCTCGAAGATGCGCGGCAGCTCCGCCTCGGGGATGCCCTGGCCGGTGTCGGCGACCACCAGGCGCACGTGCTGGGCGTCGGCGCTCCCGGTGAGCTCGATGCGGCTGCCCTCGGGCGTGTAGGCACAGGCATTCTCCACGAGGTTGCGGAGCACGTCGTGCAGCTTCGCCGGGTCGCAGCGGAGGGTGAGGTCTGAGGGCGCGACCGCGATCGACACCGTCTGGTTCCGGCCGTCCGTCAGCGTCTGCAGGTCGCCCGAGACCGCCGAGAACAACCCTTCCACCGACACGTCGGCCAGGTCGAGGCGCTCCTGGCCGGCGTCGAGCCGTGCCAGGCGCAGCAGGTCCTTCACCAGGCGCTCCATGCGCCACGAGTGCCGCGCGATGATCTCGAGGAAGCGCGTCGACTGATCCGACAGCTCGGGGCCGTCGAGGAGGGCCTCGACGTAGCCGCGGATGGCCGTCAGCGGCGTCCGCAACTCGTGCGAGACGTTGGCCACGAAGTCGCGACGGATACGATCGGCACGTCGCAGGTCCGTGATGTCGTGCAGCACCAGCACGGCGCCGCGGCTGCCGGGCGTGATGGCCGGCGAGCAGCGGGCGACGAAGGTCTGCCCGTCGCGCCCGATCGACAGCTCGAGCCCGCCCGGTCGCTCCCCCTGCAACGCCTGGGTGATCTGCAACGCGATGTCGGGATGCCGGATCAGCTCCACGTACTTGCGGCCGATCGGCGAGGCCTCGAGGCGCAGCAACTGGCGGGCGGCCTCGTTGGCCAACTGCACCTGCCCCTGCTCGTTCACCACCAGCACGCCTTCGACCATGCCCGAGAGCACCGCTTCGAGGCGGGCGCGATCACGTGTGAGGTCGCCGAGCCTGATTTCGAGGGCGTTGGCGGCCGCGTTGACCGCGCGCGACACCCGCCCGAGCGCATCGCCGCGGGTCTCCGGCAGCGAGCGGTGGGGCTCGCCGTTGGCCAGCGCCCGGATGGAGGTGACCACGTCGCCGATGCGGTCGTCCACGATCGTCGATGCCGCCCAGCCGGTGATCATGGCCGACACGGCCGCCGTACCCACGCCGACCAGGGCGACGCGGAGCAGGAAGGCAGGTGTGGCCTCGAGCGGTTGCCCGGTGGTCCACGCGACGCCCAGCATGAACAGCGGCGTGAAGATCGCCGTCTGTAGCGCCGTGAGGAGGACGAAGGTGGGGATGCGCACGGGAGCCCGGTAGCTGTCGGACGCCTCGGGGGACGTCACGGTGGCGTCATGCGAGTGTACCGGGGGCGCGACGGGATCGGGTAGGGCAGGCACGTGCCCCAGAAGCATCCCGCGCCGGTACGACGATCGCGTGACGGGGGCGGGGGCGGCTCACGGCTCAAGTCTCAGGGCTCACGAGTGACGTCAATCCCGAGACCTGATGCCTGAGACCCGCACTGCGGCCGCGTGTGACTGGCCTATCGCAGCTTGTAGCCGAACTGCTTCACCGTCTCGATCGCGTCGGTGAGCAGCGGCAGCTTCTCGCGCAGGCGCCGGACGTGGACGTCCACGGTTCGCGACCCGCCGGTGTACTGGTAGCCCCACACGTCGGTCAGCATCAGGTCGCGGGACAGCACGCGCCCCCGGTGTTCGAGGAAGTACTGCAGGAGCAGGAACTCCTTCGCGGTGAGGCGGACGTCGCGGCCGTCGAGGGTCACCACGTGCTGCTCGAGGTCGACACGGAGGGCGCCGTACTCGAGCAGCCGCGCGGGCGCGGCCGCCCCCGCCGCCCCGACGGGCCCGCCCGGCGACAGTCCGCGCGTGGACCGGCGCAGCAGGGCGTTGACCCGAGCCACGACCTCCTTGGCGCTGAACGGCTTGGTGATGTAGTCGTCGGCGCCGAGTTCGAGGCCCACGATGCGGTCACTCTCCTCGGCGCGCGCCGTGACCATGATCACGGGCAGGTCGGCGAGCGCCGGCGTGGCGCGCACCTGTCGGCACACCTCGAGGCCGTCGATGCCGGGCAGCATGCGGTCCAGAATCGCCAGGTCGGCCGGCTGATCCCGCAGGCGGGCGAGCGCGTCGGTGCCCTGCGCGATGACGTCGACGGCATGGCCGCTGCGCTCGAGGAAGTGGCGCAGCAGTTCGGCGATGTCGGGGTCGTCCTCGACGACGAGGATGCGGCTCATGAGGGGAGCGGCTCCGGGCGTCCCTGTACGTGGCCCGACAGCCACTCGACGGGCGCTGCAGCCATCGCTGCCTGCAGGTCGGCGTCCGTCGCGTAGGCATGACGGGGGATGCGCCTGGCGGGCACACGCCACGGCACCACCGTACCGCCGAACGGGTCGGGGGTGAGCGTCAGGCTCAAGCCATCGGGGACGCCCTTGTAGTAATCGATCTCGAACGTGTCCTGCCACCCGTGGCAGAGCGCCAGCGAGAGCAGGTCGACCGCCCGGAGCGAAGCGTAGTCGCGCAGGAAGCCGTCGAATCCGCCCGCGGCTCCAGCCGCGAGGTCGGCCACGCGGCTGTCGCGCTCGCGGGCCATGGCGCGGAAGAAGTCGCGCCACTCCGGCTGCCCGTCGTACCGGGCGTAGGCGGTGAGCGCGTGATGCGCGACCAGCGCCGCCACATGCGGCGTGTCGCCCAGAGTCTGCATCGCGCGCGTCCATACCGCCTGCCGCCTGGCGACGGGCAGGTGGATGAAATCCCACGGGGCACCGGTCGCGGGATCGACCGTCGGGGCGTCGTCTTCCTCGCTCCAGCCGCAGTCGTGGGCCCGCGTGGCCGCGAGCAGGACGTCGCGGGTCGGCCGGTCGGGCACGCCGTCGCCCTGCCAGTGCGCGAGCAGGTCGGCGGCCATCGCGGCGTGGTCAGGCTGCCGGATCAAGAGCCAGCTGTCCCCGTCGGGTCGGACGATCACGGAGGCAGGGTAGCGCACATTGCGGCAATGCCGGGAATGCTGCGATGCCGGAATGCAGGAACCGGAAGGAGGGAAGGCCGAAGGGGAACGACAACGGCCGCCGGAGTCAGACTCCGGCGGCCGTCAGGCCTAACCCTGTCCGCGCGCGGAATGCCTTGGCGGCATTCCGGCATCGCGGCATTGCTCTATCTGCATTCCGGGAAGAGGAATGCCCCGGTGTTCGGGTTGCGCGCATCGCGGTAGCGCGCGCTCCTGCACATCTCGCCGAGCGTCCAGCGCCCGATGGTGCCGGCGTCGAACGTGGCCTGCGTCTGGTCGAGCCAGAACGGGGCTCCGCCGCTGCGCTGCGCCGGGTTGCAGTGGTTGGCGATGATGTCGACGATGAACACCTGCGTGCTGTTGCGCATGTCGCTGCCCTCGGGACCGTAGTAGTAGTTCACGATGTCCTCCGACAGCCCCTGGTTGCCACGCTTGATGTTCAGGCCCCAGCGGTTCGTGCCGGTGCGGATGCGGAGCTCGGCGACCACGTCCTCCATGAACTTCTCGTTGCCGCCGAAGGCGCGGCAGGAGTTGGCGATGTCGAACGGCTGGCGACGCGCCATGTCCGACACGACGTTCAGGAACGACGGCGTGATCTGGCACGGACGCCCGCCACCGGTGCAGTTGAAGCCCGAGTTCGGACGGAACGTGTTGATCGGCGCGCCCGTGGCCGCCCAGGGATTGAAGTACTCGAACGCCTGCGGCGCGGTGACCGTCTGGCCGTTGGTCTCGACGGTCACGTCCACCAGGCCCTGCGCGCCTGGCGGCGTCACGGCGCGGATGAGCGTGTCGGTCTCGACCTCGAACGAGGCTGCGGGCACGCCACCGAAGAGCACGCGGGTGCCGAGGTCGTGGTGGCCGAAGCCGGTGCCCTCGATCTCCACCACGGTGCCGCCGGTCGGCACGCCGCGGTTGGGCGTGAGCGTGAGGGTGGCGCCCGGCGGCGCGGGCGGGAGCGTCGCCGCCGTCAGAGCAAACCCGTCGGGCAGGGGCGTGCCGAGCGAGGCGTGACCGGCCGTGAAGCCGTTGCCCCAATAGACGACGCGCTCGGCCACGATGGGCTGGTCCGACGACAGGAACGTCGCGAACTTCTCGTTGGCGAGCTCGGGGTAGAGCAGCGGCCACACGGTGGCGCGTGAGCGGGCCGGCACGTTCACCGTCTTGGTCACGCCGGTGTTCGCACCCTCGGTGTAGAAGTACACGGTGACGACCGCGGGCGTGGTGCCGGGGTTGTAGATGGGGAAGAACGTGTTGAAGCGCCGCTTGTCGGTCTGCGACGCGTCCTGGTACATCAGGAAGCCGCCCTGCAGGCCCTCGGCAAAGCCCCACTTGCG
>NZ_JBIINP010000151.1:0-10270 GCF_044337415.1 Luteitalea sp.
ACGCCCTTCTCGTTGTGGCCGCCGCGCATGTCGTTGACGGGCGAGGCCCAGATGCGTCCGCCGCGGAAGAGGCCGCCGCCCCAGTACATCGTGCGCTCGGCGATGATCGGCCCGGTGGCGGTCACGCGCAAGGCGATGCCGGCGCGATCACCGACGCCCGGAATCGACCGGACGTTGACGCCGGTGCGGCTCTGCGGCGCGAGGCTGACGCTGAAGGGCGCGATGGGCTCGCCGTCCTGCGTGAAGGCCGCGATCGTGACCTGCACCTGCTGCGTGTTCGGGTTGGCGAGCAGGAGTTCCTTCTCGAACCCGAGCAGCCCGCTCGTGGAGCCTTCGGCGAACAGCCACGTGGTGAAGTCCTGCGCCTGCGCCGGCCCTGCCATGAAGAACGCGACGGCCGCACAGACGGCGGCCCTCGCGAATCGTGTCGCTTGGAACATGCACACCCTCGTCAGAAAAGCCTGCGCCGGCACACGGAGACTGGGATTCCCCGCGCGGCGAAGGAGCGACCCTACTGTATCTGCGACCAGGCTGGTCCGCAATATCGACTCTTCGGGATACGGTCGGGATGAGCGAAGTGTATTACATGAAACGAATTTCGCGAAATGAGTAACAGGAGTGCGGCCGCCACGCGACCGGTCGGAACGAAAACGAGGGCGCTCCCCGCGAGGAGAGCGCCCTCTTCATTGCTCGGCCGTCGACCGTGGTGGTCTCCAGCCCTTCAAACCTTCAACCTTCAACCTTCAACCTTGAGCCTTCGTGCCTTTGGCCTTCGTCCTTCGCATCAGGCATTCCGGCATCGCAGCATCGCGGCATTCCCCTACCGGCATTCCGGGAACATCCACTCGCCGTTGTCGAACTTCGCGTCGCGGTAGCGCGCGATGCCGCACATCGGGTCCACGGTCCAGCGGCCGATGGCGCCAGCCGCCGCCGTGGCAGACGTCTGGTCGATCCAGAAGGGCCCCGGGCGGTTGCCGCAGTGGCCACCGATGATGTCGTAGATGCGCACGCTGGTGCTGTTGCGCATGTTGCTGCCCTCGGGACCGGTGTAGTAGTTGACGATGTCCTGCGACGGATCGCCGACGTTGCCGCGCTTCCAGTTGAGGCCCCAGCGGTTGGTCTGGTACTTCTGGCGCAGCGCCACCACCACCTCGAACATGAACGTGTTCGAGTTGGGGCTGCCCTTCTCGGTGCACGAGAACAGCAGCTCGAACGGGCGCGCGGCTGCGACCGACTCCACCAGGCGGTACTCGTCGCCGAAGCTGATCGGCCGCCAGGCGGCGTTCTTGTCGAAGTACTCGAAGGCCAGCGGCGCGACGATCGTCTGGCCGTTGGTCTCGACCGTCACGTCGACCTTGCCCGTCGACCCCGCAGGCGTGACGGCGCGGATCAGGTTGTCGTTCTCCACCTCGAACGACGCGGCTGGCTTGCCGCCGAACAGCACGCGCGTGCCGAGATCGTTGTGGCCGAACTCGCTGCCCTCGATCTCCACCACCGTGCCGCCGCTCGGCACGCCACGGTTGGGCGTGACGGTCAGCGTGGTGCCGGGCGTCGGCGGCGCCGCCGTCGGCGCGAAGAGCGGGAACCCGTCAGGCAGCGGCGTGCCGAGCGAGGCGTGGCCGGCGGTGAAGCCGTTGCCCCAGTAGACGACGCGCTCGACGACCAGCGGTTCGGTCGACGAGAAGAACGTCGCGAACTTCTCGTTGGCGAGCTCGGGGTAGAGCAGCGGCCACACGGTGGCGCGCGAGCGGGCCGGCACGTTCACCGTCTTGGTCACGCCGGTGTTGGCGCCCTCGGTGTAGAAGTACACCGTCACCACCGCGTCGGTGGACCCGGGGTTGTAGATGGGGAAAAAGGTGTTGAAGCGCCGCTTGTCGGTCTGCGACGCATCCTGGTACATCAGGAAGCCGCCCTGCAGGCCCTCGGCGAAGCCCCACTTGCGCGCCGGCGCGGTGGCACCAGCCGTGGCATGGCCCTCGAGCAGGCCGCGCCAGTAGACCGCGCGCTCGGCCACGATCGGCTGCGTCGCCGTGACTTCCATGGCGAACGCCTTGCCGGCGAGCGCCGGCACCGTCGACGTCGGCACGTTGTCGCGCGCCAGCGCCGGGATGGTGCGCGTGACCGTGGCCAGTTCCACGCCGCCGTCAGCGAAGAACTTGACCGTCACGGTGGTCGGCGTGCTGTTCTGGTTGAACAGCAGCAGGTAGGTGTCGAAGTTCAGCGTGCCGCCCTGGACGCCCTCGGCGAACATCCACGTCGCGTTCGGCTGCGTGATGCCCATCGCGGCATGGCCGCCGCGGATGCCGAACGGCGCGCCCGGGCCCCAGTACATCTGGCGCTCGGCGACCACCAGCTGCTTGGTGCCCACCGTGTTGTCGTCCACCGACTCGACGATGGTGGCAAAGCCGGCCTGCCCGGGCTGGAAGCGCGAGCTCAGGACGGACGTGGGCCAGAACGTGCGCCGCGCGTTGGCCGGCACCACATCTTCCTGCGTGACCGTCGTGCCCCTGTCGTCCAGGTAGCGCACGCGCACCTTGGTGGCGACGTTGTTCGGGTTGGCCACCGAGATGAACGTGTTGAAGAACTTGCCCTCGCCCTCGGCGAAGTACCAGGTGTAGGACCCGACCGGCACGCCCTTCTCGTTGTGCCCGCCGCGCAGGTCGTTGACCGCCGAGGTCCAGATCTTGCCGCCCCGGAACAGGCCGCCGCCCCAGTACATGGTGCGCTCGGCGATGATCGGCCCGGTGGCGGTCACTCGCAGGGCAATGCCGGCCCGGTCACCCACGCCAGGCATCGACCGGACGTTGACACCGGTGCGGCTGAGCGGATCGACCGTCAACTGGAAGGGGGCAATCGCATCGCCATCCTGTGTGAACGCGGCGATCGTGACCTGCACCGGCGTGTTGTTGGGGTTGGCGAGGAGGAGTTCCTTCTCGAACCCGAGGAGCCCACTGGTGGACCCTTCAGCGAACAACCACGTCGTGAAATCTTGCGCAGCGGCAGGCGTGGGGAGGGAGAGCGCGACCGTGGCTGCAAGCGCCATGGCCGCCAACTTCACGGCTCGGAACATGAACGGACCTCATGGAGAACGCCGCGTCAACCACCCGGTGGCCGGGACACCGACAGACGCGTTGGGACCCCTACTATAGGAGCCTTCTGGAACGGGCGAAAATGGTTTTTCTTGCCGCAGACCCTGCGAGCACGTCGATGACGGCAGGACGGCACCCCGGCGCCGCACTCATCCGGCTCGGCCGCTGCAAGAGCTGGGCCGGAACACGGCTGGGGCAGTCCGGGGGCATCCGGCGGCACGATGCCGACCGATCGTCCCCGTGTGCTGACGCGGCGCAGCGAGCGGTGTCCGGAATCGCTGCGGAACGAATTACCCGCACCGGCAGACCCGGACCTCCCCTCGCCGACGAATAGACGCATGAGCCCTGCTTATGGTCGGCCTATCCGAAGGCAGTGCGGCATCAGAGGTACTCGAACGTCCCGCGCGCCACGACCTGACCTCGCGTCACGACCGTGACGTTCACCTTGCCCGCCACGCCGGCCGGGGCTACCACGCGGATCTCGTTCCCCTCCACCTTCACGACCCTGGCCGCGGCCGTGCCGAAGAACACCTGGCTGCCGACCTCGATGACGCGGCCCAGGGCATTGTCGACCTCGACCTTCACCAGGGTGCCGCCGCGGGCAGGACCCCAGCGCGGCTCGATCTCGACCTTCGTGCCGGCCGTGGAGGAATCGTCGTCGCTGTCATCGGTGTCGTCGCTGCCACGGCCGCGTCCGCTGCCCGACCCCGTCGTGCCGGCCGCCACGTACTCGAAGGCCTTCGGCAGGACGAGCGTGGTGCCTCGCGTGATGATCGTGATGTCGACGGCGCCGAGGGCATGGGGCGGCGTGATGGCCTTGAGCTCGCGATCGTGCTCCACCTCGAGGCGCAGGGCCGGGACGCCGCCGAACAGCACCTGCGTGCCGAGTTCCGTGTTGCCGAAGCCCGCGCCCTCGAGTTCGACCTCGGTGCCACCCGTGACAGGACCGTGCGATGGCTCGATCTCGCGGATGGTGAGTCGCGGAGCCGCGGGCGCCGATGTGGCCGGTGTAAGCGCCAGGCTGTCGGGCAGCGGGATGCCGAGTGAGGCGTGTCCGGCCTTGTTGCCCTTGCCCCAGTACACGACGCGCTCGATCACCACGGGCTCGGTCGACGAGAAGAACGTCGCGAAACGGCGGTTGGCCAGTTCGTCGTAGAGCAGCGTCCACACCGTCTCGCGCGACTGCGCCGGCACGGTGATCGTCTTGCTCACGCCGGTGTCGCCGTCCTCGGTGTAGAAGTGCACGGTCACGGTCGCCGGCGTCATCCCTGGGTTGTAGATGGGGAAGAACGTGTTGAACCGGCGCTTGTCGTCATCGTCGTCGTCCTGGTACTTCAGGAAGCCGCCCTGCAGACCCTCGGCGAAGCCCCATTGCCGCGCCGGCTCGTTGGCACCGGCCGTGGCCGTCCCTTCCGACAGCCCGCGCCAGTACACGGCACGCTCGGCGACGAAGGCC
This sequence comes from Luteitalea sp., assembly GCF_044337415.1. GTDB lineage: Bacteria > Acidobacteriota > Vicinamibacteria > Vicinamibacterales > Vicinamibacteraceae > Luteitalea. The sequence continues at coordinate 4,546 of NZ_JBIINP010000151.1, forward strand.
TCGGTCGCCGTGGCGCGAATGGCGAACGCCTTGTTGGTGAGCGCCGGCAGTTCCCTGGCCCACACGCCGCCACGCGCCCCCGCCTTCACCGTACGGACGACTTGCGCGAGCTTCACGCCGGCCTGCCCGAAGAACTCCACGGTCACGTCGATGGGCGCAGGGGAGGGGTTGAACAGCAGCACGAACGTGTCGAACGACGGGTCCCCGCCAGGCGCGAGGCTGCCCTGGATGCCCTCGGCGAACAGCCACGTCGCGGCGGGCGCCGACACGCCCATCGCCGAGTGACCGCCACGGATGCCCGACGGTGCGCCGTCGCCCCAGTACATCTGCCGCTCGGCGACCACGTCGACGTCGGAGGTGACGATGGTGGAGAAGCCCGCGCGACCGGAGACGAGTCGCGCGCTCAGTACCGCCGTGGGCCAGAACGTGCGCCGCGCATGCGCCGGTACCACTTCGGCCTGCTTGACCTCGGTGCCGCTGTCGTCGCGGTACGACACCACCACGTTGGCCGGCGAGGTACCCGGGTTGGCCACCGAGATGAAGGTGTTGAAGAACTTGCCTTCGCCTTCCGCGAAGTACCACGTGCGGGCGCCGTCGTCGGTGCCGTGCTCGCTGTGGCCGCCGCGCATGTCGCTGACGCGCCCCCGGTAGCCCTTCACCTCCGGCCGGAAGAGGCCGCCACCCCAGTACATGGTCCGCTCGGCGACGATCGGCAGTGCCGACGTGAGCTTCAGCGCGATGCCGGCACGATCACCGACCAGGCTGCGGATGTGCTCGGTGTGTCGGGTGCGCGCCGCGATGGTGCGCGTGACGGGGACCAGCGCCTGTCCGTCCTGGGTGAAGAGCTCGAACGTGACCGTCACGGGCAGCGCATTCGGATTGCCGATCAGGATCTCCTGCTCGAAGCCGAACGCGCCGTTGGTGGACCCTTCCGCGAAGAGCCAGGTGGTGAGCGACGGGGGCGCCGCCGCGACGGGCGCCGTGACGAGCAGGGTGAGGGTGGCCAGCGCCACCGCGCAGAACGCATTGCGGAACATGCACGAACCTCGCAGAGGTCACGCGAGGGTCCGGCGCCACGCGCGCCTGGACACATCACGGACACATCAAGAGGGGGCGAGCGTGCGCCGGTGATATAGGGCGAGACGGGCCTCAACGATCGGCGGCCCGGAAGCTCCAGCCGCGCACGAGCAGGCCCAGCAGGCGAGGGTCGGCTCCGGGCTGACGTTCGATAGGTCGCCGCGTGCGCGTGGTGGTCAGCGTGAAGGTATTGGGGCCTGGCATGAGGTGCGCCGGGTCGACGCGCCACTCGTAGAGTCCGCGGATCGGGCGGAGCGGCCGCAGACCTGCGTCATGGCCATTGATGGCGAGGTGCACGGTGTCGTCGGGTTGCGGCGCCTCGGGCCCCTGGATGTCGACCGAGAACAGCAGCGGTTCGGCGTTGCGGAGCGCGAACAGCAGGTCTGCGCTGGCCCCAGCCATCCAGCGGAAGTGCCCCGTACCGGACTCGAACTCGACGTCGTGCCAGCCCCGTCCGAAGAACGGCTCGAGGCCGGGACCTACAGCCATCGTGACGGGGCCGCTGGCCAGGGAGATGGCGTGCAGCATCGGCCAGGCACCGCACACGCGGCCGGGCGCGGAGGCGCGCACGACGGCCTGCGCGACGGGGCCGCGCAGCAGGAGCCCCGCGACGCCCGCCGCGGGAAAGGTCAGCGAGACGCCCGCGCCCGGTCCGGCACTGAGCACGGGGCCCTCGGGTGTGGTCGGAGTGGCCAGGCGCACCGCGTCGTTCGCGGTGCCGGGGCGCGTGATTGCCACCTCCGCACGGCCCGCCTCAGTCAGGCTGATCCCCAGCGCGCCCATGGAGGTGAGCGCGGCAAGCGACGACTCGACGCCCGGGCGGATGTCGAGGCAGGGCAGGGCCGTCACCGCCTGGCTCCGCGCAAGGACGCCGTCGCCCAGGGGCGGTCCGTCGAGGTGCTCCGGGTCGGGGCCGCTGCGCCACGCCAGGAGGTCGCCACGCGTGCTGAAGAAGACGAGTGCCAGGCCAGGCGCACGCACGATCGTGGGCTGACCGCGTAACCAGACGTTGACATGTGAGATGTCGGCCTCGAGGCGCAGGTCGACCGGCGACCGTGTCTCCAGGCGGCCCAGTGGGTCGCCCGGCTGGACGTCGAGGCGCACCGACTCCGCCTGCGCGGCCTCGAGGCCTCCGACGCGCGCGCCGGTGACTCCGACCAGCGCATGGGCACGGGCCTGGCCGGCGTCGGCCAGCCGCAGGCCCACCCGCCCCAGCGATTGCCAGTGCGCCGGTGTGAGACGCCGCGCTGCCTCCTCCGCGATGACGGCCACCGTGACCACGCCGCGCGGCAGGCCGTCGAGCAGGCGCTCCACCGACGTGCCCATGCCGCCCTCGATGTCGTCGAGCGCCACGCCCTGCCAGCGCAGCGTGCCCTGGCCGTGCGCGCTGAGCACGACAGGATGGCGGCCCTCGGCGCTGGCGGCGGCAGCTCCTCCCAGCGGCACCAGTCGCGCTGCGGCGCCGTCGGGCGTGCGCGACACGAGCGCGCTCACCAGCGCGTCGCGAGCCGTCGATGCGGTGACGATCGGGGTCTGCGCCGACGCGCGGGCGGTCACGGCCTCGGCCCACGATCGCACCAAGGCCGCCTGCTGGTATTGGTGCCCCCACGGCACCTGCGCGGCGTGGAGGGCCACCCACGCGGCCAGGGCGACGACGGCCCAGCGGGGGGCGGGCGTGCCGCGCTCGTGGACCAACTGGGCCACGGTCGCGCCGGCGATCCACCAGGTCCACGGCAGCAGCGCGGCGGCGCGCACCGGCCCGGGGAGCGGCGTGGTGAGCAGGGCCACTGCCGCCAGTCCCAGCCAGACGCGGCGTCGCGGCACGCTGGCGGGCGCTCCGCCCAACCACGGTATGAGGAGTACGAGGCCGGGGAGACCGAGGTCGCCACGCACGAGGCGCAGCGTGTCGGCCAGCGTCGACTCCTGTCGCAACCGCGCCGTCGCTTCGGCCACCACGAGCAGCACCGCGAGGCCCATGGTCGAGCGCAGCCCTGGACTGCGAGGCGACGGAGTGTTACGGGAGGTGAGCCACCACAGCGTGAACGCGGTCGCCACCGCCAGGGGCGCCGCGCCAAGGGGCGAGGAGGCCTGCCAGGCCGACAGCGGGGCGGCCGCAGCCACCAGCGCCAGCAGGCCGGCCAGCAACGGCGACAGGCCCGCGTGGACGAGCGCGCTGGCCAGCAGCGCTGTGGCCAGCCCGGCACAGGCGCCCGCCACCAGGAGTGCCGCCGTGACCGGCACGGCGGGGGCGAGAATGCGGCCGAGGGTCACCTGCCACGACGCGATCGTGGCCTGGGCGCCGGGCAGCACCGCCTCCCACGCCGTTGCTGGCGCTGGCCCGACAGCGTGAGGCGTCCAGGCGTCGTGCGGAGCCGCCAACGCCACCGTCACCAGCACGGCGATCCCGGCCACCATGGGCCACACCTGGCGCGACGTGCGTACAATGCGCGAGGTCGGCCGGGCGCCCGCTGCGGGCCCGCCTGCCGATCCTGCCGATCTCGTGCTCACGCCTGTCCGTGCCTCGTCATCGCGCGCCATCTGGGCGGCCATCCTGGCCGCGGCGGCGCTGATTGTCCTTCGTTCCTGGGTCTTTCTCCAGTACGAACAGGCGGACTTCGATGCCGATCAGGCCATCGTGGGCCTCATGGCCATGCACCTGGCCGAGGGGCGTGCGTGGCCCCTGTTCTTCTACGGTCAGCTCTACATGATGGGCGTCCAGGCCTGGATGGCCGCGCTCGTGTTCCTCACGAGCCCGCCGACGGTGTTCGGACTCAAGCTGCCCTTGTTGATCCTGAACGTCGCGACGGGGGGCCTCCTGGTGTGGCTCCTGGTCCGTGACGCGGGCCTGCGCGCCTGGCAGGCGTTCGTGTCGGCGCTCTGGTTCGTCGCCCTGCCGCCGATCACCGCCAGCCGGATGGTGCAGGCCCAGGGTGGCACCATCGAGCCGCTGCTGTATGCGCTGCTGCTGTGGATGCTCCGGCGCCGGGCGCTCGCCTTCGGGCTGCTGTTCGCCTTCGGCTTCCTGCAGCGCGAGTTCACGCTCTTTGCCGCCGTGGCGATCGTCGCCGTCGAGGCCTGGACCGGCGAACTGTTCACCCGCCGCCGGCTCGCCCACTGGCTCGTGGTCCTGCTGGTGTTCCTGGGAGCGCGGCAGACGGTCACGTTGCTCAGGCACACGGCGTCGATGTTCGGGCCCGATGCGGCGCCGCCACGCCTGGCGGACGGCGTGACCAACGTGGACCTCGTCGCGAAGAGCGTGTGCCTGTCGCCCGGCGTGATGGCCGGCAACGTCGGCTGGCTTGCCGGGCACAACGTGCCGACCTTCTTCGGCGTGCAGGCGCAGCCCCCCGGCGCCCTCATCCTGTCTGGCCAGCCCTCGGGAGTGCCGTGGGCGGCGTGGCCGCTCGGGCTTGCCTGGCTCACGGCGTGCGGTCTGGTGGTTCGCCGAGGAAGCCGATGGCTGCCGCCGTTGCGCGCGCCCGACGACCCGCGTGTCCTGTTGCCGGTGATGCTCGTGCTCACCGGCATCCTGGGCCTCGCCGGCGTGGCGACCGGCTGCAACATCCGGAGCCTGTTCACGATCCGCTACCACCTGCTCCTCGCGCTGGCGCCCGTCGGACTCACCGCGCTCGCCTTCGTGCTACGCGGCCCCTCAGGGACGACGTCGCCTTCGTCGTCGGCGCTGCCGGGCGGCGACAGGTGGATGTCGGTGATGAGTGCCGCGGTGGTCGTGTGGGCCGCGGCGATGACGTGGACTCACGTCCAGTTGCTGCATGAGTACCGCACCAGCCCGCCGCCAAGTGCGTACCGCGTCCTCGCCGACGATCTCGTCGCGCAAGGCGACCGCTACGGCTGGGCGTCGTACTGGGTGTCGTACCACGTCGACTTCCTGTCGCGCGAACGCGTGCAACTCTCGCCGACCTCAGCGATCCGCATCAGTGAGTACGCGCGGCAGGCGCTGAAGGCCGGCCCTCGGGCCACGGTCGTGGGGAACGAGCCGTGTGCCGCCGGGGACCGCACGTCGCGGAAGGTGCTCGACTGGTGGGTCTGTCGGCGCGACTGAGCCGGCAATTTGAGATTGGAAGTTTGAAATTCCCGGTGGCTCGGCCTTCGGCCTTCGCTCGCCCGGGAACTCCGAGGGGCAGCGCGGCGAGAGCCGCGCGCCCGCGAGAATTTCAGATTTCCAATTTCAAATTACCAGCGCACACGCAGCGCCAGGATCGTCCACGCGGCGATCCACGCGACGCCCCCCAGCGGCGTGACTGCGCCGAGGGCGCGCACACCGGTCAGCGCGAGCAGGTAGAGGCTGCCCGAGAAGAGCAGGATCCCCACCACGAAGAGCAGGCCGGCGAGGCGTGCCGCGCGCCCCTTGTCTTCGCCCGCCAGCCACGCGGTCACGAACAGGGCCAGGCCATGCACCAGGTGATACCTGACGCCCGTCTCGTAGATGGCGAGCAGGTCCGGCGTCAGGCGACTCTTCAGCCCGTGTGCACCGAAGGCGCCGAGGGCCACCCCGAACGCCATGGCGAAGGCCCCCAACCGGACGAGCCGCGCGCGATCAGATACGGACGACACCGTGCCTCCTCGTGAGGAACCAGGCGGCGGCCAGGCACAGCAGGACGCCGTTGAGGGTGAGGGCCATCGGCAG
>NZ_JBIINP010000259.1:0-5138 GCF_044337415.1 Luteitalea sp.
CGCGTGGGCCACCGCCCGGGGGCTGCCTGCCGATCCGTTCGTCGCCTTCCGCGAGAGCGGCTATCTCGAGACGATCACCCGCGAGCGCGGCGACCGCAATCTCGCGTCGGTCACCTCGTACGCCTGAACCATGCCGGCCACCTGGCGCATCGCCGCGGGTGACCTCGGCGCGACGAGCGGGCGCGTCATGCGCGCCGACGTGGACACGGCGGCGGGCACGCTGGCGCTCACGGAGGTCCACCGCTTCCCCACGCCGACCGTGACCGATGCCACGGGGCTGCACTGGGACGCCCCTCGCCTCTTCGACCTCGTCCTGGCGGGACTGGTGCACGCCTCCGCCACGGGGCCGCTCGACAGCCTGGGCCTCGACACCTGGGGCGTCGACTACGGCCTGATCGATGAGGCCGGCGACCTCCTCGGCCTGCCGTACCACTATCGCGACACCCGGACCGACGGCGTGATGGAGGCCGTGATCGCCCGCGTCGGGCGCCAGGCCCTCTACGACCGGACGGGCATCCAGTTCCTGCCCTTCAACACGCTGTACCAGGTGGTTGCCGAGCAGCGCGACGCGCCCGAGCGCCTGGCGCGCGCCGCCACGCTGCTCACCATGCCGGACCTGCTGCACTTCTGGCTGACCGGCGCGCGCGGCGTCGAGTACACCAACGCGACGACCACGCAAATGCTGGACTGGCGGACCGGCCGCTGGGCGGTCGACCTGCTCGACGACCTCGGGGTGCCGACGCGTGTGCTACCGCCAATCGTTGCGCCTGGCACGCGCCTCGGCGTACCCGTCGCCGCGTGCGCGAACCGTGCGCCGGCCATCGCCGGCGTTCCCGTGATCGCACCCGCCTGCCACGACACCGGGTCGGCCGTGGCGTCGATTCAGTCAGGCGGCGGCGTGGCGTTCCTCAGTTCCGGGACCTGGTCGCTGCTCGGCACCGAATCAGCGACGCCAGTCGTGTCGCGCGCGAGCCTCGCGCACAACTTCACCAACGAGGGCGGCGTGGCCGGTACCACGCGCGTGCTGCGCAACATCACCGGCCTGTGGGTGCTCGAGGGCTGCCTGCGCGGGTGGCGGACAGAGGGACAGGCCTTCGCGGTGGAGGACCTGCTGGCCGCGGCCGCGCAGCGCCCGGCCTGTCGGGCCCTCATCGACCCCGACGACCAGAGCTTCCACCGCGCCCCGGATGCCGCCGCGGTGCAGGCATGGTGTGGCCGCACCGGACAGTCGGTGCCCGAGTCGGCATCCGACGTGGCGCGGGTGGTGCTCGACAGCCTGGCGCTGGCCTATCGGCGCGGCGTGCGCGCGCTCGAGATGGTGACCGGCGTGCAAGTCCACACGATTCGGGTGATCGGCGGGGGGGCGCGCAACCGGGTGCTCAATCAGGCCACCGCGGATGCCACCGGCTGCCGGGTGCTGGCCGGCCCCGTCGAGGCCACCGCGCTCGGCAACGTCGCCGTGCAACTCGTCGCGGTCGGCGCCTGTCGGACGCTGACCGACGCCCGCGCCCTCATCGCCACCGCCTTCCCGCCCGAGGAATTCACGCCGCGCGCGACGCAGGTGTGGGATCAGGCCGCGGAGCGCTTCGGTAATCTGAAATTCGACATGTGAAATGCAGGGGCTGCGGCCTCCGGCCTGCAGCCGCGCCATTTCTGCCCTTTGCCCTTCGGCCCTTTGCCCTTCTGCCTTTGCCCTTCTGCCCTTGCCCTTGCACCTTCGGCATGAGGCATGAGGCATGAGGCATGAGGCATGAGCAATGACGAATGACCCGCGTCAGGCGGTGTCGTCCCCCTCCATCGCATCCGGGATGTCGTGCGCGTCGTCGAGCCACTCGCTGACGACGACGATGTAGCCGTCGGGGTCACGCACCTCGAACTCGACGTCGTGGTAGGGCATGCGTTGCAGCGGTCGCGAGATGTGGCAGGTGGCCGACAGCCTGGCGTGCAGTTCCCGGATGCGCCCGCCCGACAGCCGGACGTACAGGGCCCAGCCGGCCGACGGGCGCAGCGCCGCGGGGTCGGCGGCCGCCCGCACCATGAGTTCGGCGCCCCCGCGAGACAGCAGGGCGAACTGGTAGGGCGGGTGCTGCGGGAACGGGGCCACGTCGAAGCCGAACGCGTTGGCGTAGAACTGCGCGGCGCGCTGCACGTCGGCCACCGCGAGCACGGCGGTCACGCACACCGGTTCGGCGGCGCGACGTTCCACGCCGGTCCACGCGCCCGGGGTGTCGCCGGCGTCCGGTTGGCGGGCATCGAGCGACTCCTGGTAGTCCGCGAACTCCTTGAGGAACCGCTCCACCGGCTCGATGTTCCAGGCCGGAGGCGGGATGAAGCGCTTGCGCGCCTCGGCGCTGTCGAGCACCTCGGCGCCGTAGAGGACGCGCAGGGCCGAGAGGTCGGGGGCCAACAAGTCGTCGGACTGGCGGCGGAACTCCTCCCACGACGGGTCGCCCAGCAGGCGCATCTGTCGCTGCACCAGCCGTGTGTACGCCACCGTGATCGTCTCGTGATAGCGCTGCGGGTTCCCCGTCGAGATGGCGAGGCGTTTCAGGCCCCGGCGCAACCGCCCCACCGCGTCGCGGAAGGGGGCGTGGCGCAGGCACAGCCACGCCGCGCGGATGTGCGCCTCATGGCCGAAGCCGCTCAGATCGAGCGTACCGGCGTCGAAGTGCTCCAGGAACTCGTGGTCGCTCAGCATCTCTCTGTATGATGATGCGCCATGCGCATCATGCGGTGCATTACCGAGAACGACCTGATGGTCCATGTGACCGACGGCGAGTTGGGGAGCTACCACCTGCTCTCCGGCAACCCCTACGACGGCTTCAAGGAAACGCAGGCCCACGTCCCCGTCCGTGAACTGCTGGCCCCGGTCGTCCCGACGATGATCTGGTGCATCGGGCTCAACTACAAGCGGCATGCCGAGGAGACCGGCGCGAAGATCCCCGAGCAGCCCGTGGTGTTCGCCAAGGGGCCCAACGCCGTCCAGCGCCCCGGCGGTCCGATCGCCATCCCGCGGTACCTGGCCAGCGAGCAGGTCGACTACGAGTGCGAACTCGCCGTGGTTATCGGCAAGCGCTGCAAGAACGTGACACCCGAGCGCGCCCTCGACTACGTCCTCGGCTACACCTGCGCCAACGACGTCAGCGCCCGCGACTGGCAGATCAAGCGCGGCGGCAGCCAGTGGAGCCGCGGCAAGACGTTCGATACGTTCGCGCCGCTCGGGCCCGTGCTGGTCACGGCTGACGAGATCCCCGATCCGAACAACCTGCGCATCAGCACGCGCCTCAACGGCGAGGTCGTGCAGGACTCCAACACCGCCGACATGATCTTCAGCGTCCGCGAGATCATCAGCTTCCTCAGCGGCAGCACCACTCTGCTGCCGGGCACCGTGATCCTGACCGGCACCCCCGAGGGCGTCGGGATGGCGCGCACGCCGCCACGCTGGCTCGCGCCTGGCGACGAGGTCAGCATCGAGATCGAGAAGATCGGCACGCTCACCAATCCCGTCGTCCTCGAGGAGACGGGCGCCTAGGATGGCCGTCGCGCCGCCCACGACCCTTGCCGGCCGGCTCGCGCAACTCGGGCCCGGCCTGATCATCAGCGCCGCCATCGTCGGATCGGGCGAGCTCATCGTCATCCCCAAGCTGGGGGCGGCGATGGGCTTCACGCTGCTCTGGTTCGTGATCCTGGGCTGCGTGCTCAAGGTGTTCGTGCAGGTCGAACTCGCGCGACACGCGATTGCGCACCAGGAGACCACGCTGGTCTCGCTGGACACGATTCCCGGGCCGCGGTGGCGGGTGTCGTGGGTGCTGTGGGCGTGGATGCTGATGTACGCGGGCACCGTGCTGCAGGTGGGCGGCATCATCGGCGGCATCACGATGATCTGCGGCATGCTCGGCCTGAACTGGCCGCCCTGGGTGTGGCTGGTGCTGACCACGGGCTCGGGCATTGCGCTGCTCGTGTCGGGGCGGTATGGGCCGGTCGAGCGCTACTCCACGGCGATGGTGGCCATCTTCACGCTCTCGGCGATGGTGGCCGTCGTCGCGCTCCAGTGGACCGAGTTCCACGTGACGGCGGCCCAGTGGCGCGAAGGGCTGTCGCTGCACATGCCCGACAGCTTCACGATCGCGTTCGCGGCCTTCGGCGTGACGGGCGTCGGCGCGTCGGAGTTGATCTACTACCCGTACTGGTGCCTCGAGAAGGGCTACGGCCGGAGTGTCGGTCCGCCGCCGCCCGGAGGCGCGTGGTCGCCGCAGCGGCCGGCGTGGACGGCCGGTGCGCTCGGGTGGCTGCGCGTGATGCGGCTGGACGCGTTCGTGTCGATGATCATCTACACGTTCGCCACCATCGCGTTCTACGTGCTCGGCGCCGCCATCCTGCACCAGACCGCCCGTGACGTCAGCGACAACGACCTGATCGGGCGCCTCGCCGACATGTACCTGCGGTCGCTCGGCGAGTGGAGCTACGTGCTCTTCCTGGTGGGCGCACTGGCGGTGCTGTACTCCACGTTCTTCGTGGCGACGGCCTCCAACGCGCGGTTGCTGGTGGACGTGGGCGGCCTGCTGGGCGTACCGGCAGCCGCGGCCCCGACGGCCGAGGCGCGCCGCAAGGCCGTGCAGGCGGCGTGCGTGCTGCTCCCGCTCGCCTCGGCCACCGCGTACGTGGTCTGGCCCCAGCCCGTGACCCTGGTGCTGATCGGCGCCGTGGGACAGGGCATCATGCTGCCCCTGCTGGCCGTGGCTGCGGTGTACTTCCGCCACAAGCGCCTCCCGCCCGACCTCGCCCCATCCACTGGCTGGACGGTGGCCCTGTGGATCTCGGCCGGCCTCATGACGCTGGTTGGCCTGTACCAGTTGCTCCGGACGATCGGGGCGATCTGAGGGCTGTCCAAGGGACAAGGGACACGTACGCAAGAGACCAGGGAGACAAGGGACAAGGGACAGGAAACCCGCAAGGGACGAGGGACAAGAGCACCGCCACGACCGAGGCTGCGGGGAGAGACGACCTCGAGAACGCCGCCGTTGGGCGGCCCGCCTGGGTCAGTGCCGTCCTTGTCCCTGGTCGCAGCCCCCCTCCTGACGGGCGTACTCGTCCCTGTTCCCTCGCCGTCCCCGTCCCTCGTCCCTTGCCTCCCTTGT
>NZ_JBIINP010000081.1:0-17906 GCF_044337415.1 Luteitalea sp.
TCACGTTCGCCATCGTGGCCACCCGCGACGTGAACAGGACCTCCGAGACCAATGGCGGCCTGTCGAGTGGCCGCCAGTACTGGTATCGGGTGCGCGCCTTCAACGCGACGGGCCCGAGCGCCTGGACACCGGCGGTGTCGATTCGGACGCAGTAGCCAAGCCGGGCGAACGCCCCGTCGACTGCCGACTGCCGAGTCGATACGATTCCCGACTCCCGATTCCCGATTCCCGAATCCCCGTTCGCGAATCGGGAGGCGGGGCCTATACTCGAAGGGGATGGCTGGCGCGTGGCGTGTGCTGTCGGGAGCCGTGATGCTCATGGTGCTGCTGGGGTTGCCGGTGGCGCCCCTGTGGTGCGAGCTCGCGTGCCCGCAGGAGCACGCGGCCTCATCGTCGGCGCCGGTGCGCGAGTCGTCGCCGTGCCATGAGACGGCCGCGAGCGCGGTCGCCGCGGACGACGTGGCGATGACGGCTTCCACGGCCAGCGGGTGCGACCATCCCGATGTCGTGTCGGCGCGCCCGCCCGACGCGCGCGCCCTGGCCCCGGCTCCGGTGGCCGTGGGCGAGCTGACCCACCTCGCGCCGTTCGCCCAGGCCGCCGCCGGCCGTCCAGCCGTGCGCGCGGTACGTGGACCCGCCCCGCCTCGCGGGCCCACCTTCACACGCGTCCTCCGGATCTGAGTCGGCACGCTGCCGTAACAGGCTGCGCGTCCCTGCGTCTGCAGGGACACGTGGCGCGTGCCCTCGCGCGCGCCCGACCCCGACCATCATCCTGAGGTTCCGCTTCGATGTCCTCCCCCGACTCGTCTTCCACCCTCTCTCGCCGCGCCGTCATGCGCGGACTCGTCGCCGGCGGTGTCGTCACGGCTGCGGGCACGCTCGCGCCGGCCGTGTCGCACGGGATGCGCCGCCTCCCCGCGTCGGTCCCGCAGGAGACGCTCGCGGGCCGCGAGTTCGACCTCGAGATCGGTCACGCGCGGGTCAACATGACCGGCGCCGATCGCACGGCGATCACCGTGAACGGATCCCTTCCCGCGCCGCTCCTGCGGTGGCGCGAGGGCGCCACCGTGACCATGCGCGTCCGGAACACGCTCGACGAGACCGCGTCGATCCACTGGCATGGCCTCGTCCTGCCGGCAAGCATGGACGGCGTGCCGGGGCTGAGCTTCGACGGCATACCTGCCGGCGGCTCGTATACCTACCGGTTCCCCGTCAGGCAGTCGGGGACGTACTGGTACCACAGCCACTCGGGCTTCCAGGAACAGGTGGGCCTGTACGGCCCGCTCCTGATCGAGCCGGCCGAGCCTGATCCCATCGCGTGGGATCGCGAGCATGTCCTGCTGCTCACCGACTGGACCGACGAGGATCCCGCGCGCATCTACCGGAAGCTGAAGAAGCAGCCGCACTACTACAACTGGCGCCAGCGCACGGTCGGCGACTTCCTGCGCGACGTGCGCGAGCAGGGCTGGGCCAGCGCGTGGGCCGATCGCGTGGCGTGGGGACAGATGCGGATGAACGCCTCGGACCTGGCCGACGTGACCGGGGCCACGTACACGTACCTCATGAACGGCGTCCCGCCCGACCGCAACTGGACCGGACTGTTCACGCCAGGCGAGCGCGTGCGACTGCGCGTGATCAACGGCTCGGCGATGACGTACTTCGACGTGCGCATCCCCGGGCTGAAGCTGACCGTTGTGGCAGCCGACGGCTTGCCGGTGCGTCCGGTCACCGTCGACGAATTCCGCATCGCCGTCGCCGAGACCTACGACGTCATCGTCGAACCCACAGGGCAGGAGGCGTTCACCATCGTCGCGCAGGCGATGGACCGCACCGGGCAGGCCGTGGGCACCCTGGCGACGCGCGAGGGGCTGCGCGCGGCGGTCCCGCCCCTCGACTCGCGGCCAGTGCTGTCGATGGACGACATGGGCCACGGGGGACATGCCGGGCATGCGGCGCCCGACGAGGCGCGGTCAACGCAGAGCGCGGGGCAGGGCACGCCAGGTGGCGCGGCCGATCCGCACGCGGGCCACGCGATGCCTGCTGCGGATCCCCACGCGGGCCATGTGATGCCGCAGGCTGCCGATGCGCACGCGGGCCACGGCACCGGGATGGTGTCGCACCCGGCGCAGGAGCAGGGCAACCCGCTCGTCGACATGCAGACGATGGCGCCCACCTCGCGCTTCGACGACCCGGGCATCGGCCTGCGGGGCAATGGTCGGCGGGTGCTGACGTACGGCGACCTCGCCAGTCCGTACGACGATCCCGACGGCCGCACGCCCACGCGCATCATCGAGCTGCACCTGACCGGGCACATGGAGAAGTTTGCCTGGTCGTTCAACGGCCGCAAGTTCTCCGACGCGGAGCCGATCCGGCTCACGTACGGCGAGCGCGTCCGTATCGTGCTGGTGAACGACACGATGATGACGCATCCCATCCACCTGCACGGGATGTGGAGCGACCTCGAGGACGAGGCCGGCAACTTCAAGGTGCGCAAGCACACCATCGACATGCCGCCAGGCAGCCGCCGCAGCTACCGCGTCACGGCCGATGCGCTCGGACGCTGGGCGTACCACTGCCACATGCTCTTCCACATGGAGACGGGCATGATGCGCGAGGTACACGTGGTGGAAGGCGCGCAGTCGTGACAGCGCACACCCGGGGCGGGAATCGGGAGTCGGGAGTCGGGAGTCGGAGCGCGATAGGCCAGAGTCGGCAGTCGGCAGTCGGCGGTCGGCAGTCGAACACCACTCGTGTTCTCGCACGTGCCCTGGGCGTGGCGACAGTGGTCGTCGCGTCGTGGCTCTGGGCGGCGCCTGTCGCCGCGCAGCAGGCCGATCCGCATGCGGGGCACCAGATGCCGGCGTCGCCGGCGCCTGCGGCCGGCTCGGGCCAGGCCGCTGCGGCTCCGAAGGGGCACCTCGAAACGGCGCCACCGCCGACCAGCGTCCTGTTGCCGCCGTGGGTGCCTGAGATCACCGAGGAGATGCGGCGAGCGGCGTTCCCGGAGACGCACGGCCACGAGGCGCACGACCGACGCGTCAACGGGTTCTTCCTCTTCGATCGCCTCGAGTGGCAGTCGGGCGAGGGCGACGCCCTCTCGTGGGGCAATCGCGGCTGGGTGGGCGGCGACATCAACCGCGCCTGGTTCCGCACCGAGGGCCATGGCGGCGACGGCGAGGTCGGGGAAGCCGATGTGGAACTGCTCTACGGCCGGGCGATCCATCGCTGGTGGGATGTGGTGGGGGGCGTGCGTCAGGACATCCGTCCGGACGTGCGCACGTGGATGGCCGTGGGCGTGCAGGGGCTCGCGCCGTACTTCTTCGAGGTCGCGGCGACGGCGTACGTGTCCGACCAGGGACGCACGGCGGCGCGCGTCGAGGTGGAGTACGAGTTCCTGCTGACCAACCGCCTGATCCTTCAGCCGCGCGGGGAGGTCACGCTGTTCGGGAAGGACGACCCGGCCGCCGGCGTGGGGGACGGGCTCAGCTCTGGAGAACTCGGCGTGCGGCTGCGGTACGAATTCCGCCGCGAGTTCGCGCCGTACCTGGGCGTGTCGTGGGTGAGGGCCTTCGGCGACACCCGCCGGATCGACGCCGACGCCCCGGTCGGTGCGCCGCGCCTGGTCCTCGGCGTCAGGACCTGGTTCTAGCCCTTCGATTCGCGGCTCGAGGTCAGGGCCCTCGAGCCGCTCACTCAGGGCGGTTGTCCCAACCAGGGCTACAGGCTACGGGCTACAGGCGACAGGCCACCTGCGCGGGTCGCCTGCAGCCTGTCGCCGGTAGCCTGCCGACCTACTTCTTCAGCTTCGGGTAGTGCTTCTTGAACAGCTCGCCGATGGCCTTGGCGATCGAGGCGTTGCGCTGGGCGTCGCTGCGGCGCAGGTCGATGTTGGCCTGGGCCATGCCGCGCCACACCACGAGCTTGTCCTTCTGGGAGTAGAGGTCGATCACGAGCGACCCCTTTTCCGCGATGTCGTAGGAGGTGGCCACGCCCTGGAACGGCGGCAGGCCCCACTCCATCGTGGGCGCCATGAACTGGCCCATCTTCTGCGACGCGACGTCGGGGCCGATGAGGATGTAGTAGGTGACCTTGATGTCGGCCGACTCGAGCGGCGCTGCCGTGTACTGGCGGGCGCCGAGCTCGCGGTTCACGGTGCTCACGATGGTCGGATCCCACATCTGCCGCCACCGGTCCGGATTGGCGTCGGTCATCTGCAGCATCTTCAACTCGCCGGTCGGCGTCGTCCACGCATAGGTGAACGGTCCGGCGAAG
Source organism: Luteitalea sp. (assembly GCF_044337415.1). Classification (GTDB taxonomy): domain Bacteria; phylum Acidobacteriota; class Vicinamibacteria; order Vicinamibacterales; family Vicinamibacteraceae; genus Luteitalea. The sequence continues at coordinate 4,273 of NZ_JBIINP010000081.1, forward strand.
GAGAACCGCTCGTTGACGTTGACCGACAGCTTGACCTTCTGGGCCGTGACCAGCGTGGTGGCCAGCACCACCAGACCCACCGCCATGAGCAACCGCACCTTGCGCATCGTCAGTACATCCTCCGCGAGCATTTGACCACGGATGCCGCGTTCATCGCGGCACGACCCTCGTGACGACGGCCCCCGCCCGGTCCAAGGAGACGTGCTGGAGGCTGGCTAGGCGTCGACGCCCACGAACCGACGCCCGGGGTTCGTAGCCGTCGGCCATGGCCGGCGAAACGGCGCCGTCTTCATTCCGAACTCTGAATTGTGAATTCCGGGTGCTGGCCCTGCGGGCACCCGGCTAATACCTGCCGTAAATCTCCAGCGCCTTCAGCATCGACTTCTCGCGCTGGATGATCGGCACCATCTTCGACTCGCGCGCATCGTAGTCCTTCAGGAGCGCCACCACCTGGTCGGCGGCGCCCTGCGGCACCACCACCACGCCGTCGGCATCGCCCACGATGTAGTCGCCGGGATGGACCATGATGTCGGCGCAGCGCACCGGCGTCTGCTTCGACACGCTCACCATGCGGCCCACCGACGTGGCCGGGCTGACGCGGCGCGAGAACACCTTGTGCCCCATGGCCCGGATCTCAGTCACGTCGCGCACGGCGCCGTCGATCACCGTGCCCTCGAGGCCGCGCGCCACGGCGGTCGTCGCCATCAGGTTGCCCATGGCGGCGATCTCGAGCCCGTCCTCCATCACGTAGACCAGCACGCTGCCGGCAGGCGCTTCGTCGAGGATCTGCAGCAGGTAGTTGGGATAGGTACGGGTGTCGCTCTTGAGCACCGGCCGCATCAGCGCGGTCCACGCGCGGCCGACGATCTTGCCCGCGCTGATGGGCTTCATGTCCGACGACATCCACCCGCGCGCGCCGGTCGCGGCCTCGACCGCGTCGGCGATGTTGCCGGTGCTGTTCTCCGGCTTGCGCAGCGCGGCGATGACCGCCTCGGGTGAGAGCGCGGGCGCCGTAGCCTGGGCGGCGGGCTGGGCGGCGGGCTGGGCGGGCGCGGCGGCGGGTTGCGGCGTCACGGCGGGCCGAACAGGGGTGGGCGCGGTGAGCACGGGAGCGGCGAGCGCCGCGAGGGCGGCAATCACGGCGGCGATGAGCGAACGAGTGAACATGGACGGGGCCTCCTGGCGTGATGTGCTATAACACGCGGCCAACGGTTGCCACCACGGCCTGCGTGCCGAGCGCTCCGGCGCCGGGCATGCCCGACCTGCCCCCATGGGCCGTCGTGCGCGTGCGTGCTGGCCGCAGGAGACCCGCGTTGCCCACCCGTCTGCGAACCCTGCTCCCCCTCGTCCTGGCCGGCCTGGCGTCGTTGTGCGCGGCCGAGGCCTCGGCCCAGCCCTACACCCTGCTGATCAAGGGCGGGCACGTCATCGACCCGAAGAACGGCCGCGACGGCGTCATGGACGTCGCCATTGCCGACGGCAAGATCGCCGAGGTCGCCCCGGCCATCGACGCCGCGAAGGCCCGGAAGGTCGTCGACGCGAAGGGGCTGTACGTGACCCCGGGGCTCATCGACATGCACGCGCACGTCTTTTTCGGCACCGAGCCGGACGCGTACCTGAGCAACGGCCTGGTGGCGGTCGCCCCCGACAGCCACTCGTTCCGGAGCGGGCAGACGACGCTGGTGGACGTCGGCGGCGCCGGGTGGCGCAACTTCGCGCAGTTCAAGGCCAACATCATCGACACGTCGAAGACCCGCGTGCTCTCGTTCCTGAACATCGTGGGCGTGGGCATGAAGGGCGGCCCGGCCGAGCAGAACATGTCCGACATGGACGCCAAGCTCACGGCCATGCGGATCAAGCAGCATCCCGGCCTCATCGTCGGCATCAAGGTTGCCCATTTCCAGGGATCCGAGTGGGATCCGGTCGACCGCGCCGTCGCGGCCGGGAAAGACGCCGATGTGCCCGTGATGATCGACTTCGGCGGTAACACCCCGCCGCTCTCGCTCGACGCCCTGCTCAACACGCACCTGCGCCCCGGCGACATCCTCACGCACATGTATGCCCACGTCCGCGGCCGCATGCCCATCGTCAACGCGCAGGGGCAGGTCGAGCCGTTCGTCATCGCGGCCCGCAAGCGCGGCGTGATCTTCGATGTCGGCCACGGCGGCGGCAGCTTCCTGTGGCGTCAGGCCGTGCCCGCCACGAAGCAGGGGTTCTTCCCTGACGTGATCAGCACCGACCTGCACACCGGCAGCATGAACGCCGGCATGAAGGACATCCTGAACACGATGTCCAAGCTGCTGAACCTCGGCATGCCGCTCACCGACGTGATTCGCGCCAACACCGCGAAGGCGGCGTCGGTCATCAAGCGCGAGGACCTCGGGCACCTCGGGGTGGGCAGCGAGGCGGACGTGGCGGTGCTCGCCGTCCGCAATGGCGAGTTCGGGTTCATCGACTCGTCGGGCGGTCGCATGCCGGGCACCCAGAAGCTCGAATGCGAGCTGACGCTGCGCGCCGGCCAGGTGGTGTGGGACCTCAACGGCCGAGCCGCTCCCGACTGGGCCACGATGCCCACCGAGGCCCAGGGGGGCAACGCCACGCGCCCGCGACGCACCTCGTCGCAGGAGCAGTGATGCGCGCACGCCTCTGCGCCATCGCGCTGCTGGTGACGGCCGTGGCCGTCCCGGCGCACGCGCAGCGACGGGTGATCCGTCCGGAAGGTGCGCCGACCGACCGTCCGTATTCGCCGGGCATCCAGGTCGGGCAGACGCTGTACATCTCGGGCCAGCTCGGCCTCCCCGGCGCCGGGGCCACGCCGGCGACGATGGACGCGCAGGCGCGGCAGGCGATGGACGGCATCGGCGCCGTGCTGAAGGCTGCCGGCCTCGGGTACGAGCACCTCGTGAAGTGCCAGGTGTACCTGGCCAGCATGGACGACTACGCCGCGATGAACGCCGCGTACCAGTCCTACTTCAAGGGGCGGGTGCCGGCGCGCACCACGATCCAGGCTGCGGCGCTGCCGTCGAAGGCGGGTGTGGAGATTGGCTGCATCGCCTACGCGGACGTCGCGGCGATCTCGGTCGTCACGCCGCCTGCAGGCACGCTGCCGGCGCCGCTCGGTCCGTATTCACCGGCCGTATGGGCTGGCGACACCCTGTACATCTCGGGCATGGGTGGCCAGAATCCCGCCACGAAGGCGGTCGCCGAGGACGTGCCCGGGCAAGTCACGCAGACCATCGCCAACATCTCGACGACGCTGAAGGCGGCGTCGCTGGAACTGCGCGACGTGGTGTCGACGCAGGGCTACCTGACGCGGCTGGACGAGGTGGCGCAGTATCCGCCGGCGTTCACCGCGGCGTTCGCGCCGCTGCCGCTGCCGGCGCGCGGGCTCGTGGTGGTGCCGCGACTGCCGGGGCCCATCCGGGCCGAGCTGACGTTCGTGGCGGTGCGTCCGACCGTGAAGCGCGAGCCCGTCGGCGACGTCGAGAAGCCGTACGCCATCAAGGCCGGAGCCACGTTGTACGCCAACCCCGAGGAGTCGCCTGATGCGGGCACGACGGTCGAGGCGCAGGCGCGCGATATCTTCGCGTACCTGCGGGGGACCTTGCAGGACGGAGGACTCACGACGCGCGACGTCGCGTCGGTGACGGTGTACCTCACCGACGTGGCCGACATGCCGGCCATGAATGCGGTGTTCAAGGAGACGTTCCCCGTCGACCCGCCGGCGCGCGTGACCGTGCAGGTCCAGCCGGAGGGCAAGGAACGAATCCGCGTAGCGCTCATCGCTGCTCGTTAGCGCCTAACGCTCAACGCTTAACGCCTAGTGCCCAATGCTCAATGCCTGACGTTGGCTGACGCCCCAGCCCCCAGCCCCCAGCCCCGACTCCGGAGACCCCGATGCTGACCCGACGTACCTTCTTCGAGCGACTGTCCACGCTGCCCGTGGTGGGCGGCTTCCTCGGCGGCGCCGCCACGAGCGCCGCGGCGGCCACGCCGATGATGCGCGACTACTTCAAGGAACTCGGCGTGCGGCCGTTCATCAACGCCGCCGGCACCTACACCGACATGACGGCGTCGCTGATGCCGCCGGAGGTGATGGCGGCCATCAACTACGCGTCGAAGCACTACGTGCCGCTCAACGAGCTGCACGACAAGGTGGGTGAGCGCATCGCGACGCTCGTGAAGGCGGAGGCGGCGCTCGTGTCGTCGGGCGCGGCCTCGGCGATGACGCTCGGCACCGCCGGGATCCTCACCGGCGGCGACCCGCAGAAGGTCATCGACCTGCCGAACCTCGTCGGCATGAAGAGCGAGGTCATCATGCAGAAGTCGCACCGGTTCGGCTACGACCATGCGGTGCGCAACTGCGGGGTGAAGATCGTCGAGGTCGAGACCGTCGCCGATCTCGAGCGGGCCATCACCCCGCAGACGGCGATGATGCTGTTCTACAACAACAACAACTCGGTCGGGCAGATTCGCGACGAGGAGTTCGTGCGCCTCGGCAAGAAGCACGGCGTCCCGACGATGAACGACTGCGCGGCCGACGTGCCGCCGGTCGAGAACCTGTGGAAGTACACCGCCATGGGCTTCGACCTCGTGGTGTTCTCCGGCGGCAAGGGCATCCGCGGGCCGCAGAGCGCGGGCCTGCTGCTCGGCCGCAAGGACCTGATCAAGGCCGCGCGCGCCAACGCCGCGCCCAACGGCAACTCCATCGGCCGCGGCATGAAGGTCAACAAGGAGGAGATGCTGGGGATGCTGGCGGCGATCGAGCGCTTCGTGAAGCTCGACCACGTGGCACTCGACCGCGAGTACACGCGTCGCGCCGAGCTGATCCTCAAGAGCCTGGCCGGCCTGCCGGGGATCACGGCCGGCATCACCGTGCCCGAGGTGGCCAACCACGTGCCGCACGTCGAGATCAAGATCGACGCGGCCGCCGCCGGCATCACCGGCCCGGAGATCTCGAAGAAGCTGCGCGAGGGCACGCCGTCGATCGGCGTCCGCCCCGGCGACGACCTCATGATCGGCGTGTGGATGATGCAGCCCGGCGACGAACTCGTCGTCGCCCGCCGGCTGAAGGAAGTCATTACCAAGAAAGCGTAGGCAGGTTGCTGGAAAGAGCCAACCTGAATTCAGAATTCAGAGTTCAGAATGGAGGCCGGGTGTCGACCAGAGGTCGGCCCCTTCATTCATCACTCTGAATTCCGAATGGCATCGCCGCGCTCATCAGAGCGCGGCGATGCAGTCCATCTCCACCAGCGACTTCCCCGGGACACCGCCGTAGCAGGCAATCGTCGTGCGGACCGGCGGGTTGGGGCCGAAGCGGCCGCGGAACACCTCGTTCATCGCCGCGTAGTCCTGCAGGTCGTGCAGGTACACGTTCACCTTCAGTACCTTCTCCATCGACGAGCCGACCTTCTTCAGCTCGCTCTCCAGCGCGTCGAGCACCTTGGCGGTGTGGAGCTTGATGTCGCCCTCCTCGTGGTAGCCCTTGCCGGCGACGAACACGAGGCCGCCGGTGTGTACCTTGACGGCTGAGAACAGCGGCGCCTGCTTCGGGGCCTCGGCCTGCTGCGCCGCATCCGGGATCGTGATGGTCTCGGTGGCGGCCGCGGCGTGCGCCCGGCCGCCGAACAGGCCGGCCGCGGTGGCGCCGGCGGCGGCGATGAGGGAGCGGAAGGCGGAACGGCGCGACGGATCGGGCTGGGTGGCTGGCACGCGTGTATCTCCTGGGAAGTCGGAAAGACGTGACGGTCTGCAGGCGCGAGGATAGCCGCGCCGCGCAGGACGGGCAAGCGGCACGCCCGTTGAACCGACGCCGTGATGGACATATGGCGCGATTTCGATTAGCGTGAGCGCCAATTGGCGAGTTGAAACGCGTTCCAGATCATTGGAACCTGTGCAGGTCCTGCGTCCGCCCAGAAGTCGCCGATCCGGCGTGAGCCCCTGTCCAATGGGGGGCCGGAGCGGACGCGCTCTCCGTCCGAGGAGGATGCCCGAGTGCTACGAACCCTGAGTTCCGCCGTCCTGGCGTTGTTGCTGTCCACACCCGCGTTCGCGCAGCTCGCGTCGCAGACCGGCCTGGTGGGCTCGGTCACCGACTCGGGCGGCGGCGTGCTGCCGGGGGCCACCGTCACCGCCGTCAACACGGGCACGCAGGCAACCCTCACCGGCGTGACCAACGAGGCCGGCGTCTACCAGTTCAACGCCGTGCCGGTCGGCACGTACGAGATCACCATCAGCCTGCAGGGCTTCCAGTCCTTCAAGGCCACCAACATCCGGGTGGGCGGCAACCAGGTCGTGCGGCAGGACGCGGTGCTCGCCGTGGGCGACCTGTCGGAGACGATCACCGTCGAGGCCGCCAACACGACCATCCAGACCGATCGCGCCGCCGTGTCGCAGACGGTCGAGGCACGGGCCGTCATCGACCTGCCGTCGAGCGGCCGTAACGTCTGGCAGTTCGCCGCCACGACGCCGGGCGTTCTGCGCGGGAACACGACGGACATCGGCCTGTCGTTCCGCGGCGCCGGCCAGCGCGAGATCCAGAACAGCCTGACGATGGACGGCATCAACGCGACGTCGAACCTGCTGGCGATGACCAGCATGCGCCCGATGGCCGACGCGGTGCAGGAAGTGGCGGTGCAGACCGGCAGCACGTCGGCCGAGTACGGGTCGTACCTGGGTGTCCACGTCAACGTGGTGACCAAGGCCGGCACCAACCAGTTCCACGGCGCGCTGTTCGAGTACTTCCAGGACGACGCGCTCGAGAGCCGCGGCTACTTCGACAACCCGAACCTGCCCGAACCGCCCAAGCGGAGCAACCAGTACGGCGTGCAGTTCGACGGCCCGGTGATGATTCCCGGCCTGTACAACGGCCGCAACAAGACGTTCTTCATGGCGGCCTACGAAGGGCAGCGCTCCAACCGGGAGACGAGCCCCATCGCGTCGGTCCCGACCGAGAGGATGCGGCGCGGCGACTTCAGCGAGATCGCGACGCCGATCGTCAACCCGTTCACGAAGGTGCCCTATCCGGGCAACCAGATCCCGCTCTCGCAGCTCTCGGACGAGGCGCTGCGCCTGATGCAGTACTACCCGCTGCCGACCGGGCCCGGCACCGCCAACAACTACCAGGGGCCGGTGCTGACCGAGAACGAGGTCGACCAGATCCTGGCCCGTGTGGACCAGAACATCGGCAACTCGGCGCGCGTGTACGTGCGCTACAACTGGGTCGACGCCTTCGACGGCTTCGGCGCCATCAGCCCGACGCAGGGGCTGTACCAGCCGCGCAAGAACAAGAACACGCTCGTGTCGTACCAGCAGACGCTCTCGCCGACGCTGCTCAACGACTTCCGCATCGGCTATCACCGCATCGACTTCGACTCGCTGAACAACTTCACGATCGACGGCAACACGACCGCCGGATCCGACATCGGCATCCCCGGTTTCGACGGCGACGTGCGTTACAACAACCCGGGCATCCCGACGATCGGCATCACCGCCTTCGCGGGCCTCGGCAACGGCGGCACCAACTGGTACCAGTTCGACACCACCTTCCAGATGTCGAACGTGCTGTCGTGGACCAAGGGCAAGCACAACATCCGCACCGGCTTCGACCTGCGCAAGATGGCCACCGGTCGTCGCGCGGCCAACAGCCCGCGCGGCGCGTTCAGCTTCAACGGCCAGATGACCGGCTACTCGGTGGCCGACTTCATGACCGGCGTGCCGATCACGGTCGGGACACCGGTCGACCAGGTGCAGGGCCACGTGGGCCAGTGGCGCAACGGGTTCTTCGTCAACGACGTGTGGCAGGCGACGCGCAACATGACGCTCAGCCTGGGCCTGCGCTACGAGCGCAACACCCCGGTGCAGACCTACGAAGGGCTCGCGTCGATGCTCGACGCGTCGCAGACGCAGATCATCCCGACGTCGTTCCCGGCCGTCGGCTTCGAGTTCCACGAGCCGAACACGCAGGACTGGGGCCCGCGGCTGGGCGCCACCTACCGCCTGAGCGACAAGACCGTGCTGCGCGCCGGCTGGGGCATCTACTACAACCCCAACCAGATGAACTCGTTCACGTTCCTCACGAACAACCCGCCGATCGCGGCCGAGTTCACCTTCAACAATGCGCCGGCCAACCCGACGCTGACGTTCGACCAGCCGTTCGGCACGGTGGGACCGGGCGGGCCGCCCAACATGATCACGCCGAACCGGAACCTGCCGAACGCGCGCAAGAACCAGTGGAGCGCCGACCTGCAGCACGAGATCTTCGGCAGCACCGTCGTCGAGGTGCAGTACCTCGCGTCGCGCACCAGCAACCTCGATCGGAGCTTCTTCAACAACACGCCGTTGCCAGGCCCGGGCGCCATCGACCCGCGTCGGCCGAACCAGTTGTTCCGGCAGATCCGCACCATCCAGAACGACCTGATCGCCAACTACGACTCGGTGAGCCTGATCGCGCGTCGACGGATGGTCAACGGGTTCCTGGTCAACGCCCACTACACCTGGTCCAAGACGCGCGACATGGCGACGCACTCCAACGGCGGCGGCGCGATCGTCAACAACTACGACATCTGGAGCGACTACGGCCCGGCCAACTGGGACGTGCCGCACCGCCTGGTCGTGAGCTACGTGTGGGACATGCCGTTCTTCCGCGACTCCGACAACGTGTTCCTGCGGGGATTCCTCGGGGGCTGGCAGATCGGCGGCATCACGACCATCCAGAGCGGTACGCCGCTGAACGTGACGATCCAGCCCGACCGCGCCAACATCGGCATCGGCAACCAGCGGCCGAACCTGGTCAATGCCAACGTCACGCTCAACTGCCAGGCCAACCCGAACGGCCTCGGCCTGGTGGGCTGCATCGACCCGGCCGCGTTTGCGCTGCCCGACTTCTTCACGTTCGGGAACACGCCGCGCAACTACCTCCGCGGCAGGAAGTTCAGCTCGACCGACGTGTCGTTCATGAAGAACATCGCCACCGGCGGCCGCAGCCGCATCCAGCTACGCGCCGAGGTCTTCAACCTGTTCAACGAGGTGAACTGGGGGGCGCCGAACACGACCTTCGGTGCCGCCAACTTCGGCGTCATCGCCTCGGCCGACACGATGCGTCGCGCCGAGCTGGGCGTGAAGTTCCTCTTCTAGTTCACTTGTAATTCCGCGATGCCGGGAATGCCGGGAATGTCGGGGGCCGTCGACCCACATCCCGCATCCCGGCATTCGTCGTTTCAGGGCATCCCATGACCGCCATGCCGATCGAGACACAGGGGCCGATCACACGAGCGCCCGCGAGCGCCCGAACCCGGAGGCGCGTCGCGGCCCTCTGCGTGATGGGCCTGTCGCTGCTCCCTGGTGTCGCCGACGGACAAGCGGCACCCACGACGCCGCGGGTCGAAGAGATCCTGATCCTGCGCTCGGTCCGGCTCTCCCGCGTGGCTCCCACGGACTTCTGCGGACCGTCAGGCGTCGGTGTCACGACGCCGACCTTCGAGGATCGCTACGAGTTCAGGGCAGTGGCGACCGACGCCGCCACCGGCCGAGTGACGAGCGTGAACGGAGCCCGAGTCGGCACGTTGCACGCGTGCCTCGGCACGACGGCCGACGCGAAGGTCGGCGATTTCCACGCGCGCGGCGAGGTCGGGGGCATGCCGCTGCTGGCGCGCGGGCAGTGTCGCGTCACCGGGCAGGAGTTTCCGGAAGCCGGCATCACGCTCCATGCGTGCCAGTTCGATCTGTCCGGACTGCCTCCTGAGTACGTCGGTGGTCGGTTGACCACCAACACGGCCCAGGGGCGGACGCCGGTCGGGGCCGACAGCGATCCGCCGGGCTACACACAGCCTTCGATCGCCACCATCCGCCTGTGGAAGGCACGCTAACGGCGAGAGGCTATCCGATGCACCCGCATTGTTCGTTCGCGCGGCAGTCCTGCCAGTCCGGTTCGGTGTCATGGCCATCGGCGTAGGCGCGCGTCGTCGGTCTCGCAGCGGTGCAGGCCGCCGACTCGGGGTCACACCATCCCCGCGCGTGTTCGTGCTGCTCGCGTTGCTCGTCGCCGGCCTCGGCCTTGGCGCGTCGCAGCAGCGTCCTGGCGGCGAGAAGGGCGAGTGGGGTTCGTACGGCGGCGACCTCCGCAACACCAAGTACTCGCCGCTGACCGAGATCGATGCCGGCAACGCGAAGCACCTCCGCGTCGCCTGGCGGTGGACCTCGCCAGACAACGCGGTGGTCGCCAGTCAGCCAGGGCTGCACCTCAACCTGTTCGAGGGCACGCCCGTTGCACTCGATGGCCATCTCTTCGTCGCGACGGGGCTCCACCAGGTCGCCAGCATCGACGGCCGGACAGGCGCGACGCGGTGGGTCCACGACCCCGGCCTCTATCGACGGGGCACGCCGCAGCGATTGGGCTGGGTGCATCGGGGCGTCGCGCTGTGGACGGCAGGCCGCCGCGTGTTTCATGCGACGGGCGACGGCTACCTGCTGGCGCTCGACGTCGACACGGGCACGCCCGTGTCCGGGTTCGGGACCGACGGGCGGGTCGATCTCCTCGCCGGGCTTCGTCGTCCGGTCACGCGCTTCGAATTCGGCGTGAACTCTCCGCCGAGCGTCGTCGGCGACGTCGTGGTGGTCGGCTCGTTCGTGCAGGATGGCTGGCGGAAGAAGGCGGGCCCGCCAGGGGACGTCCGCGGCTACGACGCGCGATCCGGGCGCCTCCTCTGGACGTTCCACACCGTGCCCGACGCCGGAGAGTTCGGTACCGACACATGGCTCGACGAGTCGTGGAGGTACAGCGGGAGCACGAACGTCTGGACGGTGATGAGCGCCGACGAGGCGCTCGGCCTCGTCTACCTCCCCACGAGCACGCCGACCAACGACCACTACGGGGGCCATCGGCCTGGCGACAACCTGTTTGCCGAGAGCGTCGTGGCGCTGGACGTGAAGACGGGGAAGCGCCGGTGGCACTTCCAGGCCGTGCACCACGGCATCTGGGACTACGACCTCCCCGCGGCGCCCGTGCTTGCCGACGTGACGATTGGCGGGCGACGACGCAAGGTGCTGGCCCAGGTGTCCAAACAGGCCTTCGTGTACGTGCTCGATCGAGAGACGGGCGCGCCGATCTGGCCCATCGAGGAGCGACCCGTCGCGCCATCGACAGTGCCCGGCGAAGTCCTGTCGCGCACCCAGCCCTTCCCGAGTCGACCGGCGCCATTCGATCGCCAGGGAATCACCGTCGACGACCTCATCGACTTCACGCCCGCGCTGCGGCGCGAAGCCACCGACATCCTGGGCCGGTTCGACAGCGGGCCGCTCTTCACGCCGCTCTCGGAGCGGGGCGCCGTGGTGATGCCAGGGGCCGTGGGCGGCGCGAGTTGGGCAGGTGCTGCGCTCGACCCCGAGTCGGGCCGCCTGTTCGTGCCGTCGGTCACCACCCCGTACATCATGCGGACGCGGGCGCTCGACCCCACCACATCGGACATGCGCTACGCCTCGTTCGGCATCGACCGCCTCCCCCTCGGCGGTCCGCAGGGACTTCCCCTCACCAAGCCGCCATACGGTCGCATCACGGCCATCGATCTCGGCACCGGCGAGCACGCGTGGGTCGTGCCGCACGGCACGGGACCGCGCGACCATCCGGCGCTGGCCTCGATGCAGTTGCCGAGGCTCGGCTGGCCCTCGCGCGGGTTCGTGCTCGTGACGCGCACGCTGCTCTTCGCCGTGCAGGAGCCGGAGATCGCTGGGGCATTCTCGGCGGCCACCAACACGTTCATCTACAACGCACGCACGCGGACGCCGCAGCTGAGCGCGTTCGACAAGCGCACCGGACAGATCCTCGTCGAACTCGCCCTGCCCGCCAATGCCGGGGGCTCGCCGATGACCTTTCGCGCCGGCGGCAGGCAGTACATCGTCGTGCCAGTGGGCGGCGGCGGTGTGCCAGCCGAACTCGTGGCCCTGTCGCTCGGGGAACGATAGCGGGCGCCTGCCGGACCGATCGCCGCGTTCTGGTTCCCGCGTGATGTCGGAGCGGCGCGCGCGTGGCCGCGACGGGGGTATCACTGCCGTGCTGGTCGGTGCCGCATCGATACAGGACGCGGACCAGGGGGGCCGACGTATGGCGTGCGGCCGTGGCTCGTCCAATCGACGCTGCTGTCGATCGGCCTCACCTTGCACCTGCGCACCGTCTCTCGTCCGTGGATCGCATCGCCAACGTCAGGCCCGGGTGTCCAGCGGTTGACCACCGAGGTTCCTCACGCTGCCGCCGCGCACGACCGCCGGTGCGAGGGCCCGTCGCGCCGACCCGGCGCGACGCACCGCGCGACATATACTCCTGCTTCGATGCCCCTGTCGCCCGGTACCCGCCTCGGCCCCCTATGAGGTAACCGCCCCGCTCGGCGTCGGCGGAATGGGCGAGGTGTACCGCGCCACTGACACGAACCTGAAGCGCCAGGTGGCGATCAAGGTGCGCGGCCGGCTCCTGTCCACGACGACGGTGACGTCACTCGAGGCGTTCGCCACGCAGGCCGCCCTCGCCATCGAGAGCGCACGGGTGTACGCCGAGTCGGCAGAGAAGGCGAGGACGGACCGCGACCTCAAGGTGGCCGCCGAGATCCAGCGGGCCCTGCTGCCCGAACCGCGCTGGCGGGGCACCACGATCGACCTCGCGGCCAGCACGACGCCGTGTCGCACCATTGGTGGTGACTTCTTCGACCACCTCGAACTCGGCGACGGCGTCGTCGGATTCGCCCTGGGTGACGTGGCGGGCAAGGGGCCGCCGGCGGCGCTCCTGGCGGCGACGGTGCAGAGCCACTTCGCGGCCCACGCGCCGATTGCTGCCGACCCCGCCGACCTGATGGCGCGCCTCAACCGCGCGCTGTTGCGGCGTGCTGTCGAGGCACGATTCGCGACGATGTTCTACGGGGTCGTGTCGTCGAGTGGCGAACTCGCCTACACCAATGCCGGGCAGGAACCGCCGATCGTCGTGCGCGCCGACGGCACGCTAAACTCGCTGGATGTGGGAGGTCCGGTGTTGGGACTGCTGCCGGGCGCGTCGTACCAGTGGGCCCGCCTCTCACTCGCACCCGGGGACATCGTCCTGGTCTGCAGCGACGGCGTGACCGAGGCTCGGAACCCGGCCGGCGACGAGTATGGCCTCGACAGGCTGTCGGCGCTGCTCGCCTCGGCGCACGGCGGCGATCCGGACGATCTCGTCGCGCTGGTGCTGGCGTCGGTGAACGAGTTCGCGGGGACCGAACCGCAGGGCGACGACGTGACCCTGATGGCGTTGCGGTATCGCGGATAGGTCGACCCCTCCTGTCGCGGCCCTCCGTCGGGTACCATCCGCTTCATGCGTCCCCTCACCTCGCCCGCCGGCTGGAGCCGTCGGCAGATCTTCCGCGCCGCGAAGGCGCTCGGCCTCGGCTCGCTCGTGCCCACGTCTGCGCTCGCCGCGACGCAAGCCGCCGCGGGTGCCCGGCGTGCCGCTGTCGCGCCGGTGGCGGCCGCGGGACCGTCGGGCAAGGAACTGTACGCGAGCCTCGGCGTGCGGCCGATCATCAACGCGCGCGGCACGTTCACCATCATCGGCGGATCGGTCGAACTGCCGGAGGTGCGCGCGGCCAAGGCGGCGGCCAACCAGCACTACGCCAACT
>NZ_JBIINP010000329.1:0-3476 GCF_044337415.1 Luteitalea sp.
TCGAGGGCCGCGTGGAGCAGGCGTCGCTGCGCGTGCGGGCCGGCGAGATCGTCGGCATCGCGGGCCTGGTCGGCGCCGGGCGGACGGAACTGCTGCGTGGCCTGATGGGACTCGAGGAACGCGCCGTTGCCGGGCGCCTCGCCGTCGATGGCCGGGCCATCGCCATCGACCGGATGACGCCGTGGGACCGCCTGGCCGCGGGCCTCGGCTACCTGAGCGAGGACCGCAAGGGCGAGGGTCTCACGCTGCCCATGTCGATCGCCGACAACATGACCTGCACCCGGTACGACTCGGTCAGCCGCCGCGGCGTCGTCGATGGCCGCGCGCAGCGGGAGCAGGGACAGCGCTGGGTCGATCAGCTGAAGGTGAAGGCGCGGACCCCGCTGCAGGCGGTGCGCACGCTGTCTGGCGGGAATCAGCAGAAGGTCGCCGTGGGGCGGTTGCTGCACCAGCAGGCCACCGTGTGGCTGCTCGACGAGCCGACGCGGGGCGTCGACGTCGGCAGCAAGGTGCAGTTGTACGAGGCCATCGCGCAGGCCGCCGACGAGGGGTGCGCCGTGGTCATCGTCAGCTCGTACCTGCCGGAACTGTTCGGCCTGTGTGACTCGCTGGCCGTGATGTGCCGCGGCACGCTGACGCCGACGCGCCCGCTCGCCGCATGGACGCCCGAGTCGGTGATGGCGGCGGCCATCGGGACACCACAGTGACAATTGCCATGCTCTCGAACCTGCGCGCTCGTCTCTCCGTGCTGGCGCCCATCCTCGGGCTCGTGCTGGTCATCGGCATCTTCGCCGTGCTCAGCGACGACCCGGCGCAGTACCTGTCGCCCCGGAACCTCCGCATCGTCCTCGCGCAGACGGTCATCGTCGCGCTCGGCGCGATCGGGATGACGTTCATCATCATCAGCGGCGGCATCGACCTGGCGGTCGGATCGACGATCGCGCTCGCGGGCGTGGTCACCGCGCTCGGGTTGCGCGAGGGGTACCCGCCCCTGGCGGCGATCCTCGCTGGCGTCGTCACGGGCGGGATCGTGGGCCTGGTCAACGGCCTGGCCATCACGCGGCTGAAGGTGCTGCCGTTCATCGCGACCCTCGGCATGCTCGGCATCGCGCGCGGCGTGGCCAAGTGGCTCGCCGACCAGCAGACGGTCAATGCCCCGGCCACGTGGGTCAACGAACTCGCGGTGACGTTCCCCACGCCGACGTGGCTGCTCGTGGCGCCCGGCGTGTGGATCTCGCTGGTGCTGGCCGTGGCCGCGACGTTCCTGCTCCAGCGCACCGTGTTCGGGCGGCGGGTCTTCGCCCTCGGCAGCAACGAGGCGGCCGCGCGCGCCTGCGGCGTGCAGACCGATCGCCTCAAGGTGTGGATCTACGGCCTGGCCGGCCTGTTGTTCGGGCTCTCGGGCGTGATGCAGATGTCGCGGCTGCGGCAGGGCGATCCGACGGTGGCGATCGGCACCGAGCTCGACGTGATCGCGGCGGTGGTGATCGGCGGCGGCAGCCTGTCGGGCGGCGAGGGCACGATCGTCGGGTCGCTGATCGGCGCGCTGGTGATGGCCTTCCTGCGCAACGGCAGCCAGCAGATGGGCTGGCCGAACTACGTCCAGGAAATCATCATCGGCATCATCATCGTGCTCGCCGTCGCCGCCGATCGCGCCCGCCGCGCCAAGCAGGTGTAGCAAGGTAGGGCGCGATGTCCTCATCGCGCCGTTGCACTAACGGCGGCATGGGGACATGCCGCCCTACCTCTGTGTCGCGGGACATGCCGCCCTACCTCTGTACCACCTAGATCTGCGACCACGGCTGCGGCGCGAGGTACGTCGAGGTCGCGCCCGACATGATGGCCGCGTCCTTGTACTCCTCCTTCTGCGACAGCACCTTCCAGTCGGGGTCGTTGCGGAACGCGTTCCACTGCTGCTCGCGGTCGGCCATGCTCGGGTAGGTCAGCATGTACTCGAACTGCGGCAGTCGCACGCCGAACAGCGTCTGGCCGAAGAACACGGGTGTGAGCCCCACCTTGCGGAAGATGGCCAGCTCGCCGCCGGTGTCGAACATCTCGATCTTCTTCAGGCCCGCCACCTGGCTGGGCGCCTCGTAGCGGCGGATCTCGAACAGGCGGGGCTTGCTGGTGTCGGGCGCCTTGAGCTGCGGCATGCCCTCGAAGGCGAGCAGCAGCGCGCTCTCGACGCGGTCGAAGGCCGGCCGGTCAGCCGGGGCATCGAGGAACGGCGCGCCAGCCTTCACGTACGCGGCGTCGGCCATCAGGCGCCGCCCCAGCGTGACCGCCGAGTCGGCGCTGGCGTGCGGAATCAGCACGACGCAGGTCGGCGGCTCGCCCGTGGTCACGTCGAACATCCCGATGGGACCCAGGCCGAGCCGCGTCAGCGCCGGCAGCAGGGCGTCCTTCAGGTAGGCCCGCGTCGTGTCGCGCATGACGCCCGTGCGGATGCGGTAGCGGCGGAGCTCGTACAGCTGTCGGCCTGCTCCGCCGGGCTGCTGGGCGGCGCCGGTCCCTCCGGCGAGCGTGAGGGCGGCGGCGGGGGTGGTGGAGAGGAAGTCGCGTCGGGTCATGGCGCGACCAGTCTCGTTCGTGGGCGCGTCCGAGGGCAACTCCCGAGGCAGGGGGCGGCGGGCTTTGGGCTACAATCCGCCCACGCCGAACTTTGCCTCCCCCTGTGGCGCGTGTCGCGGCACGGGGACAGGCGCGGCGGAGACGCCCATGCGACGACTGTTCACGCTCCTGTGCCTCGGCCTGTTGACCTCCGCATGCGGAGGCGGCTCGACCACGCCGCCGCCGGCCGGGCCGAAGACGCTCCGGTTCGCCGTCATCCCGAAGGCCCTCGACATCCCGGTCTTCAACTACGCCCGCATCGGGGCCGAGCGGAAGGCCAAGGAACTCGGCAACATCGAGGTGATCTGGCGCGCCCCCGAGTCGGCCGACCAGTTGCGCCAGAAGGAAGTGCTCGAGTCGTTCATCTCGCAGCGCGTCGACGGCATTGCCATCTCGTGCACCAACGGCGACTTCCTGGCGCCGGTGATCGACAAGGCCATCGCCGCAGGCATCCCGGTGATCACGTGGGATGCCGACGCACCGACCTCGCAGCGCATGGCCTACTACGGCGTGGACGACTTCAAGGCCGGCCAGCGCCTGGCGCAGGAGGCCGTGGACGCCCTCGGTGGCAAGGGCAAGGTCGCCCTCATGACCAGCCTCGGGTCCTACAACCTGCAGCGGCGCCTCGACGGCGTCAACGACGTGCTCAAGCAGCACGCCGGCATCACCATCGTCGAGACGTTCGACGTGAAGGAAGACATCGTGCGCGCCGGCGAGGTCATCGCGACGGCCACCAACCGGTACCCCGACCTGGCCGGGTGGATCTCGGTGGGCGGCTGGCCGATCATGACGCGCAACGCGCTCGAGCCCGTCGACACGGCGCGCACGCGCGTGTTCAGCTTCGACACGATCCCGCCCGCCCCGGA
>NZ_JBIINP010000045.1:0-28746 GCF_044337415.1 Luteitalea sp.
CGGGGGCACGGGCTGCGATCGATTCCCGTGCGGTTCGGCGTGGCGCGGTCCATCGCCATCTCGCGCGCGCTGCACGTGGTCACGGTGATCAGCCTCGGACTCCTCGGCCTCGTGGCCGGCCTCGGACCGGTGTACCAGGGCGGAGTGGCGCTCGTCGCCGCGCTGCTGGTGTTCGAGCAATCGCTGGTGAGCGCGTCGGACCTCTCGCAGGTCAAGCGCGCCTTCGACATGAACGGCTGGGTCGGCCTGCTGTACCTCGCCACGACGGGATTGAGTATCTATGTCGGTTGAGACCCCGCGGCGCATCGTGCTGGCCGTCACTGGCGCGAGTGGCGCCCTCTACGCGATGCGCACGCTGTCGGCGCTGCTGCAGCACGGGCAGCACGTCGACCTCGTGATCACGGAGTACGGGCGTCGCCTGCTCATCGACGAGCTCGGCCCGACCGCGCGCGTCGATCGGCTCCAGGCGTACCTCGAGGAGACGTGGGGCGAAGGCGTGCGTCGCGGCGGCTGGGTGCTGCACAGCAACAAGGACCTCGGGTCGCGGATCGCGAGCGGCAGCAAGGGCGCCGAGGCGATGGTCATCGTGCCCTGCTCGATGAAGACCATGGCGGCCATCGCGCACGGCCTGTCGCGCTCGCTGGTGGAACGCGCGGCCGACGTCATGCTCAAGGAGCGCCGCCCCCTGATCATCGTGCCGCGCGAGACCCCGCTGAGCCTGCCGCAGCTGAAGAACATGGTGCTGTGCGCCGAGGCGGGCGCCATCGTGATGCCGGCGATGCCCGGCTTCTACCAACGCCCGCAGACGATCAACGAACTGGCCGACTTCATGGCCGGGCGCGTCCTCTCGCTGCTGCGCATCGAGCACCAGCTCTATCCCGCGTGGGACCCGCAGGCGGACCGCGAATGACGACCACCGATCGCGCCGCGTCGACCACCTACGGCGGCATCACCCCCGACACGGGCAAGGCCCCGGCCAAGATCGCCGGGATGTTCGACGAGATCGCCGGGCGCTACGACCTGCTGAACCACGTCCTCAGCGGCGGGCAGGACCTGTACTGGCGCTGGCGGGCCGTCCGTCGGCTCGGGCTCACCGGCCGCGAGCAGGTGCTCGACCTGTGCACCGGCACCTGCGACGTGGCACGGACGATGGTCCGGCGCGGGCTGGCCAGGCGGGTGCTCGGCGTCGATTTCTCGGCCGAGATGCTCAAGGTCGGCAAGCGAAAGCTCCGCCAGGAGGGGCGCGACACGGTGATTCCGCTGGTCCGTGGCGACGCGATGCACCTGCCGGCGCGCACCGCGTCCATGGACGCGGTGACCATCGCCTTCGGCATCAGGAACGTCCAGGACGCGGGCGTCGCGCTCCGCGAGGTGGCGCGTGTGCTCAAGCCGGGCGGGCGGCTGGCCATCCTGGAGTTCTCCACGCCCCAGCAACCGCTCATCAAGGCGGCCTACCTGTGGTACTTCCGCAACGTCCTGCCGCGGCTCGGACGGCTCGTGTCGCGGCACGGCGAGGCGTACGCCTACCTGCCGGCGTCGGTCGAGAGTTTCACGCCCCCGGCGGCCTTCGTGGCCCAACTACGGGCGGCCGGGCTCACGCGGTGCCAGGCCGTCCCTTTGACGTTCGGCGTCGTCTATCTCTACGTTGCCGAGCGTCCAGCCTGATCGTCAGGGCCGGCGCGCCGCCGGTCCGACCAGCGCCTCGTGTGGTTGCGAGGGCGCGTCGAGCCGTTGCGGTCCGCTCGGATCCGGTCCGCGGCAGGGGTGCCTGCCGTCCCAAGTACGCCCGCGGGGCAGCGCCGCTGGCCTCGACCCTCTATACTGAAGCGACCGGATGTACATCGATTTCGAGGATCACCGACCAGAGCCGCCGAGCATAGATTCGGCGATGTCGCGGCGCGAGGCCGTGCTGCTGTCGGTGTTCCTGCACGCGGGGCTGATCCTGCTGCTCCTGTTCGGCCCGGAGATTCCGTTCTTCAAGCAGATGCTCCAGCAGCAGGCGGAGCAGCGGCAGGCCGAGATCGAGCGCCAGCAGGAGCTGGCCATGCAACAGCAGCAGAGCCAGCGTCCCCGCTTCGTCTTCGTCCAGCCCAAGATCGACATGAAGGCGGACAAGCCGAAGGACACGGCCTCGCTGGCCGACCAGGACCGCCTCGCGCAGACGATGCAGCGGGCGCCCGACGCCACCAACAGCCAGCCGTTCTCGAAGGGCAACTCGCTGGAGTTCGTCGAGAAGCAGTCGGCCAAGGACCTGGCCAAGGGGCGGGGACCCGCGCCGGAGCCGTCCGAGTCGCCGCGGGAGATGCAGGCCCAGCAGGCGCGCGCCGCGCAACCGACGCCGCCGCAGAACCAGCCGACCCCGTCGCAGAACCCGGCCAGCACCGACGGCGTGAACGTGCGCGATGGCCAGACGGGCCTGCTGGCCCGGGGCGACACCGGCGTGGTGGCCAACCCGCAGGCCCGCAACAGCCCCGCCAACGCCACGCCCGCGATGCGTCCGCCCGGCGGATCGCTGGGCCAGGCGCTGAAGAACCTCGAGAAGTACGTCCAGAACGAGGCCTTCAACAACCCCAATGGGGGCAACTCGCCCTTCGGTCCCTACATCCAGTTCGACACCAAGGGCGTCGAGTTCGGGCCGTGGATCCGCCGGTTCGTGGCGCAGATCAAGCGCAACTGGCTGATTCCCGAAGCCGCGATGGTGATGCGCGGACACGTGGTGGTGACGTTCAACGTGCACAAGGACGGCCGGATCACCGACGTCGCCATCAAGCAGCCGTCGGGCATCGACGCCTTCGATCGCGCCGCCGCCAACTCGCTGCAGTGGTCCAACCCGACGACGCCGTTGCCGCCGGAGTACCCGACGCCGACGGCGTTCTTCACGGTCACCTTCTACTACAACGAGCAGCCGCCCTCGCAGTGACGCGGAACGTGGAACGGGGAAGGCCGGGGTGCCATCGGGGCAGGCGGCAGGACGGGTGTGCCGCCGGTCCATCATCCGCCGCGCCGCACGCGGCCGTCGCCCCTGAGTCACGCCGCCGGGCGAAGGCCGCGACCTGGCCGTGAGCGTCCGCCTCTCTTCCTCGGGACGCCCCCTGCTCGTGGCCGTGCTCGGGCCGACGGCCACGGGGAAGAGCGCCCTCGCCATCCGCCTGGCCACCGAGTTCGGCGGCGAGATCGTCAACTGCGACTCGACGGCCGTCTACCGGCGCTTCGACATCGGCACCGACAAGGTGCCCGTGGAGGAGCAGCGGGGAATTCCTCACCATCTCATCGACGTCGCCGATCCCACCGAGGTCTACTCGGCGGCCCGCTATGCCCGCGAGGCGGCGGCCATCGTGCGCGACATCTCCGCTCGTGGGCGGTTGCCGATCCTCGTCGGCGGCACGGGCTTCTACTACCGGGCCCTTGTGTCGGGGCTGTTCGATGGGCCAGGCCGCGACGACGCGGTCCGCGCCCGCCTCCACCAGCGGGCCGAGCAGCGTGGGGTCGAGTACCTGCACCGCGTGCTCGGACGCGTCGATCCGCAGTCGGCGGCGCGGATCATGCCGCGCGACGAGAAGCGCCTCGTCCGCGCCCTCGAGGTCTGGCTGCTGACGGGGCAGCCGCTGTCGACGCACTTCGCGCAGACGCGCGCGCCGCTGCCCGAGTACGACGTGTGCGCCATCGGCCTGCGGTTGCCCTCGGAGGCCATCGCCGAACGCGTCGCGCGCCGCGTCGAGGCCCAGTGGGCGCGCGGCGTCGTGCAGGAAGTGCGCGACAACCTCGCGGCGGGCATCCCGCGCGAGGCCAACCCGTTCGGTGGCCTCGTGTACCGGCAGATCCTCGAGATGCTCGACGGCGTGCGCGACGAGGGCGAGACGCGTGCGCTCGTGGTGCGCGAGAACCGCCACTACGCACGGCGTCAGCTGATCTGGTTCAGGAAAGAACCGGGGATGATATGGTTGGACGGCGCGGGTGAGCGTGACGAGACCGTGACCGCCGCCCGCGCCCTGATCGAGACGTACGGAGCCAGCCGCTCATGCCCACCCACCGCGAGTCCAAGCCGTCAGCACCGCCCAATATCCAGGACGTGTTCCTGAATTCGGCGCGCCGCGAACGGCTGGTCGTGCAGATCCGACTGATGGACGGACAGGTGCTCGAAGGTCGCATCAAGAACTTCGATCGGTTCGCCCTGGTCATCGACCACGAGGGCGCCGACCACATGGTGTTCAAGCACGCGATCGCCACCATCAAGTCGAACCGCTCGGTGCCCAACTACTTCTCCTCGGCGCCCCACGAGGCCTGAAGGGCGCACCCATGGCTGTCCGCTTCGAGCGGATCATCGCGATCGTGCTCGACAGCGTTGGCATCGGCGAGTTGCCTGATGCGGCGGTGTATGGCGACGAGGGCAGCGACACGCTCGGCAACATCGCGCGGCGCGTACCGCTGCACCTGCCCGCGCTGCGTCACCTCGGGCTCGACCGGTTGGTGCCGGCGCTCGGCCAGGCCGTCGGCACGCCGGCGGGCGCCTGGGGGCGGATGGCCGAGGCCTCGGCCGGCAAGGACTCGGTGACTGGCCACTGGGAGATGGCCGGCATCGTGCTCGACCGCGCCTTCCCGACGTTCCCGCACGGCTTTCCGCCGGAGGTCATGGACGCGTTCACCGCGCGCATCGGCCGCCCGGCGCTCGGCAACGTCGTGGCCTCGGGGACCGACATCATCGACAGGCTCGGGGCGGAGCACATGCGGACGGGCGCGCCGATCGTCTACACCTCGGCCGACAGCGTGTTCCAGATCGCGGCCCACGAGGGCGTCGTCCCGGTAGCCGACCTGTACCGCTACTGCGAAATCGCCTTCGACATCGTCGGACGGGGTCTCGGGGTCGGACGCGTGATTGCCCGGCCGTTCGTCGGCGACCCCGGCGCCTTCCGGCGCACCGCCAACCGGCACGACTATGCCCTCACCCCGCCGGAGGAGACGGTGCTCGACCGGCTGACGGCCGCCGGGCACCCGGTAGTCGCGGTGGGCAAGATCAAGGACCTGTTCGCGGGACGGGGCATCGCCCGTCACCTCGCCACCGCGTCCGACGACGAGGGGATGGACCGCGTGGAGGAGGCCATGGCGGAGGTGCCGCGGGGCCTCATCTGGGCCAACCTCGTGGACTTCGATGCGCTGTACGGGCATCGCAACGACGTCGACGGGTATGCCCGCAACCTCGAGCGGTTCGATGCGCGCCTGTCCGATCTCCTGCCGCACCTTCGAGCATCGGACCTGCTCGTGGTGACGGCCGACCATGGCAACGACCCCACGACCCCGAGCACGGACCATTCCCGCGAGTACGTGCCGCTGCTGGCCGTGGGGACGGGCGTGACGCCGGGTGTCAGTCTCGGCACGCGCGCCACGTTTGCTGATCTGGGACAGACAATCGCCGCCAACTTCGGCGTGGCGCCGCTGGCACACGGCACCAGTTTCCTGGACGCACTGGCCCCAGCTACCGCATGACCACCATCCGCGAACAACTCGAGGCGCGTGAGCGCGCCATGCTGGCGCCGCAGGCGATGTTCAGCGACGCCACGCGCGGGCGCGCCCGGCCTGAGCCGGAGGACCCGATTCGTCCGGCGTTCCAGCGGGACCGTGATCGTGTCGTGCATTCGAAGGCGTTCCGCCGGCTGAAGCACAAGACGCAGGTCTTCTTCTCGCCTGCCGGCGACCACTACCGCACGCGCCTCACGCACACGCTCGAGGTGTCGCAGATTGCCCGGACCCTGGCCAAGGTGCTGCGCCTGCACGAGGAACTGACCGAGGCGATCGCGCTCGCGCACGACCTCGGGCACACGCCGTTCGGCCACGCCGGGGAACGTGTGCTCGACAAACTGGTGCCAGGCGGCTTCTCGCATGCCACCCAGAGCCTGCGCATCGTCGAGGTGCTGGAGCAGGGCGGGCAGGGCCTGAACCTGACCTTCGAGGTACGGCAGGGCATCTCGACGCACTCCAAGGGGAAGCACGGACTGCCGATCAACGTGCCGGCCCCGCAGCGGGCGGCCACGCTCGAGGCGCAGATCGCCCGTGTGGCCGACATCATCGCGTACGTCAATCACGACATCGACGACGCGGTGCGGGCGGGCGTGCTCGACCCGGCAGACCTGCCCGCGGACGCACTTGCCGTGCTCGGACCCACCTCGTCGGCGCGCATCGGGGCGATGGTGAGCGACGTGGTGACCGAGAGCCTGGCGTGCGGGCTGGAGTCGCTGCGGATGAGCGAGCCGGTCCTGCAGGCCCTGCTCGACCTCCGTGCGTTCATGTTCGAGCGGGTGTACGAGAACGACATGGCGACGGCAGAGTTCGCCAAGGCGACCGGCATCCTGGGCGGGCTCTGGGAGAAGGTCCGTGAGCAGCCCGGGACCTGGGTGGACGCCCAGACCCTGGATCGCGAGGGCCTCGACGCGGCCGTCAGGGACTTCCTGGCCGGGATGACCGACCGGTATGCGGTGCGGCTGTTCGAGGAACTGTTCATTCCCCGCCCCTGGATCGAAATGCCGCGAGCCTGAGGGTGGCAATCTGAAATTGGACATTTGAAATTCTCGAGCGCCGGCTTCGCCTGGCGCGGCGAGGGCCGTAGGCCAAGCCGCCAGGAATCACGAATTTCAAATTTCAAATTGCCATCTGGTATGCTTGTTCGTTCGCGCGGGTCCCCGGGACTGGCGCCATGACTGCCAGACCCATGGTGATCGATCTCACGACCCTCGCTGCCGACCGCGTCCCCGTGGTGGCCGACGTTCCGGCTGCGTCCCTCGACGCGCCGGCCGACGACTTCACGGTCGACGCGCCCGTCCATGTCGAGGGCGACGTGGAGCGAGGCAGCGGCGAGACGTATCACCTGCGCGGGCGGATCACGGCGACGTTGGGTCTGTCGTGCGCGCGGTGCGCCGAGGCGTTCCCCTTCGCGGTGGACAGCGCGGTGGACCTGCGGTTCGTGCCGGCCTCGTCCGACAAGGCGCGCGTGGCGCCTGCGGCGGCCGACGACGCCGACGATGGCCGCGAGATGGAAGAAGACGATCCGTCGCTCGTCGTGTACGACGAACCACGGATCGACCTCGCGCAGGTGGCGCGCGAGCAGTGCTACCTGGCGCTGCCCATGAAGCCCCTGTGTCGCGAGGATTGCCAGGGCCTGTGTCCACACTGCGGGATCAACCGCAACGTGGGCACGTGTACGTGTGAGCATCGGTGGGAGGACCCGCGCCTGGCGGGTTTGAAGTCCCTGCTGAAGGACGCGGACGGACAAGCGCCGCGCGAGTAACCAGTCATGCCGAATCCCAAGCGACGTCATTCGAAGAGCCGCACGGCCAAGCGCCGTACCCACGATGCCCTCAAGGCCGTGGCCCTCGGGCCGTGCCCGCAGTGCAGTGAGCTGAAGCCGCCCCACGTGGTGTGCTCCAACTGCGGCCACTACCGCGGACGTCAGGTCCGCCCGGTCAACGAGGAAGCCTGATCGCGTTCGAGCGCGCGCCAGTCCCCGGCGGGTCGCTGGTCGATCCGTGGTCGGTCGCGGCCGCGCAGCGGACGTCCGCCGTCGCCCTGGTGAGCGGGCGCCCCGTCGGAGCGCTGGCGAGCTGGCGTCACGTGCAAGGCGGCGTTGGCAGGCCGTCTGCTGTCGCCTTGGCGATCTGGCGTCTCGTGCGAGCCAGTGTCGGGACGCAGTCCGCCGTAGCCATGGCGAACGCGTGTCACTTCGGAGCCATGGCGTAGGCGGATGCGTATCGCGGTAGATGCCATGGGGGGCGACGACGCCCCCCGGTCCGTCGTGCACGGCGCGGTGATGGCCGCCCGCGAGGACGGCCTGCTCCTGACCCTGGTCGGGGCGCGTGCCGTGCTCGAGGACGAGCTGGCCCGCTTCCCCGAGGTCGACAGCCTTTCCATCTCCATCCTCGATGCCCCCGATGCGGTGGGCATGGGGGAGTCTGCGCTCGTGGTGCGTCGCCGCGCCGAGGTGTCGGTGCGCGTGGCGGCCGAGGCCGTGGCCACTGGCGAGGCGGCGGCCGTGTTCACCGCAGGGCATTCCGGGGCGGCGGTGCTGGCGGCACACCAGGCCTTCGGGTTCCTCGACGGCATCGAGCGCCCGGCGCTTGCGGCCACGATTCCCACGCGGGACGGGGCGGCCGTGCTGGTGGATGCGGGGGCCAGCGTGAGTTGCCGGCCGCAGCACCTCGTGGTGTTCGCGCGGCTCGGCGCGGCGTATGCCCGGGTGGCCCTGGGAATCGACAGGCCCCGCGTGGGCCTGGTGTCCAACGGGGAAGAAGCGGGCAAGGGGACGTCGCTGGTGCGGGGGGCTCACGCGCGCATCGCGGAGACGTCGCTGCACTTCATCGGGAACCTCGACGCCTCGGAGCTGTTCAGCGGGGCGGCCGACGTCATCGTGTGCGACGGCTTCACCGGCAACGTCGTGCTCAAGACGAGCGAGGGGCTGGTCGAGGCCATCGACGGGCTGATGGCCGACGAGATGGCCCGGTCGGTGACCTCGCAGGTCGGGTCGGTGCTGACGCGAGGCGCGCTGCGGCGGTTCCGGGCGCGGCTCGACTATTCGGAATACGGCGGGGCGCCGTTGCTGGGCTTGCGTCACCTCTGCGTGATCGGGCACGGGCGGTCTTCGCCCAAAGCGATCGCCACGGGGATTCGGGTGACCGCGCGGTTCGCGCGCGAGCGGCTGGTGGCCCGGCTGGCGGACGGACTGCAGGAACGCGGCGGCGCGCACGGCGCGGCCCCGCGTGGACACGTGCAATGATTGCGTTTCTCTTTCCCGGACAGGGCTCGCAGGCCGTCGGCATGGGCAAGGCCCTCGCCGAGGCCTTTCCCGAGGCCCGCGCGACGTTCTCCGAGGCCGACGCAGCGCTCGGCCGCTCCCTGAGCGGCTTGTGCTTCGACGGTCCCGACGACCAGCTGACCCTCACCGAGAACACCCAGCCGGCCATCCTGGCCACGAGCGTCGCAGCCTACCGCGTGCTCGAGGCGCGCGGGTTCGTGCCGGCGTGGACGGCCGGGCACTCGCTCGGGGAGTACTCGGCGCACGTGGCGGCCGGCACCTTCGCCTTCGCCGACGCCGTGCGCATCGTGTCGCACCGGGGGCGCTACATGCAGGAGGCCGTGCCCGTGGGTGAGGGAGCCATGGCCGCCATCCTGGGGCTCGATGGCGTCGCCGTGGGTGCGGCCTGCGAGGCCGCCGCGCAGGGCGAGGTGGTGAGCCCGGCGAACCTGAACGCCCCGGGCCAGGTGGTCATCGCTGGCGCGAAGGCTGCCGTCGAGCGGGCCGGGGCCGAGGCGAAGGTCCGGGGCGCCAAGCGGGTCATTCCGCTCAACGTGAGTGCGCCGTTCCACTGCGCGCTGATGGCGCCGGCGCAGGCTCGCCTCGAGCCGGAGCTCCGGGCGCTGGCGGTCCAGGCGCCGCGGGTGCCGGTGGTGGCCAACATCGACGGGCTGCCGAAGCGGGATGCGCAGGCCGCCATCGACGCGCTCGTCGCGCAGGTCTCCGGCGCCGTGCGCTGGGAGGACGTCATCGGGTATCTTGTGTCGGCTGGTGTGCGCGCGTATGTTGAGGTGGGTCCAGGCACGGTGCTCGCAGGACTCGTGCGCAAGATCGATCGCGAGGCTCGGGTGGTGAGCTTCGGAGCCCCTGAACAACTCGCAGCGGTGGAGGCGCTCTTCGCAGCATCGTGAGGCTCGATCTCTCAGGCAAGGTAGCCATCATCACGGGCGCATCGCGCGGCATCGGCCGGCAGACGGCCCTGACGCTCGCTGGCGCCGGCGCGACCGTCGTGCTGACGTCGCGAGGCGACGCGGCTGCGGCCGTGGCGGCAGAGGTGACGGCTGCCGGCGGGCAGGCCCTCGCGCTCGCGGCCGACGTGGCCGACGCGGAGGCCGTGCAACGGGTCATCGACACGACCGTCGAGCGGTTCGGGCGGATCGACGTCCTGGTGAACAACGCCGGCATCACGCGCGACCAGTTGCTGCTGCGCATGAAGCGCGACGACTGGGACGCCGTGGTGGCGACCAACCTGACGGGCACGTTCCTCTGCACCCAGGCGGTGCTGAAGACGATGCTGAAGCAGCGTCAGGGGCGAATCATCAGCATCAGCTCGGTGGTGGGCCAGAGCGGCAACCCCGGGCAGACCAACTACGCGGCGACCAAGGCCGGGATCATCGGCTTCTCGAAGGCGCTCGCGCGCGAGGTCGCCTCGCGGTCCATCACGGTGAACGTGGTGGCCCCGGGGCTCATCGAT
The DNA here is from genome assembly GCF_044337415.1 of Luteitalea sp. GTDB lineage: Bacteria > Acidobacteriota > Vicinamibacteria > Vicinamibacterales > Vicinamibacteraceae > Luteitalea. The sequence continues at coordinate 10,251 of NZ_JBIINP010000045.1, forward strand.
ACGGACATGACGCGGGAGATCAGCAGCGACGCCCAGGCCAACTGGACGTCGGCGATCCCGCTCGGTCGTTTGGGCACGCCGGAGGATGTGGCCGCGGCGGTGTGCTTCCTTGCATCAGACGCGGCGGGATACATCACCGGGCAGGTGCTCGCCGTCAACGGCGGCATGTACGCCTGAGCAGGAGGAGTGGCAGATGTCAGCTGTTGCAGAGAAGGTCAAGAGCATCATCGTGGAGCAGCTCGGTGTCGACGAGGAAGAAGTCACGCCGGATGCGTCGTTCGTGGACGACCTCGGCGCCGACTCGCTCGACGTCGTCGAGCTCGTGATGGCGTTCGAGGAGGAGTTCGGGGTCGAGATTCCGGACGACGACGCCGAGAAGATCACGCGCGTGCGTGAGGCGATCGCCTACATCGAGCAGCACGGCAAGGCCAAGAAGTAAGCAACTGCCACACCGGAAGGGACCGGGGGACGGAGGGGGAGTGTCGAGGCGAGTCGTCGTGACGGGGGTCGGGCTGGTGTCATCGCTCGGGATTGGCACGAGCGCCAACTGGGAGGCCCTGTGCGCGGGCCGCAGCGGCATCGGGCCCATCACCCACTTCGACGCGTCGACGTTCTCGGCGCGCATCGCGGGCGAGGTCAAGGACTTCGACCCGCTGGCGTTCGTCGAGAAGAAGGAGGTCAAGAAGATCGACCCCTTCATCCAGTACGCCCTCGCGGCCAGCCAGTTCGCCGTCGATGACGCGCAGCTGGCGATCACCCGGGAGAACTCGGTCGATATCGGCGTGTACATCGCGTCGGGCATCGGCGGGTTCCGCACCATCGAGGACGAGCACGAGGCCTACCTCGCCGGGGGGCCGCGCAAGATCTCGCCGTTCTTCATCCCGTCCTCGATCATCAACCTCGCGTCGGGGCAGGTCTCGATCCGCTTCGGCGCCCGAGGGCCGAACCAGGCCTCGTGCACGGCCTGCTCGGCCTCGGCGCATGCGATCGGCGACTCGTTCGAGATCATCAGGCGCGGCGACGCCGACGTGATGATCACCGGCGGTGCCGAGGCGGCCGTGACGCCGATGAGCGTCGGCGGCTTCGGCTCGATGCGCGCGCTGTCGACGCGTAACGACGACCCGCTGCGCGCCTGCCGTCCGTTCGATCGCGACCGCGACGGCTTCATCATCGGCGAGGGCTCCGGCATCGTCATCCTCGAGGAACTCGAGCGGGCGAAGGCGCGGGGCGCGACGATCTATGCCGAAATCGTCGGCTACGGCCTCACGTCCGATGCCTACCACATGACCGGCCAGCCCGAGGGCGGCGAGGGCGCCGTGCGCGCGATGCGCATGGCCCTGCGCAAGGGCGGCGTCGATCCGTCGGTGGTCGATTACATCAACGCCCACGGCACGTCCACGCCGGTCAACGATCCCACCGAGACGCAGGCCATCAAGACGACCTTCGGCGAGCACGCCTACACGCTGTCCGTGTCGTCGACCAAGTCGATGACAGGGCACCTGCTCGGGGCCGCCGGTGGCCTCGAGGCCGGCATCACCGCGCTGGCCATCCGCCACCAGATGCTGCCGCCGACGGTGAACCTCGACAACCCTGCCGAGGGGTGCGACCTCGACTACGTGCCGCATGTCGCGCGCGCGAAGTCGGTGCGCTATGCCCTGTCGAACTCGTTCGGGTTCGGCGGCACCAACGTCAGCCTGTTGTTCAAGGCGTACGAAGAGTAAGTGCGGGCCACAGGCACGGTCTGCAGGCTGCCTGACGGTGGCCCGATGCGCGATGTCGCGCAGGTTGCCTGTTGCCCATCGCCTGTAGCCGTCCAGTACCGACAGACCCCATGAAGATTGCAGTCTGCATCAAGCAGGTCGTCACCCGTGACTGGCAGGTGCGCCCCGACGAGGCGCGTACCTGGATTCGCGACGCCGACGCCGAGTTCGAGATGAACGAGCCCGACGCCTACGCTCTCGAGGCCGCCCTCCGGCTGCGCGAGGCGCACGGCGGCGAGGTGATCGCCGTGTCGGCCGGCCCCGCCCGCGTCGCCCAGGTGCTGCGCGAGGCGCTCGCCCGTGGCGCCGACCGCGCGTTGCACGTCGAGGACGACGGGTTGGCGCGCGCCGACGCATCGGTGGTCGCCGAGGCGCTCGCCGCGGCCATCGGGCCGGAGACGCCCGATCTCGTGCTCACCGGCCTGCAGTCGGACGACATGGGCTTCGGCCAGACGGGCGTCATCCTGGCCGAGCGCCTGGGGGTGGCGCACGCGACCATCATCATGGACGTCCAGGTGCAGGGCGCCGCGGTGCGGGTCAAGCGTGAACTCGAGGGCGGCTGGTTCCAGTGGCTCGAGATGCCGCTGCCGGCCCTGCTCACGATCCAGAGCGGCATCAACCAGCTGCGCTACGCGACGCTGAAGGGCATCATGGCCGCCAAGAAGAAGGAAATCCGCGTCGTGGCCGCGCCCGGGGCGGCGGCCGCGCAGCGAGTGCTGGCCCTGCGGGCCCCCGAAAAGCAGAAGCAGACGCGGATGATCGCGGGGAGCCCCGCCGAGGCTGCGCGTGAGCTCGTGCGCGCGCTGCGCGAAGACGCGCGGGTGGTGTCGTAATGGTTCTCGTCATTGCCGAACACAACGGCGGGCAGGTCCACCGGGCCACGTGGGAGGCCGTCGCGGCCGCCCAGGCGCTGGGGACGCCCGTCACGATCGTGGTCGCCGGGCACGGCATCGACGCCGTGGGCGCCGCGCTCGCCGAGGCGCAGGTGGCGGGTGTGCTGATCGCCGATCACGCCGGCCTGGCCGACTACACGGCCGACGGTTACGTCGCTGCGCTCGCGGCGATCGTCGGCGAGCGGGCGCCATCGCTCGTGCTGGCGGCGCACACCTACCAGGCGCGCGACTTCATGCCGAAGCTCGCGGCCCGGTGCGGCCGCGGACTCGTCTCCGACTGCGTGGCCGTGCAGGCGGAGGGCGACGGTTACCGCTTCACGCGTCCCGTGTTCCAGGCGCGCCTGCTGGCCGACGTGGCGGCCACCGGCGACGGTCCCTGCTTCGCGACCCTGCAGGCGGGCGCCGTGCGTGCCGACGCGCTGCAGAAGGGCGCCGCACCCGTCGAGACCCGTGCCGTGGCCCTCGATGGCGTGCGCCAGAAGCCCGACGCCCCATTCAAGGAAGCCAAGCAGGCCGTGGACCTCACGGCCGCCGAGCGCATCGTGTCGGTGGGACGCGGCATCAAGGGGCCCGAGCACATCGCACTGGTGCAGGCGCTTGCCGAGGCCCTCGGCGCCGAGGTTGCTGCCTCGCGCCCGATCTGCGACAACGGCTGGTTGCCGATGGACCGACAGATCGGCAGTTCCGGCCAGACCGTCGCACCGAAGCTGTACCTGGCGCTGGGGATCTCCGGAGCCATCCAGCACGTGGTCGGCATGAAGGGCGCCAAGACGATCGTGGCGATCAACAAGGACCCCGAAGCCCCGATCTTCGAGCTGGCCGACTACGGCGTCGCCGGCGACCTGTTCGAGATCGTCCCGGCGCTGATCGCGGAACTGAAGAAATAGGCTCAGGGCTCAGAGAGCACGCTGCGTGAGCGGCGGGATGCTCTCTGAGCCTTGCGCCCAAAGCCCTGAGCCCGTACCCGGTACCCCGTACCCCGTACCCCGTACCCGGTCTCCGCCCGCCTCTCCTGATATCCTCGACGGCATGTTCGAGACGCTCGCGTTCTGGGTGGTCGTGCTCGGCAGCGTCGGCCTGTTCTCCGCCCAGATGTCCACCCGGTGGCGCCTCCTGCAGGCGGCGCCCGGGGAGTTCTCCTTCGACCAGTTGCCGAGCCGCATCGAGCGGTTCGTGACGGAAGTCGTCTTCCAGAGCAAGGTCATCGGGCGCCGTCGCTGGGTCGGCCTGGCCCACCTCGGCGTGTTCTGGGGCTTCGTCGCGTTCGGCGGCTACACGCTCGTCGAGACGCTGCATGGCCTCGGCATCGCCGACCTCACGCATACGACGGCGTTCCGCGTCTACATGTACCTGCTGGCGCCGTTCTCGATCGGCGTGCTGGCGGGCATCGTGTTCCTCGCGATCCGCCGCGGCATCCTGCAGCCACGCGCCCTGGGCCCGACCGTGTCGAAGGAGTCGATCCTCATCGCGGGCTTCATCGCGGTGCTGATGATCACCTTCCTGCTCGACCTGTTCGTGCTCGACGGCGGCCTGGCCGCGCGCGTGAACTGGTGGGTGCACATGCTGCTGATCTTCACCTTCCTGGTGTTGATCCCGGACTCGAAGCACCTGCACCTGCTGCTGTCACCGGGGACCGTGTTCCTCAAGGCGCCCGTGCTCGGCACCGTGCCCAACCTCGACTTCGAGAAGGAGGAAGTCGGGATGGAGACGGTGAAGGACCTGCCGAAGAAGGCGGTGCTCGACGCCTTCACGTGCGTCGAATGCGGGCGCTGCCAGGAGGCCTGCCCGGCGTTCGCGACCGGCAAGCTGCTCAACCCGAAGACCCTGATCCTGCAGAACGAGGCGGCGCTGCTCGAGGGCAAGGCCGAGGCGAAGCTGGTCGACGTCTACGACCCGGGCGTGCTCTGGCAGTGCACCACGTGCGGCGCGTGCGAGGATGCCTGCCCGGTCGGCATCGAGCACACGCCGGTCATCATCGGCGCGCGTCGCGGGCTGGCCAGCAACGGCGATGCGCCGGAGTATCTCGCGCCCGTCTACAACAACCTCGAGCGGCGCGGCAACCTGTGGGGCCAGACCTCAGAGGCGCGGCAGAAGTTCGTCGCGTCGGCGCAGCTCGAGACGTTCGATCCTGCACGGCACGAGTACCTGCTGTGGCTCGGGTGCGCCGGGGGCACCGAGCCGGACTTCCAGAAGTCGCTGCGGTCGCTCGCCGAGATCCTCCGCGCGCAGGGCAAGACGTTCGGCGTGCTCTCGAAGGAGCGCTGCACCGGCGACGTCGCCAAGCGCACGGGCAACGAGTACCAGTTCCAGGAACTCGCCACGGCCAACGTGGACGACATGCAGAACGCGGGCGTGAAGAAGGTGGTCACGTCGTGCCCGCACTGCCTCAAGACGCTCGGGCACGACTACAAGCAGTTCGGATTCGAGGGCAAGGTCGTGCACTCGTCCGTCCTCGTCGAGCAGCTCACGCGCTACGAACGGCCGGTGCACCTCGAGGAAGAGGCCGTGACCTTCCACGACCCGTGCTATCTCGGTCGTTATGCGGGCGAGCACGAAGCGCCCCGCGCGCTGCTCGAGCGTCATGGCGCAGCAGTGAGCGAGCCCGAGCGCACGAAGGACAACCCGTTCTGCTGCGGTGCTGGCGGCGGCCTGTTGTTCGAGGAGCACGAGTCGGGCACACGCATCAGCCAGGAGCGCTTCGACCAGCTCAAGGCCACCGGCGCCAACACCATCGTCATGGGATGCCCCTTCTGCTCGATCATGCTGAAGGGCGCGAAGGCGAGCACGCCGGGCACCGACGACATCCAGATGGTGGATCTGATGACGTGGACCGAGGGACGGCTGCGCAAGGCCGGCCGCCTCGGTCAGGGGGAGTCCGGCGCGGAGGCACCCCAGGAGCAGGCCCAGGGATGAGCGACACGCCGGGCTGGCAGCAGTCGGCCTCGAAGCGGCGGCAGGTGGCGCTCATCGTCGGCGTCGCCACGCCGCTGGTGGCCACGCTCGGTCGCACCTGGCGCTTCACCAGCGAGGGCGCCGAGGCGTACGAGCAGGTGCTGGCCGCGGGCGAGCGGCCCATCATGGCGTTCTGGCATGGGCGCATCCTGCCTGGCATCGCCTTCTGGCGCGATCGCGGCATCGTGGTGATGACCAGCGAGAACTTCGATGGCGAGTGGATCTCGCGCGTCATCGAGCGCTTCGGCTTCTCGGTGGTCCGCGGCTCCTCGTCGCGCGGCGGCGCCAAGGCGCTGGTGCAGATGAAGCGGCTGATGCAGCAAGGGAACCCGACGGCCTTCACCATCGACGGCCCTCGCGGACCCGCCGAGCGTGCGCAGCCGGGCGCCGTGTGGCTGGCCAAGGCGACGGGGCAGCCCATCCTGCCGTTCCACATGGAGAGCACCTCGGCCTGGCACGCGAAGAGCTGGGATCGCACGCAGGTGCCCAAGCCGTTCGCGCGCGTCGCCGTCGCGGTCGGGCCTCCGTTTCGCGTCGCCGCCGACGCAGACGATGCGGCGCTGGAACAGCGCCGGCTCGACCTCGAGGCCGAACTGCAGCGGTTGAAGCTGCGGTCGGCCGCGCTCCTGGAGCGGTAACGGCCGTCACGTCGCTGCAGCACGCGCCCCAGGTGGTCCAGACCCGGTCGCGCCGTCGGCCGTCCGGGCATGTCCCGGCGTGTTGAAACCGCTGTGCTACCATCGCGCCCGCTGCCCAGCACCACCGCTCCTCAACGCGGTCGACAGCGCCTGCGCTGTCGCCTGTTCGGGAGTCGACATTGACACGACGCGATGACGCGGCGGGATCTGTCCCGACCGGTCATTTCATATCCATGCCAGTGGCCGTTCGGCCCACGGCCATCGGCGCGCGCTGGCGCCGTCTGATGGCCTGCGCCACGCTGCTGATGGCCCTGAGCGCGAGCGTGGCCTCGGCGCAGGGCCCGGTGTATGTGGCCTCCGGTGCCTCCGTTCTGGCCATCGACCCGGCGACGGCGGCGGTGCAGGGCACCATCCCCGTCGGCGGCACGGTGACACGCGTCGCGGCAACGGCTGACGGGGCGCGCATCTTCGCGTCGATGTCGGCGGCCGGCACGGTCGCGATCGTCGATGCCGCCACCCGCGCCGTCGTCCACACCGTCCCGGTCGGTCCGGGGGCGACGGGGCTGGCCGTGGCGCCGGACGGTGCCACGCTGTACGTGTCGACCGCTGGCGGCGTCCTTCACGTCGTGGACGTCGCGTCCGGCGCCGTGAGCACCACCATCGCCAGCGGCGTCGGTGATGCCGCCGACCTTGCTGTGACTGCCGACGGGGCGACGCTCTACGCCGCGTCCGGCACGGTGGCCGCCATCGACACGGCGACGCGTACCGTGACCACGGCCTTCGGCCTCGGCGCCGTCAGCGTCGAGGTCACCCCTGATGGCTCGACGGTGTACGTCGTGGCGATCACCGACCTCTTCGGCGGTGGCCTCTTCGTGCATGACGCCACCGCCGGCCATGGCCTGGTCGCCTCACTCGGACTCGGCATGCCTGGTCCCATGGCGATGGCGCCAGACGGCAGCCGCGTGTACGTCTCGCATGCCGCGTCGTGGGTGGATACGGGCTATGGCGCCGGCTTCTTCCCCGGTCGCAGCGTGTTCGTGGTCGACGGCATCACCAGGACGGTGGTGAGCCAGATCGACCTCGGCGCGAGCGGGTCCAATTGGAGCCAGCAGAATACGCCGGGCCAGCTCGCGGTCTCGAACGACCGACGCCGCGTCTACATCTCGGTGCCGCGCCTCGCGGCGGTCGTCGCCGCCGACGTCAACACGAACGCGGTCGTCGCGTCGACGCCCGTGGCTGGTCCCGGGGCCATCGCGGTGACGGGTACGGGGCCGATCGCGCCCTACGTCGTCGACGCCGTCGACGACAGCGCGACCTATGCCTCGACCGGCGGCAGGGCCGTGGCCAACGTGCTGGCCAACGACAAGCTGGGCGGCGTCCGCCCGACGCTGCAGCACGTGACGCTGACGGCCCTGTCGTCCTCCGACGGGCTGTCGCTCGAGCCGAGCGGGGCGGTGATGCTGGCGCCGGGCACGCCGGAGGGAGTGGCGACGCTCGGCTACGAGATCTGCGAGATCGCTGTGCCGGCCAACTGCGACCGGGCCACGGTCACCATCACGGTGCGGGCACCGTACGCGATCGACGCCGTCAACGATGCCGCGACGACGCTGGCGGGCCGCAGTGCGCTCGGCAGCGTGCTGGCCAACGACACCTTCAACGGCGCAACCGCGACGCTGGCGGCCGTGACGCTCACGCAGGTGTCGTCGACGGCCTCGACCGTCGCGCTTGTGCCGTCGACGGGCGGTGTCTTCGTCTCGGTGGGCACGCCGGCCGGGCCGCATGTCCTCACGTACCGGATCTGCGAGAAGGCCACGCCCGACAACTGCGATACCGCGCAGGTGTCGATCACCGTCTTGCCCTTCGCCATCGATGCCGTCGATGACGCCGGCGCCGTGACGCGCGCGGGCGGGACGGCCATCGCCAGCGTGCTCGCCAACGACCGGTTCAACGGGCTGGCCGCCACGGCGGCCTCGGTCGTGCTGACGCAGGTGTCGGCTGCGGTGCCTGGCGTCACGCTGAACGTGGCGACGGGGGCTGTGACCGTCGCCGGGGGCACGCCGGTCGGCACCTACGCGGTCGCCTACCGCATCTGCGAGAAGGCCAGTCCGACCAACTGCGATACGGCCGTCGGCACGGTCACGGTGACCCCCAACACGATCATCGCGGCCAGCGACTACGGCCGAGGGTCGTCGAAGGTCGCCAACTCGCCGATCGCCAGCGTGCTGACCAACGACCGCCTGGCTGGCGCGCCTGCCACGCCGGCCAACGTGATTCTGTCCTTCGTGTCGCTCACGCCTGCCAATCGGAAGATCCGCCTGGATCTCGCCGACGGCTCGGTCGACGTGACCGGCAAGACCGAGTCACGCGTCTACACCATGGTCTACCGCATCTGCGAGCGGACCGACCCGACCAACTGCGCCCAGGGCACGGCCACGATCGAGCTGAGCGGCAGGTAGCCGGCTGACCGCCGCCGCGTGCGGTCCTCGGACCGCGCGCGGTGGCAGGCCCTCGGAGTCGGCGAGCACGGTTGGGCGGTTGGCGTCGATGGCATGCACGCAGGGTGCGCCGTCCCGAGGTTGCCGACTGCGGCCGGGCAGGGGACGGGTTACGCTGTGCCGATGGTGCTGTACTTCACCCCTCGCGTCCTCGACCACGTCACGCCCGCCGGGCATCCCGAATCGCCCGAGCGCGGCGACGTGATGCGCGCGGCGGTGCTGCGCGCGGGGGATCTCGGGATCGCCGTGCGCGCCCCGCGTGCGGCGACAGACGACGACATCTGCCGTGTCCACGAGGCCGCGTACCTCGCCGAACTCGAGGCACGGCGCGGTCGGGCCTCGGCGCTCGACGCCGACACCTTCACGTCGCCGGACAGCATCGAGGTGGCGCGCCTGGCCGCCGGCGCCGCGGTCGACGCCGTGTTGCATGCGTGGAGGACGGGCGAGCCTGCGCTCGCGATCGTGCGTCCGCCGGGGCACCACGCCGAGCGTGCGCAGGCGATGGGGTTCTGCCTGCTGTCGAACGTGGCAATCGCGGCCGCGGCGGCCCGCGCGGCGGGCGCGGCGCGCGTGGCGCTGGTGGACATCGACGTGCACCACGGTAACGGCACGCAGTGGGCCTTCTACACGGATCCCTCCGTGCTGGTCGTGAACACGCACCAGTTCCCGTTCTATCCGGGCACCGGCGCGGCCAGCGAGGCCGGGCACGGCCCAGGCGCGGGCTTCACGCTGAACGTGCCGCTCGAGGCCGGCGCCACCGATGCCGACCACGCGCACGTGTGGAACACCATCGTCGATCCGGCGCTGGTGCGGTTCGCGCCCGACCTGCTGATCGTCTCGGCTGGCTTCGACGCGCATCAGGACGACCCGTTGGGCTCGCAACGCGTCACCACGGCGGGCTTCCGCGCGTGGCTGTCGGCGCTGCGCGCGCGTGCCTCGCTGACGTGCGGCGGGCGGATCGCGGTGGTGACCGAAGGGGGCTACGACCTGCAGGCGCTGCGGTCGTGCCTCGACGCGACGGTAGACGTGCTGCACGCACCCGCACCGGCTGATGCGGTGTGGCGCGACGCGGCAGGCCCTGACCGCCGCGGCCGCGAGGCCGCGCAGGCGCTGCAGGGGCATCCGCTCGTCGCGGGTCACGGGGCGTGAGTCATGCCTCATGCCGCATGCCTCATGTTCAAGCCCCAAGCCCCAAGCCCCAAGGCCGTAGGCCGTAGGAGTTCCTGAATGCTCTGGCAGTTCTTCGTCGGGCGCTTCCTGCAGGCCGCTGCAGGCGTCGGCGCGTTGTTGACCGTGGTCGACTGGGTGCGGCTCGGGGGCGAGCACGTCCGCGGCGGCCGCATTCTGTTGTGGAGCGCCATCGCGGGCCTGGTCGCGGCCGCGGTGGCGACGAGAAACCTGCGCGCGCGGGGCTGCGCGCGCTGACGCGCCCGGCTGCCGACTGCCAAGGTGGCGCCGCGCATGCCGGCAGGGGCGGCAGGCCTGACCGCGAGTCATGTCGCGATGCCGAGCCTGCCGGCCATGCCGAAGGGCGGTGAGGGGCCAGGGCGAGCGCCTTGCCAGCCCCCAGCTCCAAGCCCCCAGCCCCCAGCTCCAAGCCCCCAGCCCCCAGCCGAGCCCCCAGCCCGCCGCTATGGCCGCACGAGATCGTTGATCGCCTTGATCGCGTTGACGTCGAACTTCGGCTTCCGGTCGTAGGTGAGCAGGCCGTTGATCTCCTGCTCGACGTCGGTGAGCTGCGTGTAGCAGACGCCGATGATGCGCGGCACCTTCGCGATGGCCTCGTACAGCCCCTTGAGGCGAGCGAGCGCGTCCTCCGGCGTCTTCTCGACACCCGAGTAGCCCCACGCGCCCTCGGGCACGGGGGAGCCTGGCGCGCGGTAGGCGATGCCGCCGAACTCCGACAGGAAGATGGGCGAGCCGTTGTACTCGTAGCCGGGCACGAGCGCCGCGCGGCTGTTGTCGGGGATCCGCGCGGTCGGGTTGTCGAGCACGGCGTACTTCTTCGCGATCATGTCGCCCGTGCGCGCGTAGTCGTGGATGCCGAACACGTCGGTGGTGTCCACGTGCTCCCAGCCGTCGTTCTCGATCACCAGGCGCGACGGGTCGAGCGACTTGGTCAGCCAGTAGTTCGCCTTCAGGTGCGCCTGCTGGCGCTTGTCGCGGAGGTTGGGCGTGCCCCAGCTCTCGTTGATCGGGATCCACATGATGATCGACGGGTGGTTGATGTCGCGCTCGAGCACCTCGAGCCACTCGCGCGTGAACCGGGCGACGTACTGGTCGTCGTACTGGTACGCGTTGGCCATCTCACCCGAGACGAGGTAGCCGAGCTTGTCGGCCCAGTACAGGAAGCGCGGGTCCTCCACCTTCTGGTGCTTGCGCGCGCCGTTGAAGCCCATCGCCTGCGAGGTCTTGATGTCGTACTGGATGGCCTCGTCGGACGGCGGCGTGAGCAGCGACTCGGGCCAGTAGCCCTGGTCGAGCACCATGCGCAGGTACAGCCGGCGGCCGTTGAACTGCAGGCCCTTCGCGTCCACCGTCACCTCGCGGTAGCCGTAGTAGGTCTTCACGCTGTCAATCACCGCGCCGCCCCGGACCAGTTCGAGCGTGACGTCGTAGAGGTTGCCCTGCCCGACCTGCCACTCGCGATGGTCGATCACGCGCAGGCCGAGGCCGGCGCGGCTGCCGTCGGTGGCCGCCTCGCCGCGCGTCACCACGGCGCCGTTGTAGCTGATCGTCGCGCGCAGCACCTGATCGGCCGCCGGGCGCGCCAGGCGCGCATCGAAGCGCACCGCGCCGTCCATCGACGGCGTCACGCGCACATGCGACAGGTAGCTGTCGCCCACGGCCTCGAGCCACACCGACTGCCAGATGCCTGACGTACGCGTGTAGAAGATGCTCTCCGACTTCTCCTTCCAGTACTGCTTGCCGCGCGGCACGAAGCGATCGGTCGGCGGGTCGAAGGCGCGCACCATCACCACGTTGCCGCCGTCGCGGAGGTGGTCGGTCACGTCGAAGGCGAACGGCGTGCTGCCGCCCTCGTGCTCGCCCAGTTTCTGGCCGTTGAGCCACACGGTGGCGTGGTAGTCCACCGCGCCGAACCGCAGCAGCACCCGCCGGCCCTTCCAGGCGGCCGGCATCGCCACGTCGCGCTGGTACCAGACCACCGGGTGGAACCGCGTGTCGCCGATGCCGCTCTTCGGGCTCTCGAAGGCGAAGGGCACGACGATGGACCTGTCGAGCTTCTTGCCCGTCGATGGCCACCCTTCCCGCAGTCCGGCATCGCCGTCGTCGAACGCGAACCGCCAGGGCCCGTTCAGCGAGAGCCAGTCCTTGCGCTCGAACTGGGGATTGGGGAACTCGGGGCGGGGGAGGGCCGCCGGGGTCTGCGCGCCGGCGAGGGCCGGCACCGCAGCCAGCGCCAGGACCAGGCTCAGGGCTCTGAGGCGTTGCATGGCGCGACACGCTAGCACAGCGACAGGCATGGCTACAGGCCGCCGGCTGCAGGCGGCCCACCCCGAGCAGGTCGCCTCTGGCCCGTAGCCTGTGGCCTGCCTTCGGCATTCCCGGCATCGCGGCATCGCGGCATTGCCAATGAGCGGCAGGACCCGGGGACCGGGTCCTGCCGCTATACTGTTCGATCTAGCCGTGGCCGACTATTCCCCGCAAACCATCGAGAAGAAGTGGCAGGAACGCTGGACCGCGACCGGAGCCTTCGAGGTCTCCGAAGACGCGTCCAAGCCGTCGTTCTACTGCCTCGAAATGTTCGCGTACCCCTCGGGCCGCGCCCATGTGGGACACGTCCGCAACTACATGATTGGCGACGTGGTCGCCCGCCTGAAGCGCATGCAGGGCGCCAACGTCCTGCACCCCTTCGGTTGGGATGCGTTCGGCCTGCCGGCCGAGAACGCGGCCATCAAGAACAACCTCCACCCGGAGCAGTGGACGCTCGACAACATCGCGTACATGAAGGGGCAGCTCCAGCGCCTCGGCATCTCGTACGCCTGGGGCCGCGAGCTCGCCACGTGCCTGCCCGACTACTACCGGTGGAACCAGTGGCTGTTCATCCGCATGGCCGAGCGCGACCTGGCGTACCGCCGCCGCTCGACCGTGAACTGGTGCCCCAGCTGCCTCACCGTGCTCGCCAACGAGCAGGTGATCGACGGCGCCTGCTGGCGCTGCGGCAGCCACGTCACCTCGCGTGAGCTCGAGCAGTGGTTCCTCCGCATCACGCACTACGCGGAAGAACTCCTCGAGGGCACCAACCACCTGCCCGACTGGCCCGAGAAGGTCCTGACGATGCAGCGCAACTGGATCGGCAAGTCGGAGGGCGTGCAGGCCACGTTCCCGATTGCCGATGACCAGGGCCGTGCCACGGCGGCGGGCATCGAGATCTTCACCACGCGCATCGACACGATCTTCGGCGCGACGTTCGTGCTGATCGCGCCCGAGCACGAGCTCGTCGAAAAGTTCGCCGCCGAGTCGCCCGATCCCGCCGCCTTCCGCAAGCAGGCCGAGCGCTTCCGCCAACAGGACCGCCTGGGCCGCATGTCGGGCGAGGTGGAGAAGGAAGGCTTCGACACCGGCCGCCGCGTGATGAACCCGTTCACCGGCCAGACGGTGCCGGTATGGGTGGCCAACTTCGTGCTCGGCGGGTACGGCACGGGCGCCATCATGGCGGTGCCCGCGCACGACCAGCGCGACTTCGAGTTCGCCCGCAAGTACGGCCTGCCGGTGCAGGTCGTGGTCAAGCCGGTCGACGGCGACCCCGCCGACGGCGCGACGATGGCGGAGGCGTTCACCGAGTACGGCCTGAGCGTGCACTCCGACGAGTTCTCGGGGCTGCCCACCGAGCAGGCGTGGCAGAAGATGGCCGCCTCGGCCGAGGCCCGCGGCATCGGCAAGAAGACCATCCAGTACCGGCTCAAGGACTGGGGCGTCTCGCGGCAGCGCTACTGGGGCACGCCGATCCCGATGATCCACTGCCCGTCGTGCGGGGTCGTGCCGGTGCCCGACGACCAACTGCCCGTCGTGCTGCCCAAGATCGTCGAGTTCACCGGCAAGGGCGAGTCGCCGCTCGCGCAGCTGCCGGAGTTCGTCAACGTGTCGTGCCCGAAGTGCGGCGGCGCCGCGCGGCGCGAGACCGACACGATGGACACGTTCTTCGACTCGTCCTGGTACTTCTACCGCTTCACGGACGCGAAGAACGACCAGCAGGCGTTCGATCCGGCCAAGTGCAACTACTGGGCGCCCGTCGACTTCTACAGCGGCGGCGTCGAGCACGCCATCCTGCACCTGATCTACTCGCGCTTCTTCGCGCGGGTGTTCCGCGATCTCGGCATGGTGTCGCACGACGAGCCGTTCGCCCGGCTGCTCACGCAGGGCATGGTGCTCAAGGACGGACAGGTCATGTCCAAGTCCAAGGGCAACGTCGTCGATCCCGACGAGATGATCGCGAAGTTCGGCGCCGACGCGCTGCGCCTGTACGTGATGTTCGTCGCGCCGCCGGAGAAGGAAGTCGAGTGGACCGACACGGGCCTCGAGGGCAGCTACCGCTTCCTCACGCGCGTGTGGCGCTTCGTGGAGCCGCTGGCGCCAACGCTGGCGACTGCTTCTGGCGTGGAGGCCGTGGGGGCCTTTTCCGAGGCCGAGCGCGCGCTGCGTCGCCGCACGCACCAGACGGTCGAGAAGGTCACGGGCGACCTCTACCCGCGCGTCCAGTTGAACACCGCCATCTCGGGCCTGATGGTGCTCGTGAACGAGCTGTACGCGTTCGGCGAGACCACGGGGCTCTTCAAGCCTGGGCGCCGCGCTGCGGCTGACGAGGCGCCGACGGTGCCGGACGTCCCGGCCAGCACGCTCGCGGCCGCGCGTGAGGCCGTCGAGGCCCTGGTGCGGCTGCTGTCGCCCTTCGCCCCGCACATGGCCGAGGAACTCTGGCAGATGCTCGGACACGCCGACGGCATCGTCGCGGCCGGGTGGCCGTCGTTCGACGCGGCCGTGGCGGCCGAGGAAGCCGTCGAGATGCCGGTGCAGGTCAACGGCAAGGTGCGCGGGCGTGTCACGGTGCCTGCCGGCGCACCCGACGATGTGGTGCAGGCGGCGGCGCTGGCCGACCCGAACGTCAAGGCGCACACCGACGGCAAGACCATCGTCAAGGTGATCGTGGCTGCGGGCCGCCTCGTCAGCGTGGTGGTCAAGTGATGCCGGTGATCGGCCGTCGCGCGGCGCTCGCCCTCATCGTGGCCGCCGCGGCGGCCACGAGCGGGTGCGGGTACACGCTGGCCGGGCGCGGCAACTTCCTGCCGTCGTACATCAAGGTGATCGGCATCCCGATCTTTGCCAACAACACCTCGGTGTACGACCTCGAGCAGATGATCACGCAGCGGGTGCGCACCGAGTTCCTCGGGCGCGGCCGCTACCAGGTGCTCGGCGTGACCGACGGCGCCGATGCCGTGCTGGCCGGCACCATCGCCGGTGTCGCGCTCGAGCCCAGTGGCTTCAACGAGAACAACCAGGCGACGCGCTACATCGTGCGGGTGCAGCTCAAGCTCGAGTTCAAGGACGTCAAGGCCAACAAGGTGATCTGGGAGAACGCCTCGCTCGAGATCGTCGATGAGTACGACCTCACGACGGGCACCGGCGCACTCGATGCGTCGGCGTTCCTCGGCCAGAATCGCGCCGCGGCCGACCGCATCTCCGACACCGTGGCCCGACGCACCGTGTCGTCGATCCTCGAGGCTTTCTAGCCATGCTCCGGACGCTGCGCGGCCTCGCCTGGCAACGCTCACCGCGCCCCGCGTTGCGGCGCGCGGAGTTCTAGCCATGACGCCGCGTGAGCTCGCGGCTGCCCTGAAGCAGGGGACCGTCGCGCCCGTGTACCTCGTGATTGGCGAGGACGAGGCAGGCAAGGACGAAGTGGTCGCCTCGCTCACGAGCCTCGTCGAGGAGGACCTGCGCGGCTTCAATGTCGAGCGCTTCACCGCCGGCGACGCGCGCCCGGACGACGTGGTGTTCGCGGCACGGACGCGGCCGATGCTGGGCGACCGCCGCGTGGTCGTGTTCGCGCACATCGAGCGCCTGTTCAAGGGGCGCAAGAAGCTCGCCGAGGCCGACGACGAGGGCGGGATCGACGAGGCGCCGGCGCCCGACCCCGGCGGTCTCGAGGGCTATGTCGCCAACCCGGAGCCGTCCAACGTGCTCGTGCTCGTGGCGAGCGACATCAACCGCGCCACGAAGCTGGGCAAGCTCCTCGACAAGCAGGCCGTCACCGTCGAGTGCGAGGGCTTCAGCGCCGAGGGGTTCAACGGCGCGCAAGCGGCGCTTCGCGATGCGATGCAGTTTGCCGCCGAGCGCGTGCGAGCGGCCGGCAAGCGCATCGACGCGCCCGGCCTGACGGCGTTGGTCGAGCGCGCCGGCCCCGACATCGTCCGCCTGCGCAAGGACATCGACACGCTGGTGCTGTTCGTGGGGGACGCGGCAGCCATCACCGAGCAGGACGTGCGGCTGGTGGTCGGCGCCGCGCAGCAGTTCGACGACTGGGCGGTGACCAACGCCATCGCGGCGGGCGACGCGGCCACGGCCCTGCGACACGTGCAGCTGATGATCGAGAACGGCTCGTCGCCGTTCCAGATGCTCGGTCAGCTGGGGTGGTGGGTGCGGTCACGCATGCCACAGGCGGCGCCCGATCGCGTGGGCGCGGCGGTGCGTGCGCTCTATCGCGCCGACGGCGCGAGCAAGCTGGGACGCGACCCGCAGGTGGTGCTGGAACGGCTGGTGGTGGAGCTGTGCGGTCGCCTTCGCCCTTCGGGCTCCGGCGGACCAAGGTCAAATCCTTCGGGCTCCGGCGGACCGAGGTCTCAAAATGGAAGCGCCGGCGGACCGAGGTCGCAGCCTGGAGGCTGGCGCGGCGCGCGCTCGTAGCTGGGGCGGTGCAGCGGCAGGAAGCTCCCGAGGTGGCGGGAGCTCCCCGGCGGAACTAGGCTGCGAGGCCGTTGAGGCGCTTGGCAATCCGCGACTTGTAACGCGAGGCCGCGTTGTCGTGGATGACGCCCTTCTTGGCCATCTTGTCGATCAGGGAGACGGTCTCGTTCAGCCCGGCCTTCGCGGCGGACGCATCGCCCGCGGTGAGGGCCTTGCGAATCGTCTTCAGCGCGGAACGCAGGCGCGTGCGCGCCTGACGGTTGCGCTCGCGGTTGGCCAGACTCTGCTTGTGCGCCTTCAGCGCCGATTCGTGATTTGCCACAACAACAACTCCGCTATGCCTACGCGCTGGTTCCGGACCCCGAGTTGGGACCCCACAGTGCCGGGCGCGCGTGCCACCCGGTCAGTGGAAACATCAGAGTGTAGCACAGGAACGGCTGCCCGAGGGGTCAGTCTCGTCCCTTGAGCTTGCGCAACTCCCGGCGCTCCCGCTTGTCCGGGGCCACCACCGGGCCGCGAGGCCGGGTGTCCTTCAGCAACTGCAGGAAGGCGAGTTCCTCGGGCGTCGGCGGCGGCGTGATGTCCTCGAAGAGCAGGGCCTTGGCCTCGGCCTTGGGCATGTGCGCCTCGGCGGTGGCCTTCACCCGCACGACCTGCTTGCGCCCGAGGGGCCGGGTGAGGGTGACCGTGTCGCCGGGCTTCACGTCGCGATTCTGCTTCGGCCGCTCGCCGTTCACCTCGACCTTGCCGCCCTTGATGGCCCGCTGGGCCTCCGAGCGGGTCTTGCAGAGGCAGGCGACGTCGAGCCACACGTCGAGCCGGAGCGGTCGGTCCGACACGAGGGCGTCTGGCTGCACGGCCACAGATTAACGCTTCACGCTTAACGCCTAACGCCTGATGCTTGACGTTCAGCGACGGTCGCTCGATGACGAACGGCGAACAGCGAATGGCTGTGCCATCATCCCGGGTCGACAGGGCCGGCGGGGCCGGCCTCACCATGGAGGTCCCGTGGCCCAGACCCTGACTCGTCCCGTGCCTGTGCCGGGCAGGACCCGAGATGCGCACTACCTGTGGTCCACGCTGGCCATCGCCGCCACCGTGTACCTGGGCTTCTGGTTCACCTACTTCGGTCCGCAACTCTCCGGGACGTACCCGGCAGCTCCACTCGCGACGCATGTCCACGGCTGGAGCTTCTTCCTCTGGTACGCGCTGTTGCCCCTGCAGGCCGCGCTGGTCCGCGCCCGGCGGGTATCGCTCCATCGCACGCTCGGGGCACTGAGCATCGGGCTCGCGGTGCTGATGGTCGCGACCGGCCTGCTCGTCGTCGGGGTGCGGATGGCGGAGGTGGAGCGTCTTGGGCGCTCGTCGTTCTGGTCGCAATTCGGACCGGCCATCTTCGTCACGCTGGTGCTGTTTACCGGCTTCTACGTGGCTGCGCTCGTGCTGCGGCGGCGTCCGGCGGCCCACAAGCGACTCATGATCGTCGCCAGCGTCGCCGGCATGGGCGCCGCGGCATTCCGGATCCTCGTCGCGATCGCGGGCCCGGTCGGGTGGGCGGCGCCGGTGGGCGTACTCGCGACCAACCTGTTCATCGTCTGGGAAATGCTGTGCGACCGCTGGCGTGACGGCCGGGTCCATCCGGTCTACCGAATCGGGTTCCTGACCTGCGTGGTCGCCGAAGCCGGCACGATGCTGGCCACGCCTACCGCCGCGGGCCAGTTCCTCGCCCGCGCCCTGGCCTGGGTCGGACGCACCCTGGCGTTCCTGTACTAGCCGGGGGCCGGGTTGGGACAACCGGCCCTACCATCCTCCTGTACCCCGTACCCGGTACCCGG
>NZ_JBIINP010000203.1:0-6813 GCF_044337415.1 Luteitalea sp.
GCTTCTCTGGTAGCGTTAACCCCCATGGGATTCCTGCTCCACCTGGTCATCGTGGCGGCTGCCCTCTGGGTGGCGGCTTACCTCGTCCCCGGCGTCCGCGTGAGCTCCGTGCCGGCGCTGTTCATCGCGGCCTTCGTGCTCGGGCTCGTCAACGCGCTGGTGCGGCCGCTGCTCACCATCCTGACGTTGCCCATCACGATCATCACGCTGGGGCTCTTCTACCTGGTGGTCAACGGGCTCGCGTTCGGGCTCGCGGCCTCCCTCGTCCCCGGCTTCGACCTCGACGGCTTCGGCAGTGCCGTGCTCGGCGCGCTGCTCGTGAGCCTGGTCAGCTGGGTGCTCGGCGCCATCTTCTCCCCGAAGCGCTGATGCTGTCGGCTCTCTTCAGGAGCCTCGGCCTGGCGGGCGACGATGGCGCCGCGCACGACACCGAGACGGTATCCGAGATTGCGACCGTCCTGACCGGGGTCGCACCAGAGCGGGCGCGCCTGCTCGCGGCCTTCGCCTACCTGCTCGGCCGTGTGGCGTTCGCCGATCACGACGTCAGCGCCGAGGAGCGTGCCGTGATGGAGACCCGCCTCGCGACCGAGGGCGACGTCTCGCCCGAGCAGGCGCAGCGCCTCGTCGGCCTTGCCGTGCAGGCCACCAGCAGTCATGGCGCGGCCGAGGACTACCAGGTCGCGCGCGAGTTCGAGGTCCTGGCCAGCCGTGAGGAGAAACTCCAACTCCTCCGTGCGCTGTTCGCGGTCTCCGCGCAGCATGGCATCACCACCGTCGAGGACACCGAGATCAGCCGCATCGCCAGCGTGCTGCGGCTCGAGCGGAGCGACGTCACGGCCCTGCGCCACGAGTTCCGCGCCTCGATCAACGCGCGTCTGCCGAGGGACTGAATGTCCACCACGCTCATCGCCTTCATCGTCCTCGATCTGGTCGTTTCGGTGGCCGTGGTGCTCTGGGTGCTCCGGCGTCGCCAGGCGCAGGCTCTACGCGGCTCGACGGGGAGCGCCAGCGGTGCACGGCCGGGGCTCACCACGGCCGAGGCACTGGCGGCGGCCCGGGGGGAGGGCAAGCCGGGGACGTTGGGCAGCCTCCCGCCCGCCGTGGCCGCGTCCGTCGAACGCGCCGTGCGGGACGGCCAGCTCATCGAGGCCATCAAGGCCGTGCGGGACGCCACCGGACTCGGCCTGAAGGAATCCAAGGACGTGGTGGACCGCCTCGCGGCCGAACTCCGCCGCTGACCTCGCGCTCGGACTACGCGGTCGTCAGCGGCGAGGCGCCCACGACGGCCCCGGCGCCGAGCGTCGCCGGAAAGTAGACCGCGAACGTCGCGCCCATGCCCGGCGCGCTGTTCACCGTGATCCCGCCGCCGTGCTGCTTCACGATGCCGTACACGGTCGCCAGCCCCACGCCGGTGCCATGCCCCGCCGCCTTGGTGGTGAAGAATGGCTCGAAGATCTGCCGCTGTGTCTCGGCCGTCATGCCTTGCCCCGAATCGGTGACGCGCAGCACGACGTAGGTGCCCGGCTGCAGGTCCGGATCTCCCAGCAGCGGCGAGGCGACCGTCTCGACGCGCGCCTCGATGGCCAACCGCCCACCGTCCGGCATGGCGTCCTTCGCGTTGGTCACCAGGTTCAGCACCACCTGCTCGAACTGCCCTTCGCCGAGAATCAGGGCCGGGATGTCGTCGGCGGCGCGCAACTCCACGGCGACCGTTTCCGGCACCAGCCTGCGGATGATGGGTTCCAGCTGTCGCAGTGTCGCGGCGACACGGCAGGGTGTGCGCGGCACCACCTGCTTCCGGCTGAACGCCAGCAGTTGGCGAGTGAGCGTGGCCGCTCGATCGCTGGCGGTGCGGATCTCGTCGGCGCCGGCCCGCAACGCGCCGCCGGCCGGCAACTGCTCCGCCAGCAGGGCGCTCTGGCCGATGATCACCGTCAGCAGGTTGTTGAAGTCGTGCGCCACGCCCCCGGCCAGTCGGCCGAGCGCCTCCATCTTCTGGGACTGCCGCAGCGCCTCTTCAGCGACCTGGCGGCCCTCCTGCTCCCGCAGCAGCGAACGATGGGCCAGGTCGAGTTGTTGGTGCGAGGCCGCCAGCGCGTCGGCCTGTGCCTGGAGTGCCCGCTGCGCCCGGCGTCGCGCCCGCGCCATCACGACGAGCGCGCCGATGATGCCCGACTGCACCACCAGCGCCGCGATGCCCGTCCAGATCAAGGCCTTGTTGGCGCGGTAGAAGCTCGGCGGGTGGTTGCCCACCCGTGAGCCGGGCGGCAGGTCGACCTCGCGCAGACCCCAGCGCGAGAGCTGCTGCGCGTCGAAGATCAGCTGGTCGTCGATCGAGGGCTCGATGCCGAGCCGGCTGACCGGCGTGCCGCGGATCACGGCAAGCGCCTTCTGTCCCATGCGGTGCCCGTGCTCGATGCCGGTGCTGTAGATGCCGGCCAGCAGGCCTTGCCCGATGTCGCTCACGCTCGGGCTGACCACCGGCGCGCGCGACGCCTCGACCACGCGCTGCAGGCTGATGCCGGCGTCGATGGGCGTGCCATCCTGATCCTCGATCACGGGGCGCACGATCACGAGGTCGTCCGGTTGCGTGTCGCGCGCCAGCGCGGCCACGATCTGCCCGAAGCCGAGGATCTCTCCCGACAGGTAGGTGACGGTCAGCCCCTCGTGCTCGCGGGCGGCCAGTTCGATGGCCCGGCGCAACTCGACCGACGCGGGCTGGCGATCGGTGACCACGAAGACGCGCCGCGTGCCCTTGCGCACCTCGAGGACCCGTGTGATCAGGTGATCCACGTCGGTGGGTTCGGTGATGCCGGCAAACCGACTGCGCGGCAGGCGGGCGGCCAACGCGGCGCTGTTGACGCCGCCGAAGATGACCGGCACGTCAGCGAACAGCGCCGGGTGCGACAGCAGGAACTCGACCGCGGCGTCGTCGGAGGCGACGATGAGGATGGGCGGTCTGTCGTACTTGGCGGCCAGCCACGTGGCGAACTGTTCGCGGATCTCCGCCCGCGTCTCGTGCCTGGCGTCGAGGTACTCCACGCGAACCGCGAGCGACGGGCCGAGAGTTGCCATGGCCTCGCGCGCGCCCTGCTCGAGATCGCGGGTCCACTGGTAGGTGGAGTCGTAGGAGTGGAGGAAGAGGACGCCGGGCGGCGGCGTGCCCTGCGCGGCGGCCGACCGGACGAGGAGGCCCGTGCACAGGAACGCGAAGAGCGCTGTCCTGCCAACCCGCCCGAACGTCCGTCGCAGCCGGTTCAGGATGTCCATCGTGCCCTACACACGTGCGCGGCGAGTCTATCCGTGCGCCCGGTGGGGCACAAGTCGCCACCCTGCCTCAGGCCCGTCGGCCAGCGCCCTCGGCTCTGGCGGCGAGGGATGGAATCCTTGTCTGGCTAGGGAGCACGGTGTCGGTGGGGCATCAGCGCACGACCTCGTACCGCCCGCTCGTGGGACGCGTATCGGTGAGGCGCCACTGTGGCTGGCCGTCGACCTCTTCCAGCACCTTGTAGATCACCGTGCGTCCACTGGGCGCCACCGGCTCGGCCTCGGTGCGGCGCGTGATCTTCTGGACGTACTCCCGGGTCTCGCGATAGGGCGGCACCCGCTGGCCGTACCGGTTCACGGCCCCCGGCCCGGCGTTGTACGCCGCGAGCGCCAGCACCTCGTCGCCGAACTCGCGGATCAGCGAGCCGAGGTAGGCCACGCCGCCCTCGATGTTCTGGACCGGGTCCCACGGGTTCTCGACGCCGAGGCCGGCCGCCGTCTGGGGCATCAGTTGCATCAGGCCCATGGCGCCCTTGTGGGACCGGGCCCGGGGGTTGAAGCCCGATTCCACCTGGATCACGGCTCGCACCAGTTCGGGGCGCACACCGTGCGTGGCCGCCGCGGACTCGATGATCTCGTCGTAGAGGGCGCCGGTCTCGGCAGGCACCGCGCGAGTGGTGCGTACGGCCGAATTGCGCACCGCGTAGGAGCTGATGGCGCCGTCCACGGGCCGATCGGACAGCACCAGGGTGCCGGCGGCATCCCGGCTGACGTAGATCTGGGCGCGTGCGGGAGCGGCCATACCCAGGAGGCACGCCGCGAGCGCAGACACGAGGAGTCGGGGGACCATGCCCATCACATCGGCATGGCGTCGCAAGACTCGATCCCGGTCGGGGGAGCCTGCGATCAGGCCGGATCAGGCCGGCCGGTGGCAGGAACTGCCGCGCGGGAGCCCCGCGTGGCGTCGCTGGACTGACGATCCTGTCAGCGGGCTGCCACTCCCGCCGCGTCGCCGACCGCCTTCGGCGCGGCCGCGAGCAGGTCGGCGATGTGCTCCGGCTGCTTGCCGCCGGCCTCGGCGAAGTCGGGGCGACCGCCCCCGCCGCCCCCCACGATGGGGCCGAGGCGCTTCACGAGGTCGCCGGCCTTGACCTTCGTCGTCAGGTCGGCCGTGACCGACACGACGAAGCTCACCTTGCCCTCGGCTTCAGCGGCGAGCACGACGACGCCGGAGCCGATGGACGCCTTGATCTGGTCGGCCAGTTCGCGGAGGGCCGACCGATCGACGCCGTCGACCCGGCGGGTGACCACCTTCAGGCCGCCCACATCGTGGGTCTGCTGGCCTCCCGGTCCCTCGCCGCCGCCGAGGGCGGCCTTGACCTTGGCCTCGTGCAAGGCCTTCGTGAGGCGCTTCACCTCGCCCTGCAGCTTCGAGGCGGCTTCGGCCGCCTCGGCCGCCGACACGTGGAGCTCACCGGCGACGGCCTGCAGGTGGCGACGCTCGCCCTGCAGCAGGGCCACGGCGCCTTCACCCGTCACGGCCTCGACGCGGCGGACACCCGCCGCGACGCCGCCCTCGCCGACCACCGCGAACACGCCGATGTCGCCGGTCGCGCGGCAGTGCGTGCCGCCGCACAGCTCGAGGCTGAAGCCGGGGATGTCGACCACGCGCACCGTGTCGCCGTACTTCTCGCCGAACAGCGCCATCGCCCCGAGCGCCATCGCCTCGTCGGTCTTGCGCAGCGTCGTCTGGACCGCCGTGTTGCGCATGATCTCGGTGTTGACGATCCGTTCGATCGTCTCGAGTTCCTCGGCCGAGATCGTCCCCGTGTGGACGAAGTCGAAGCGGAGGCGATCGGGCGCGACGAGCGAACCGGCCTGCTTCACGTGCGTGCCGAGGGTCCGGCGCAGCGCGGCGTGCAGGAGGTGCGTCGCGGTGTGGTTACGCTTGATCGCTGCGCGGCGTGCGAGGTCGACGCGCGCCGCGACCACGGCGCCCGCCTGCAGCAGGCCCTTCGTCACGGTCACGGTGTGGACCCGCGGGCCGCCGGGCGTGAGGCGTGCCATGGCCTGCACCGTGGCGAGGCCATCCTCGGCCGTCAGCGTGCCCGTGTCCGAGACCTGGCCGCCGCTCTCGACGTAGAAGGGCGTGCGATCGAGCACCACGTAGCCGGTCACCCCGGCGTCGAGTGCCGGCACTTCCTGGCGGTCGGCATCGAACAGGGCGACGATCCGCGCCTCGAGGACTTCGGTGACCTCGTAGCCGTCGAACCGGTCGCCAATCACGTCGAGGGCCGCCTGCGTGGTGGCGCTGCTCACGGCGAAGCCCTGGGCCCGCGCCACCTCGAAGTGGCTGCCGGCGCGCGCCCGTTCACGCTGCGCCTCCATCGCCGCTTCGTAGCCGGCGCGGTCCACGGCCAGCTGACGCTCGCTGGCGAGGTCCTCGATGAAGTCCAGCGGCAGGCCGAGCGAGTCGTAGAGGCGGAACATCTCGTCGCCGGGCACGACCTTGCGGTCGGAGGCCGCGGCGCGATCGAGCACCTGCTCGAGCCGGCCGAGTCCGGCGGTGAGCACGGCGTCGAACCGTTCCTCCTCGGAGCGGATCACCTTCACCACGCTGTCGCGATTGGCCCGGAGTTCGGGATAGGCATCGCCCATCTCCGACACGACCTTGTCGGCGAGCGCATGCATGAACGGCTCGGTGATGCCGAGCTTCTTGCCGTGGCGCATCGCACGACGCATGATCTTGCGCAGCACGTAGCCGCGCCACTCGTTGCTCGGGATCACGCCATCGGCGATCAGGAAGGTGCTGGCGCGCATGTGATCGGCGATCACGCGCATCGACGTGCTGGCCTGATCGGTCCGCGTGTACGGCTGGCCGCACATCCGCGCGATCTCCTGCAGCAGGGGCTGGAACAGGTCGGTGTCGTAGTTGCTCTCGACGCCCTGCAGCACTGCGGTGATGCGCTCGAGGCCCATGCCCGTGTCGATGGACCGTGCCGGCAGCGGCTCGAGCACGCCGCCCGGCTGGCGGTCGAACTCCATGAACACGTTGTTCCAGATCTCCATCATGGACCCGTCGTCCTTGATGAAGTAGATCTCGGAGCAGCGGCCGCAGGGCCCCGTGTCGCCCATCTGCCAGAAGTTGTCCTCGGCGCCGAGCTCGCCGATGCGGTCGACCGGGAGGAACTTCCGCCACAGGTCGTAGGCCTCGTCGTCGCGCGGCACGCCGGGCTCGCCCATGAAGATGGTCGCGTGCAGGCGCTCCTTGGGGAGCCCCCAGACCTCGGTGAGCAGGTGCCAGGCGTACGGGATCGCCTCGCCCTTGAAGTAGTCGCCGAACGAGAAGTTGCCCAGCATCTCGAAGAACGTGTGATGGCGCGGCGAGGGGCCCACGTTGTCGAGGTCGTTGTGCTTGCCGCTCACGCGCATGCACTTCTGCGCGGTCGTGGCCCGGGCGTAGTCCCGCTTCTCCTTGCCCAGGAACACGTCCTTGAACTGGTTCATCCCGGCATTGGTGAACAGCAGCGTCGGGTCGTCGCCCGG